>JAIETE010000102.1 GCA_019745505.1 Candidatus Obscuribacterales bacterium | reverse complement strand
TGATCCTGTGCTCGTCTTTGTGGAACCGGCTCAGTGATGATTGCACTGGAGAATGAAGTTACCAGATGATAGGTGTTGGAGAGGGCAACGGCACGGCGAGCAAATTTGCAACGATGATTGCCGTGCGCTGTTTGTATCTTGGAGATTTCGTCAAAGGCGACCAGCTTTGCAAGCGCAGTCTCAGCCGGCTTGAGAGAACCAGGCTCGACATTCGCCAATTGATTGCGGGAGTAAACGATGCCACCCAGTTCTGTCTGTGGCGTAGCTTTCTGCCAGGTGTAAAAGAGCTGGTCTAAATCTTTTTCGACAAAGCTGCCGCGATTGACGCGAACAAGGCCGGGGCAGCTGTACAGACCGGAGAGAATTTCATTCGGACCTGCCGCCACTGCAAAATCATAAAGAAGAGGTTTTTTCGATTTGCGAATAGAAAGTTCAAAGTGACTGTCCAGTTTGCCGGGCAGAGGCTGGGCGGAATGAATCCAGAGAACGGCGGCACCATCATTGTTGATGGCATCGGAAAGCTCGACCTTAAGTTCGGTCATATTGTCCTGACCGCCGGCGCATGGGATTTTGGACACCTGCGTCAAAGCGTCTTCGCGCGCTTTGGCATCGCCAGAATTCACCAAAATCGGCGGCAGCAGGTTGTCCCGAACATAACTGATACGAAGGGGAATGTCGGATGGAATGTGCCTGAGCGCTTTCAAAATTGTCTCGAAATGAGCAGACATACCGTTCGATCCATCGAGAACGACATGCACGGTTTTGGGTCGGGGGTAATTGATTTTTCTTATTTCCTCGGCGAGCAGAAATCCATCATGGCTTCCTTCAATGCGAGTGATTGATGGGTTTCTGTCAGCCACAACGACTGCTCCGAATCGCGCCAATTCAGGAGTCGTGATCGAACCTTGCGCTATTTTGGTTGTCCCAGAAGTTTCGACACGTAATTCCTTAGCCGACGAGATCAGATTCTCCTGGGACTTGAGGCTGATTGCCGTGGGAATATCGACCTGGAAATTTCTCTCTTCGAATGTCGGCAATGCCAGTTCGGCTTTGCTCATCTCGGTCACCACCAGAGGAGCAATAATATGCAGTCGAACGCCAATTTTGCTTTCCGGTGCAACAGGATACAACTGCAAAAGCACCTGGTCGGCGCCGCATGTGCTGACCAGCAGTGGATCTTTTTTGTCGGCTACGGCTGCGCGATACTTCTTGCGAGCCATGCTGCGCCCCATCACAGTGGCTTCTCTTTCCGTTCCATTGACGATAAGAAATGCATTGGTCACCACCGCTCCGGGTGGCAGCAAGATCTTCGAGCGAACTTCACGATCGTATTTCGATGTGTTTCCAAAGGTGACATTCCACATCAAATTGGCGATGCATGAATTGCCATCGATATGACCGGAGAGTTTGGACTCGTTCATAGACAGACCACGAGCCACGCCGCTGACTGCCTCACCGGCGATGTCCGGGTCACGATCGAATTCATCCTCGACATTGGGCTCTTCATTTTCACCGTCGCAAAGAAGTCCCTGGTTTTGACGGGTGGCGCGCAGCGCGGCAGGAAGCGGAACGCTATTGAACGGCTTGCCGGTAACTTTGTAGAAAATCGCCCGAGCCTCATCGACACTGGTGGGATTTTTTACTTCATACAAAGACCCGAGTATGTCAGTCGCTCTTCCCGACCGCTCATAGCAAGCGCGCAGCATGACTTCCTGATTGCCCCAGTTGCGCAGCCAGTCGATGGCAGCGGCCGGCTTTTCCGAGTGGGCAGCTTCGCCGATGTGCATGCGAGTCATAGTGGAAGGCAATTCAACCGCCACCACCGTGCACAAGATAATCATGTGCCCGATATGCTCCAGCTGATGCCCATCAAAGTAAGTCTTATGACTCTCCGAAAGGTGAATGGCATACTTGCCTGCCTTCCATACGGCTGGAATAGCAAGCAGCGGCGAAAGAGCCAGGAGCCCGAAACCACACCAGAGAATCGCCACCACGGACAATGGCACAATGGGCAGGAACATCAAGGAATATAGAATCGCAACGCCCATCGACATACCGGTGCCCAGAGTGAGGATGCCGAGCAAATCAGTCATGTTTCGCCGTGAAGCGACCCAGACCAAAAGATTGGAAACAGGAATCATAGCGAAAAGCAGAACATGCGCAGGCGTCGGCAGAGGATCGAAAAAGTTTCTCGCGCACATATGCGTGCTCAGTTCGAAGACGATCGCCGCAACCGGCAAGATCACCCCTGCAAGCAGCAAGAATACGCCCGGCTTACCGGGCGGTTTTCCTTTCGGCTTCTGCTTGGATGAACCGCCCGATATCGGATTTACGTTAGGCTTTGAGTCGGACTGTTTCGAGGCATTTGCGCCGGTGGAGCTTGAAAAACCCCACCCGGAGGCTGCCGAACCGGAAGCCGGCTGTCCGGATTTTGCCGCCACCGCCGCGCCAGACTTGGAACCGGAACCAGTTGTGCTTTTGGCGCCCTTACCTTTATCGCCTTCCGGATAATCTGAGGTCCATACCATGGTCCGCTCTCCTAGATTAATAAAGCTTTCGGGCTTCCAGCCTCGGCACACAATTAATGTGGGCGAATTTCAGGATGCTTCGCACCTGAATGGGCGTCAAACTTGCTCGCTCAGCGTGCTTTCTCATGCTATCTGAAAGAGATACCGGTCTTGTACAGTAATTTCCCTGAGATTCACCATGGTTAAACGATGGAAGAAAGGGCTAGGAAGTCCTGTATTCATTCATCCATATTGATGGGTTAATCGGAGAACGTCGGCGCTGCATCGGCAGCAAGGAGCGATAAATGTTTGAGATTGGCGGGTTCCTCCTCTTCTTCGGTTTCCTCATCCTGATTTCTTCCGTCAAATTCGTCAATGAATACGACAGGCTGGTAGTTTTCAGACTCGGCAGAGTTTCGGGCGAACGCGGCCCCGGGGTGGCGCTGGTCATTCCTCTTATAGAGCGTTCGCAAAAGGTGGACCTGCGCATCGTAACCATGTCCATCCCCATGCAGGAAGCGATGACCAGAGACAACATCTCGGTCAAGATTGCCGCCGTGTGTTTTTATCAAATAGTCGATTCAAGAAAATCGGTCACCAAGATCGAAGACGCCATGTCCGCTACCAGCCAGGTAGCCCAAACCACCCTGCGCAGCGTCATCGGTCAATACGAATTGGATGACATTCTCACCGAGCGCGACAAGATAAACGCCAAGCTTCAATCGATTATCGACCGCCAAACAGAAGGCTGGGGCATCAAAGTAAACGCCGTCGAAATCAAGGATGTCGAGATTCCGCAGCAAATGCAGCGTGCCATGGCACGTCAGGCGGAAGCGGAAAGAGAGCGCCGCGCCAAAGTCGTCGCCGCCGAAGGTGAATTGCAAGCGGCAGAAAAACTCGCTCAAGCCGCATCGGTAATTGCCAGCCAGCCGGGAGCAATGCAGCTCAGGCAATTGCAGACGATGGTAGAGGTTTCGGCCGAGAAAAACAGCACCCTCATCTTCCCGATTCCCATCGAACTATTGGGCAATCTGGGCAAAAACCCCGGCATGGTGGAAAAGGCGATGCATTTCCTGCCCGCGGCGGCACAAGCAATCAAAGGAAAAGGCGAAACGATAAAAGTAACGGACGAGACTAAAGAACACGTCTAGAAATTTCTATCCTTTTCCCCCATTTACTAAAAATGGACTGTCCGGCACAATCTGGAAAGCCATTTTTTGACTGATTGCAAACGAGGTCGACTGGTCCGGCAAAAACTGCAGTGCAGGCAATTTTTCGCCCGCATTCGCATGTCGACCCGCGGCATCAAATATATCGTCCCGAGCCTGAAGGCGGTCCTCCCCTGGGAGTTCTTCCATGCAGTCCGTTTCTATTCGCTATTCGACATCATTGAGCCGAACGCTCGTTCGCGTGCTCAAGGCCAGCGCCGTCATCTGGTGCGCAGTGCCGGTATTGTGGATTTTTTCCTGCCTGGGTCCTCTGATTACCACACTGATTCAGGCGCTGCCGACCGATCATGCTTTCTGGCTGATCCAGCGCGCAGTGATCACATTTGCCTTGCAGATAGTCGCTCCCCTGGTGACGATTTTAGCCGGGTGCCTTCTGCTCCTGATATTTCTGGATGACCGAATTATCGTCTCGCGCCAGGGTCTTGTGCTGCCTCTCTCGCTTTGCCTTCAGTTCTACTGCCACCGCAACAGGCTCTGGAGCGAAATCAAGAAATCCGTTCTCATCAAAAAAAATGGACAGAATATTTGCTTGAAACTCAATTTCGTCGACGGAAATTTCGTCGTATTTCAAGCAGACGAGATGTCCGAAGACGACCTGAATAAGCTGCTCATCGCATCACGCACTCTGGCACCGGCAGAGGATGACAGAGATACGGAAGATAGCAACCCGGAGAATCCACTGGCAAAAATCCCGCTCGACATTTCCACTTTCACTTCATTGTGGGAATCGGAAATGACTTTGCGCTATCGAGCCACTACATATGTACCGCTGCTGCCGGGAAGAATTTTGAATGCTGGAATCATCATCGAAAAGGCTCTGTCCTACGGTGGTTCGGCGGCCATTTATCTGGCAAGAAGACAAAATGGAAAACCGGTGGTGCTCAAAGAGTTTGTCGTGCCGGAAAGTTTAGACAACCAAGCTCGTGAAAAAGCGCTGGCTATGTTCAAAAAGGAAGCGGCTCTGCTCTCAAAGTTGAATCATCCTGAAATTGCCCGAATCTACGACCACTTTGTCGAAGATGGGCGCCATTATATGACCCTTCAGTATATTCAGGGCGAGGATTTAAGGAGATTGGTAGCGCGGCGGGGACCGATTTCGGAGCGAAGAGTTGCTTGCTGGCTGCGGCAAATTCTCGGCATCTTAAAATACCTCGAAGCACAGTCACCACCAGTAGTGCATAGAGATCTGACCCCAGAGAACATCGTCTTTCGCCCCAACGGAAGTCTTGCACTTATCGACTTCGGTGCCGCCAACGAGTTCATCGGCACTGCCACAGGAACAGTCGTTGGAAAGCAGGGCTACATATCGCCAGAACAGTTTCGCGGCAAGGCAGAGCAGAAAAGTGATATCTACTCACTCGGCTGCACTGCTCACTTCTTGCTGACCGGAAAGGAACCGGAAGCATTAACGCAATCATGCCCCCAAAACATCAACCATCAAATCACGGACAACATGAATGACCTGATCATGCAGATGACTTGCCAGCAAGCAGAGCAAAGACCATCGGCTGAGCAGGCTTTGAAAAACATTGAGATGCTCGGCTATTACAGGGAAAACGAAGCGTGAGTCAAGCCCGCTACAATTCGATATTCAAAACCGAAGAAGCATTCTATGACCGCTCTCAGAGCGCGCAGACAATTCCAGCCATTACTTTGTACGAAAGCAAATCCATGGCTGTACTGACTCATATATGGCAGCGCAAAGTAATGCCTTATCTGAGCAGCGTCCTCATGCGCATGTGCGCCTTTCTCTTCATTGGCGCGATAATTTTCTTCATTATGGCTGCGCTGACGCCTCGTGGATATGAGCAGGCGTCCGGCCCGCTTGGCGGTCTGGCGATGATTTTAACCAGCCTTTTCGAAAACCTGCACATGGTCACGAAGGTGTTGACCTACTGGTTCACCGGTCCGCAAGCACTCATCTTGTGTTACGCATTTGCAGTTATCTTCATTGCTGCAGTAAAAGTATTCAGATTGCGATTTATAAAAACAGGACAAACGACGGCAAGCATCAGTCACAAATCGATAATCGTTAGGAAAAACTGGCTCAGTCTCCTTTCTTTCGAAACAACGATCAAGTGGTATGACCTGGCTCTTGTTTCGATAAGAAAGAAACCTGCAGACGGCAAAATGGAAGAATTGCTCTGCTTTGCCGCTACGGACGGCAGGAAAGTGGAGATTGACGCCGCTTGCTTGCACGACTCCAGGCTGCGCTCAAACTTGATTGCAATGATAAAGAGACATGCACCGCACACGCTTTCGAACGAGCTGGAGGAGAAAAGTTTTCTCATCGACTCGACAAACTATGCCGATATCTGGATGGACACGCTGCATCAAAGACAAGTGCGCAAGAGAGAAGGCGAACTGACACGGGGAGCCTCATTATCGAATGAGCGCTTTCAGGTGGTTAGAAAATTGGGTTCAGGTGGTCAGGGAACAGCCTATTTGGCGACGGTTCAATATCTGTGCGACAAGGTTTTAAACGAAGGGCAGTCCGGTGATGTCGAGATGGTCGTGCTCAAAGAATTCATCCTGCCTGGCTTTGAAAATCCCGCGCTGCTCAGCGAAATTGTCGCCCGCATTCAGCACGAGGCACTTCTACTCAAATCGCTTAATCATCGACAAATCGTCCGCGTCATCGACGCCTTCATCGAAGATCTTCGCGGCTATCTTGTAATCGAGCATGCAACCGGGACATCACTGAGAGAATTCATCGGTAAAAACGGCCCGATCAACGAAGCGAAAGCAATAGAGCTGGCTTCACAAATGTGCACCATTCTCGAATACCTGCATGGTCATGCACCGCAGGTAGTGCATCGCGATTTCACGCCGGACAATCTGATTATCGACGACAATGGAATTCTGAAATTAATAGACTTCAATCTGGCCAAAGTACCCAATCTCAACGACACGGACGTCTGTGTCGGCAAGCCTTCTTACATGGCGCCCGAACAGGTGCGCGGGCGCCCGGAGCCGGCCAGCGATTTCTATTCGATGGGGGCGCTGCTTCACTTTCTGCTCACCGGGCAGGATCCTGAACCGCTCACCGTCTGTTCTCCCAGAGAGGCGATGCCGTCCATTTCAATGTCGCTCAACCACCTGATCGAAAGGCTTACTTTCCAGGACACGTCCATGCGAATCAACAGCGCCTCGCAAGTCAGAAATGCTCTGGCATTGCAGAAAGTGCCTTCCGCCTGAAGCGACGCAGCAATCGAGCAGAGCTCCGAGGAACCAAAGTGGTTGGCAATCTGAGACTGTGCCACAATAGACTCGATTGGATTTAGGCCATAGCCAAGGAGTTTTGCCAGAATGTTCAGCGTGCGACCGCACAAAAGTTTATTGCGCAAGCACAGGAATAGCAGCCCGTTTAGAGGTTTTGTCGCGCTCTCCCTTTCCGTACTGACAAGCTTCTTTGCTACCGTCGCATTCGATGCGCGGACAGGCTTTTGTTATGGCGCCGATGACTCATACCAAGAGCAGCGCGGAGCACGCCTCAGCCCCCAATCAGTTTTGACGTGGTGGTCTCATGATGCGACCGGATATCATCCGGCCGTAGGCCTATTGCTTGAAAATTCCAGCGGGCGCGATCTGGGCGGCATTCTGATTCGCTTTCAAGGGCGCTTTCTGGATCTTCGCAATGGCTATACGCAAGTCGCTCGCGATGAGTGGGACGGAGAATATCACCGCAATCAGCAACGCTTTCTCAAACTTCGCGGACCGACGCCCTACGAGCTGCCCATCGATAAAGATCAGTGGCCTCGGATCGAGTGCAAGGTGATGTGCCGGGTCGGCACTGTCAACGACGAATCGACTCAGGATTTGGTCGTGACTAGAATCGATCGCATCACAATGACCGACGAGGAAGCGATGGAAAAACTGCGCCAAGACCAGGGGCGCAGAATTATCACAAGACAGCCTTCAGCGCCCAGCGAGCCGCCCAGGCGCCCCAAGGAAATAAAAAGAGAGCCTGTAAAACCGCTGGTAGCGACGGCTGGATCTCTGAACGGAGAAAAGCCAGCAGCATCGAAACCCTTACCTGGAAATACCCGCCCCGGTTTGAATCGCCTGCTCGCTCAGACCAGTTTTGCCGGAATCGGCGACGACTTTTTCGCCTTCGAGCAAGCTTTCAAACGCCCGCGCGAAACAGATGCTAAAGACGCAGCTTTCACCTGGGCAAAATTCGTGCCTGATGCTGACGGAGTTGAAATAATCGTCGGCTCCAAAGGTCGAACGGGTAAAGCGGACATCATTCTGGCCGTGATTCCACAATTTCTCGTCAGCCAGGACTCTCAAATCGTCACTTTGGCCCAGCTTCTATATAAGAAGCACAAGACCGAACGCCTGAAAGGACCCACATATTCGGTGCGCTATCTCCCGTCCGGTCGGGTCCAGGTGGGGGCACTTTCCGGTACCGGCTGCCGCGGCGCCATCTTCTTCCCGCGCGGACAGGTGGGCAACGAGAATAATTATTTGATTCAACTATCCCGGCTGCCCGAAGATTTGGACAATCTGCTCAGCGCCCAAGCCAGACGGGTGCCTATGCTTTCCGTATACGCTCCTTTTGCCGGTATCGATACATCCAATTAGACAGTGCTTTTTCCGCGCCTGTTTAGGTTTTCACTCGATTAGACCGGAGTGAGCCAGCTCCACCCGCCCGGTTGAATCTCATTAACTGATCAATAAATAAAGTCTTTTGATACATAACTCCAGAAACGACACTTGAGATCCTATAATTCTCGGACGGCGTGTTCGTTCACCTCTTCACACAGGTCGAAAAAATTCGCCAACCCAAGCCCGAATTGCCGTTTTCACCATTGTCGCCTCTTCAAATTAGGAGCGCCCGGAAAACTTATGACAGTAAAATTGCCTGTAAGACCAGAGAAACTCGTTTCGGGCTCAGACTCACTCTTGCATACTACTCAACCGGTAATCCCAGCAGCTAATCAGAAAAAGTCGATATTCGACACTATCCCTTTGCCCCTGGTGATGTTTTTGGCAAAGCCATACCTGGCCGGTCAAACATCCGCTGATGCTATCCGCAAAGCTCACGATATCTATCAGTCGCGAAGATTCACGGGCACCCTCGATATTCTCGGCGAAGACGCCACGACGGTCGAAGATTGCGAACGCTACGTCACGACATACATGAGCCTGGTCGATGAGGTCACCGCCAATCAACTCCACGCGTCCAATCGTCGTGAGCGCATGACCATATCCTTCAAACCATCGATGTTCAGCACCATGCCTCCGGCGCCAGGCAAAGAAAGCGAAAAAGCGCTGGAAGCGGCATTCGATCGCATCAACAAAATCGTCGACTATGCCTTCCAACGTGGTGTCGACATGACACTGGAAGCAGAAGATCACCGTTGGACCAATTTCCACCTCGAGTCTTATTTCGCGCTGCACAAAGCCGGATATAAGAATCTCGGCACTGTCATTCAATCGCGCATGTTCCGCACAGAGAAGGACATCGCGCGCTTCGAGGAAGGCATGCGCGTGCGTATGGTGATCGGCATTTATCAAGAACCGGCATCGATTGCTCACACGGAAAAGCCAATCATGAAAGAATTGGCTGTGCGATACAGCCGAGAGCTGGCTCATCAAGGCGTCTATTTGGAACTCGCATCGCACGACACCAAGTGCGTTGACAATTTCGTAAACAAAGTAGTTTTGCCGCTCAAACTGAAAGCATCGCAATTCGAGTTTCAATTCCTGTTGGGCGTTCCGCGCGCCAAATTGCAAGACTCTTTGGTCAACGGTTCTTACTTCAGCGAATTGTCGCAATCACTGAGCGGCGAAGACGAGAAGCATGCACTGATGCTGGCCCAGACCGGCGCAATCGTCCGCATGTACCTGCCTTACGGCAAAGACAAAGTGGCTGGTCCTTACTGCCGGCGCCGTCTGAAGAACAATCCCAATATGATTGCCTACGGCATCAAAAACGTTCTCGGTCTGCAAAGCTGACATTTACAGTGGAGAACTGTGGAGGCCTGTGAAGGTCTGTGGAGTCCTGTGAAGGCCTGTGGAGGCGCGTTGCACGCGCCTTCTAAATATTCACCTTCAAGATTTTCATTTTCACCTTCAAGGTTTTCTTTTTCACCTTCAAGGTTTTCGGTCGCATGCAATGCGACCCCACGCCCTTGCTCAGATAATCTGACTGCGCAGTTGAACGCGGCGGTCGAATTCGGCGCGCGCCGCTTTTCGCACCCAACGGTCATAGTCCAGGCATAAGGCTTCCAATGAGTCATCCGGAATGCAGCGATTGTCGGCCGCCACAAGACGAATATAGGGATCAGCGTCCTTAGCCAATATTCTCAGTGCCACCATGGGCGCGTAATTGTTGGCTGCGACCTGGGCTCGCACACGAACGTCCTTATCCTGCGCCAATCGAGCAAGCGTTTTGGGTGACGCGCCGTGATTGGCCGCGACTCTCATTCTCACATCGACCAGCTCATCGGCCGCCAGCTTGTTGAGCGCTTCGTCCGGTGCATTTGTGTCTTGTGCCACCACCATGCGGACAAACTTATTGCTGTCATCGCATAACGCACTAAGCATTTCCTCGCCCAGTGGGGAGCGACTGCGCTTGACCCTGCGAACGAAAACAGATTTATCTCCGCTCAGATATCCAAGAACAGCACTGCGAGTGGCAGCAGATTCCCAAACGGCGCGATTGTCTGCAACCGCCTGACGAACTTCCACATGCGGATCTTTCGCAAGCTTCTCCAGAATTTTCAGAGGTGTCGCCACATTCCGTGCGACCCACAGGCGTACATCCTTATTCGTGTCCGCACTCAAGGCTTCCAATACTGCAGCAGGAGCATCTTCGCAGCGTGCGCACAAGATACGAATGTCCTTGTCGCCGTCGGGCGACAGCTTCTCTACGATGTGAACCGTGCGGGAGGGGTTGAGTATGAGCATGATTTTGATCAAGCGATCGGAATCATCGCTCAAACGATTCAACGCTTCCGGTGCAAGACCGGGATTGTCCGCCAGATTGCGGCGGACATACAAATCCTTTTCAAAAGTCAGCCGGTATAAAATGTCTTGATCGACAGTGGCATTCGATGCCAGCAATTGCTTGACGCTTACTTCCTTATCTTGCGACAGCCGTTCGGCTGCGACCTTTGGCAATGAAGCATTCATGGCCACGGCGCGGCGAACTCGAAGACTTTCGTCGCAGGCAAGCGCGTTCAATAAGTGCACGTCAGCCATAGGATGCATAGCGATGGCCTCGCGAATGGAAGCATCCGAATCAGCAGCCAGTGTGTGCAGAGCAGGCGGAGGCGAGAGAGGATGTTTCGCAACTTCCAATCGGACCGAAGACTCAACATCATAGGCAAGCAATACCAGCAGTTCTGGCGTCGTGCTCAAGTTGGAGGCGACCATCTTGCGAATGCTGACGACGCGATCCTGAGCGAGGCGACCAAGCGCTTCGGCAGGACAGCTGGGATTTCCGGCCACAGCTTCGCGAACCGACACTTCCGGATCGCTGGAGAGATAACGCGCATTTTCCGCAGATAATGTCCACCAGCGTGCCGCGGCTCTGCGAGAGGATATGCCGCCGGCAAGCGCCTGTCGCCAGCTTTGATAGTCCTCGGCCGTTTCACTGTCGGTGGTGGCAGGCGTCATGCTGGACGCCAGACCGGCAATTCGTTCTTTGGCTTTCTCTTTGCGCTTCGCTTTGATCTCCTCGGCCAGAAAATCGGGATCGATTTCGCGAATGGAGTCGGCGGAAGCCGAGCGACTCGGCAATCTGTTGAGCGGACCTACATAGACGGTATCGTCCGGCAACTCATCGCCGGTGGTCAGAGGAGGCAGACCCTTGGCTCGCCAGAGCAAGAAGTTGCCCACAGCCTTACCATGAGGCGTGGCTGTTTTGACTTCAGGCTCACCGCCGGGAGGCGGCGAAGCGAAAAGTGGCGGCGGTCCACATTCGGCGCTCGGCTCTTGAGCCGCACGCGATTTGAAAAGGCCGACCACCTTCGGTGCCGGGGAAGCAATATCTGTATCCCCGAGAGTTTCCTTTGATTCCAAGTCGGATACTCGTTTCATAGGTTTTCAATTCTTATACGGAAGCCCAAGCATGATCATTATTAAGTACCCCACCTGACAAGTCACTGGGAAAACTACTTAGAAGATTGGATACTTAAGCGTGATTAATGTGAGCCCATGGGGCTTACAGCCGCCGCCCCAAACTCCTCAATCATCTGCCTGATCTGGCTTTTAGGGTTTAGATGGCTGACTTTGATCTGGGCATCAGGCACTCCCTGGCCGACCAATTCTTTGCGCAGGCGTTCGTAAGATTCAGCCGGGAGCCTAACTACTTTGATTTCCCCGAGACGATGAGAGTCTCTTTTCGCCTCGTACTCGATGTTCAAGCGGCGCAAGTGGCTGTCGAACGCTTTTGCCAGGACGGTCTCGTCGCTGACGGGCGGTCCGTCGAACTCCAGATAGAGCTCGTAGTGAGGCTCAGGACGGAAAACAGGGAGCAAAGTGAAGAAGCGAGCCCGGAAGTTCAACTCTTTTTGAGCAGCAAGCATACCTTCGGTTACTTGGGACTCGGTTAGTTTTTCACCTGTAAAAGAGGAGATATTGCCGCCCTTATGCAGGAATTCTATTAGAGGCGTGCGGTTGTACCAGCCGACCACTTTGACTATGTCGTTGATGTGATAGCGGTAGAGCCCGCCGGAGGTCGTGAATAGAATGTAGTATTCGCGCCCCACTTCCAGTTCGTGACAGAGAAGAGCTTTCTTGTTGCCGGACTCCCAATCATCCACGGCGACGAATTCAAAGAAGTGCGATCGAATTGAAAGAGCCTGCCGTCCTTCGCCCAGGTTGACTGTGCCGCGCCCTTCACTGGCACCATATGTAATGTCAGCGACTGGAGTAGAGCCAAAATATGCCGGCAAATCTTGCAGATAGAATGAAGCGGCGGCCTTAGTCCAGCACGAGATCAGCGAAAGATCAGGCCAGACATGCGGCGCGTCGAACTTATCTTGCTCTAACAATTTCGCGAGTTCTCGGGCGCGCTCCGGATTCGGCTTGAGGAACGGCTTGATTGAATCCATAACTTCTTGCGGCAAGCCTTGCGGCGGGTTGATTGCACCATTGGCGATATCACGCACGAGCTGCTCGGCGTACGCTTTCATACGTTTACCAAGCATAACTATCGTACTGGGATTAAGTGTATATACAACCGTAACCGGCAATACCAGAGCTAAGCGCAAGAGCGTGTAGTAGCGGCTCTCGTAATGTTTGATGATAAATACTTCGTACGGAATCGGAGAAATGAATCGTTTGATCAATTTCGGCTCTTCCATATATAGGCGCCCGGAAATAGCGCCGAAAGGAATTCCTCCCGCGGTACGCCCTTCTTCGGCCGGAGAGAAGACAGAAAGGGCGATGCCCCTGGTCAGATTCGGATAGCTCTTCAGTAAATTGAAACCAGAGACGACCGAGGCGCGGCGAAACTCCTTTATGTACGACCTCGTTACGGGGATTAGCTTGCGCTCGCCGGCCGTGCCGCTCGTGGTCGCAAACATGAATGGATCTTCCACTGTGAGCTGACCGGTCTCACCGGCGGCGGCTCGATTGACGTACTCGCTTAGCGAATCATAATCATTAATTGCCACTGCATTTTGGAAGTCGCGAACCGACTGAATGCTGCTAAAACCGTGCTTCTTGCCGAATGCACTGCTCTGGTTTCTTCGGATTATTTCAAGCAGGTGGCGGCTTTGCGTAAGGTCAGGCGCGGCCGCATCGCGGTCGAATCGAGCGACTTCCCGCTTGCCTAGCGTATAGAAGGTTTTATACAGAAGTGGTCTGAGCATGATTGCCACCCGCTGGAAAGCAGGGCAAGTCTAGCACTATACTTGCTCGGTTAATCAAAACGGGTAATGGGCCGCATTACCAAATG
Source organism: Candidatus Obscuribacterales bacterium (assembly GCA_019745505.1). Taxonomy (GTDB): domain Bacteria; phylum Cyanobacteriota; class Vampirovibrionia; order Obscuribacterales; family Obscuribacteraceae; genus QKMZ01. Next base: position 17,565 of record JAIETE010000102.1, on the reverse strand, counting down.
TCGAGAACCGGGCTTTGCCTGGCGCTGCCTCAATAGAACACGAAAAATGATTTTAGTCGTCATCCTTTGTCTCATTACCGTTGTCGCGCTCATCGTCCAGACAAAGGCTTTCAATCAGCTTTTCAGTTATGTCCTCAGAGAAATAGATAAACCGCCGGCGGACTACTTGCCGCCGATATCTGTGATTCTGCCGTGCAAAGGAATCGATCCGGGCTTCAGAAGCAACCTGAAAAAGCTGCTCGAGCAAGACTATGTTAGAGACGGAAAGGCGCAGTTCGAAGTGATCTTTTCGGTAGCGTCGGCCGACGACCCGGCCTTTGCAGCGATAGAAGAACTAAGAAAGACTATCGACTCGGTCCAGACAAAGCTTGTCGTGGCGGGCGTTAACAGCCACCGAGGTCAGAAGATCAACAATCAGCTCGCCGCGCTCGAAGTAATCAGCGATAAGACAGAAGCAATCGTATTCGTCGACTCGGACGTTATTGCCCGCAATAACATGCTGCGCTATCTGGTCGCACCGCTCTGCCAACCCGGTGTCGGCGCTACCACCGGATATCGATTTTACATACCTTTCAAAGGCGATATGCCCTCAGTCCTGCGCTCCATGTGGAATCGCGTCACAGCCTGGGAGATGGGCAGTGAAAAGTACGCCTTTGCCTGGGGCGGCGCCATGGCTATCAGGCGAGATATCTTTAAGAAGGCAAAGGTCGGTGAAAGCTGGGACCGCGCCGCCGATGATGATCTCTCTCTAACTACCAGCGTCAAAGCGCTGGGACTGAAAGTTCGATTTGTCCCGCAATGCCTCGTGGCTAGCCATGGCGACGGCTCTTTAGAAGAGATTGTCGAGTGGGTTAATCGACAACTCATATTAACTAAGGTTTACTACCGCGAACTCTGGCTGCGGGCGATCTATCGAGCCATCTTGCTGTCCTTCTGGCTCGGCGCCGTCCTCTTCTCACTCTTCGCCTATTTTCAGACGAGCAATTTTGAGTGGCTTCTCTCGCTGGCGGCCGGTCTGACGCTCATCCCCGTGGAACTCTTCTTTCTCGTAAAAGCCCAGGGGCTCTGGAAACGCGTCCTTCTGGCCAACCTGGCGACCCCGGCCAGCGACGATGAGAGGGAGTTGCAGGCGGCATTCGACAAAACCCTGCTCAGAAGTGTCATGGCCATACCACTCGCCCACCTGGTTTTGCCCTTTGTGACTCTTTACTCAGTCCTTACAAACCGTATCAAATGGCGCGGTGTGAGGTACGAGCTCAAGAGTCCGACGGAAACAGTAGTCGTTTAGCGGCATTCTTGCAGGCCGTTGCATATGCAATGAGTTCGTAACGACCGAGTTGTTAAAACTTGTCCAATGGCGAACCTTTCCCGCCCTTATATACTTCTCTGTACCTAGTCTGGCCTAGTCTGTGATTGGCTTTTGCCGGTTTTTAAGGGTCAAACCCCGCCCGAAAGAGAAGCGATTTCTCCAGGGCGCGTGTTTCTAAGGGACGAGATTGCACCCATCCGTCCGACGTCTGCCGAGGCACTTCTTACATGGCGAGTTTTGGAATCATTGCTCTCACCGCGGTTTCATTCCCCGGCGAATCAGACGCAATTGTAAGCAAACCCGAAGAAGCAAATGCGGCGCAGACTTCCCCGCATTACGGCGTTGCATTTGCCGCCAAGCTCGCCGGTCAAGCAGGCCTTATCAACTTGGAATTGCATGAGCTTTCCGACCCGGCAGTCCGGCAAGCGGTCACTTCGGCAGTCGTAAAACTCTCCCGCAAGCAAGGCGGGCGCTATGGTATCAAATACAGTGCCAGACAGAGCGATGAAGCTTTGGGCATCCTGTCGCAAGCTTCTATCAACGCATCGGCATCCGGCGACGCCAATGCTCGACCGTTGGTGATCATCAGCTCCGATGCCTCGGCGTCTTTAGAGACACTATCGCAGGCTGCCGCAAATGCCAAATCTCTCGGCGCGACGGTGCTCATCGAAGTGACCAGCCTGAAAGAAACCCTCTCAGTCAAAGAATTGCCGGCCGACGGTCTGGTCGCCAAAGGCAGCGAATCAGGCGGCATCACATCGGAAACGACTGCATACATCCTGCTTCAAGAAATCAGAAAAGTGACAGCGCTGCCGGTCTGGGTTCAGGGCGGCATCGGTCTTTACTCGGCAGCCGCTTGCTATGCGGCAGGCGCGAGCGGCGTAGTCCTGGATTCGCAATTGCTCCTGACCCGCGAATCGGCCTTGCCCACCGAGCTGAAACAACGCATTGCCACCATGGATGGTACCGAGATTTCCAGCCTGCCCGCAGAGGGTGGCAAGAAGGTCAGATTTTTTGCTCGTCAGGGACACCCGCTCAGTGATGATCACTCGACCGTCGCGTCACTTTCCGATTTGAGTCACTACCTGCCGGCCCCCGGTCGAAAGCGTGACGCCGATGCCGCCGAACTGAAGCGCGAAGACGTTATTCTCGCCGTCGGGCAAGACATCGCGCTGGCAAAAGGACTGGCGGAAAAGTACGTCTCCACTGCCGGCATAATCGAGGCGATCAAAGAATCGGCAGCCAGACTGAGTGCTCTTGCGATTGAACAGGAAGCGTTGAAGCCGAACGGCGCACTTGCCGAATCGCACAAGACCGAATACCCGATCGTTCAAGGCGCCATGACCCGCGTCAGCGATACGGCCGAATTCGCCCTCAAAGTAGCCGAAGGCGGCGGGCTTCCTTTCCTGGCTCTGGCGCTGATGCGCGGAGAAGAAGCGGAAGCACTGGTTGCAAAAACCAAAGAATTGCTCGGCGACAAACCCTGGGGTGTCGGAGTATTGGGCTTCGTCCCGCAGGAGCTCAGACAGGAACAGTTTGCGGTGATCAATCGCCACAAACCTCCTTTCGCCTTGATAGCCGGAGGCAGACCAGACCAGGCGAAATCGCTCGAAGACACAGGCATAGCCACATATCTGCACGTTCCATCGCCAATTCTCCTCTCTTCGTTCATCGAAATGGGCGCTCGACGTTTCATCTTCGAAGGCAGAGAATGCGGCGGACACGTCGGACCTCGCTCCAGTTTCGTTCTTTGGGAACAGATGGTCGACATCCTCACCAGCGTTCAATTGCCCAAAGCAGAAATCTCGAAGCTGCATATTCTTATGGCCGGCGGCATCCACGATGGTCTGTCGGCCGCCATGGTTGCAGCTATGACCGCCCCCCTCACCGAACGTGGAATGAAGGTGGGAGTGCTGATCGGCACTGCCTATCTCTTCACCAGAGAAGCAGTCGAGGCAGGCGCCATCGTCGAGAAATTCCAAGAAGCCGCGCTGGCATGCAACGAGACAGTTTTGCTGGAAACCGGGCCAGGTCACGCAATCCGTTGCATCAATTCGCCTTACAAACGCATATTCGACGACAAGCGTGTCGAACTAGTCCTGGCTAATAAGACTAAAGACGAAGTTCGCGAAGAACTCGAACTGATGAACCTCGGCAGACTGCGTATCGCCAGCAAAGGCGTGACGCGTCCGAGCGAAAAATCAGTAACACGACAATTGCTGCTCACAGAAATACAGAGCGAAAATGCCACTGCCGATGCAAGCAGAGATGCAGCCGCCGGCAAGAAATTGGTCGAAGTTTCCAAAGACGAGCAGTGGCAAGACGGCATGTACATGATCGGTCAAGTCGCCTCCATGCACGAGCGCGTTTTGACAATCGAAGAATTGCACCAATCTGTTTCGCAAGGCAGCCTGGAAGTATTGAAACAAGCATCTTCGAGCGCCGCTGCCGGTGCCGAACTTAACGCTTCAGCCGACGAACAAATCATAACTGTGACAGCCGGAGAAAATCCCAGACCGCGCCGAGATGGTTGGGACAATATCGCCATTGTCGGCATGTCCTGCATGTTCCCGAAGGCGCACGACCTGAGCGAATATTGGAACAACATCCTCAATAAAGTAGACGCCATCGAAGAAGTGCCTATCGAACAGTGGGATTGGCGCAACTATTACAGCGAAGATCCGCTTGCTCGCGACAAAATCTATTCCAAGTGGGGCGGCTTCCTCCAACCGATTACTTTCGATCCGACTAAATACGGTATTCCGCCAAGCAGTCTGAATTCGATCGACCCGATGCAGCTCATGCTTCTGGAAATCACGGACCGCGCGCTCGAAGATGCCGGGTACAAGAACCGCGCTTTCGGAAGAAAGAAGACATCGGTTATTCTCGCCAACGCCGGGCACGGTCCGGTCACGGCACTTATGTCTCTGCGTTCGATGCTGGGCTGGAAACTGGCTCACCTCGACGAGAAGGCCAAGAATCAAATCGCCGATATCTTGCCTGAATGGACTGAAGATTCTTTCGCGGGGTATCTCGGCAACGTGGCAGCCGGTCGTGTCGCCAACCGCTTCGACCTGGGTGGAGTCAATTTCTCCATCGACGCGGCATGTGCCTCTTCTCTCGCCGCACTCTACACATCAGTGCAGGAGTTGCGCTCAGGAACAAGCGATGTAGTTTTCCTGACTGCAGTCGACACGCACAATCAACCCGGCGATTATCTCAGCTTCAGCAAAACACACGCGTTTTCCAAACAGGGAAGATGCCGCACATTCGACGCCACTGCCGATGGTATCGTCATCAGCGAAGGCGTGGCCATGCTCGTGCTCAAGCGCCTCGAAGACGCAGAGCGTGACGGGGACAGAATTTACGCACTGATCAAAGGTGTGGGCGGCTCCAGCGACGGACGCGACCTCAGTCTCACCGCGCCGAGACCGGAAGGTCAGATGCTGGCGCTCCACCGCGCATATGAAGATGCAGGCATCAACCCATCCACGGTTGGATTGGTGGAAGCACACGGCACCGGCACCGTTGCCGGAGACAGAGCCGAGATCGAAGCCTTGAAACAAGTGTTCGAACGCTCGGGAGCCGAAAAACGCAATTGTGCAGTCGGTTCGGTCAAAACGATGATCGGTCACACAAAAGCGGCCGCCGGTTTGGCATCAATGATCAAGGTAGCCAAAGCGCTGCACCACAAAGTGTTGCCTCCGACCCTGGGCGTTACGGTTCCAAATCCGAGCTGTGATTTCGAAAACAGCCCCTTCTATATCAACAGCGAAGTGCGCCCCTGGTTGCATGCGCCCGGTGAAGAACGGCATCAGCGCCGCGCCGGAGTGAGCGCCTTCGGATTCGGAGGCACCAATTTCCACTGCGTGCTGGAAGAGTACGAGCCGGCTGTCGCTTACAAAGAAGAGCCCTGCAAGTCGCAATGGCCGAGCGAGCTTTTCACTTTGTCGGCAGCGGCACGAATGGACATGGTCAAGTCCGTTCAGCAATTGCTGGAGCAAGTGAAACGAGCGCAAGCCGATGCCGCAGCCAATACGCCGGGCGGATTCACGAAGTTCGCGCACAAAGAATTTTTGAAGTCGCAAGTCAAACCATCGGCTAAATCAGCAGCTCATGCTTGCCGATTGACGATAGTCGCCGAAGGCTTTGCCGATCTGATCGAAAAACTCAAGCGTGCTCAGAGCGACTTGCTCAGCCCGCAAAAGATGGAGTTCAAAGATCCACGCGGCATCTTCTACAAAGAGAAAACCGAAGGTTCGACTACCGGCAAGATCGCCTTCCTCTTCCCGGGTCAGGGCTCGCAGCAAGTCAACATGCTGTCCGATCTCTCAGTCGCATTCCCAGCTGTGCGCAAAACATTCGAGCAAGCCGACGAAGCGCTGCAGGGTGTTTTGCCTCGCTCGCTCAATTCATATATCTTCCCGCCTCCCGCATTCAACAAGGAGACGCAAGACAGGTACCAGCAAGAACTCACCGACACGCGCATCGCGCAACCGGCAGTCGGTGCAGCAGGCATGGCCGCATTCCAATTGATGAGCCAGCTCGGCATCAAAGCAGACTGCACGGCCGGACACAGCTATGGAGAGTATGCTGCACTCTGCGCAGCCGGTGCGCTCAATCTCAAAGACCTGATCCGAATTTCGGAGGTTCGAGGTCGCCTTCTTACGGCGAAAGTGGAAAACGACGGCACCATGGCTGCGGTCACCGCTGAGCGCCAGGAAGTAGAAAAACTGCTCGGTACTATGCGCGGTATCACTCTGGCGAATATCAACGCACCAAATCAGTGCGTTATCTCCGGCGCCACCGATGCAGTCAACGACGCTGTCTCGCAGTTTAAAAACCAGAAAATTGCCGCCCGCACGATTGCCGTCTCGCAGGCATTCCACTCTCAATATATGGAGCATGCCAGGCAGCCGCTCAAAGAAGCTCTGCAGCGCATTCCTTTTACGGCGCCGAAAGTGCCCACATATTCCAATATGGATGCCAGCATTTATAGCGATTCGCCGGACGAAATCGTCGATCGATTGGCAGAGCATATCGTCAAACCAGTCGACTTCGTCTCGGAAATCAAACGGATGCACGCAGACGGAGCGTACTACTTCATCGAAGTCGGTCCGGGCTCGGTACTGACGAATCTAACCGCTTCCATATTGCAAGACAGCCCGCACCTGGCAGTCGCTATCGACCGCTCAGGCAAAAACGGCATCACCCAATTACTCAACACGCTTGCCCAAATATGGGCACACGGCGTGGACTTCGATGCGCGCGTTCTATATGAAGGCCGCATCGAGCAAATTCCTGCATCGAGCGAACACTCGACTGTCGGCGCCAACGGCAAACCAAAATTGCTGTACACGATCGACAGCGCCAATATCAATCGTCAGGGAGTTGCAAAAACAGCAGCAGCAACGGCTCCTGCGAGCAATGCAGGAAATGCCGACGCGCCTCTGCCCAATGCCCATACTCAGGCTAGACCTGCAGCTGGTCAAGTTCCTCAACCACAAGTTTCAATTCAGCAAACTCAAACCCCTCAGGGTCAGCATGTTTCGAATCCTGCGACCCAGGCTCCAGTTAGTGGCGCCAAACCAGTAAATCCGGCAGCGAAGGAATCCGCAACCAGAATGACTGCATCTACTAATCAACCACCAAGAGCGCCGCAAGCACCTGTGGCTTTCAACGCTCCTCCAGGTTATCCACAGCCTCAACCAATGCCGAGACCGGCAGCGAACGGCAACATGGACCAGGTGATGGTTCAATTCCAACAAACCATGTTGGAGATGACCAACAGCTTCCTGCGCACGCAGCAGCAGGTGATGAGCGCATATCTGCAAGCGAAGTCCGGCGTGGTGCCGCAAGGACAATACTTGCCGCAGCAGCCGCAATTCCAGCAGCCCTATGCTCCGCCGCAATTTATTCAGCAGCAATTTGCCCAACAGCCTTTCGGCCAACCGCCCTATGCTGAATACGTTCAACCGGCAGTTCAAGCACAGTACGCCCAACCGGAATTCGTGCAAACTGCGCCTGCAGCCCCGCAAGTAATTGAAGCCATCGCAACACAGATTCCCTCTGAAACGAATGGAACTTACGGCAGCAACGGCAATGGCAATAACGGACACAATGGTTCGCACCCCGAACTCAACCTCGCCCCGGTCAATGCCGAAGCGATTGCCCCCTCGGCAGCTCCGGTCGAGACTGTCTCAAACGAAAAGCTAATCGAAGAGTTGCTCGAAATCGTCAGCCAGCGCACCGGTTATCCGCCTGAGATGCTGGATCCCGAATTGGACCTCGAAGCAGACCTGGGAATCGACTCGATCAAGCGGGTGGAAATCCTCAACAGCTTCCGCAAGATTTTGCCGTTGAGCAAACAGCAAGAATTGGAAGGTGGCCTAGAACAACTGGCTGGAACCAAGACGCTCAAAGGCATTATCGATTGGATCAATTCCGAGCCCAGTGGTGATGCTCACGCACAAGCCGATACGAGTGGTGCCGGAGCAGCCGTAATTGCCGAATTAGCCGATATCGCCAACGGCTCGAACGGTTCGCACGGACACGGTGGTTCAAACGGCTCCAACGGTAATGGCAACGGCACCGGTCACGCCCACGACATCATCCACGCTGCAGCCGGCCTGGTAGAAACCGTCAATGGCAGCAACGGGCATGGCAACGGAAACGGCAATGGACACGGAACGCTGGAGAAAGCGCCCGCCGTCGCAGCCGTATCGACAGCACAAGCCGCTCAAACCGGTTTCTCCGTGCGCAAAGAGAGCGCCAGCGGACACAATATCCAACGGGCCACGGTTGAAGTTTCCGAACTGGCCGCAGCAGTCATGCAACCCACGAAAGTGCCTGCAGGCAGTATCGACCTGATCATCGCTGATGAAGGAGACGCCTGGCAGGAAGTGGGAAAGTCCCTGACGGCGCGCGGTGAAAAGTGCGTAGTTATTCGCCACGTCGCCAACACTAAGGAAGGATTGAAAATCAATAACGGCGCATGCGAGTTGGATACAACTTCGTTTGACGCAGTAAAGTCGCTGCTCGAATCGATCAGAAAGAGCCACGGCAAGATCGCCCGAATCATCAATCTCCAGCCGCTCAACCAAGCTGATGCAGCCATCACCGGCAACACCCCGCCGGCAGCCATGATGACGCTTCTCAATTTCGCCAAAGCCGCTTATGCAGATTTGAATGATCCGGCACATAAAGGCATCGCCACATTCACCAGCGCCAGCAAACTGGGCGGGACATTCGCAACCAATGCTGCGGCGCTCGATATAGAAACGACAGCCGCTCCTGAACGCATCTGGGGCGCAGGCAATTCCGGCTTTATGAAGTGTCTGGCCAAGGAATGGCCGCATGTCCGCGTCAAAGCCGTCGACTTCGAAGAGTCGTTGAACGGCTCGAAAATTGCATCCATCGTTGTAAGTGAAATGGATGCCCAAGAAGAATACGAAGCAAATGACGGAGGCAACTCCAATTCCGCCGTCGCCGCCAACAAGCGTGTCGAAATCGGATACGTCAATAACGGCACGAAGCGGGTGGGACTCGACGTTAAACTGGCCGACATCGAGTCGACTAGCGATTCGAGAAGCCAACAAATTACGATTGATTCTTCCACGGTGATAGTGATCACCGGTGGTGCTCGCGGGATCACCGCAGAGATTGCCATTGAACTTGCACAGAAGTTCCAGCCGCAATTGGTATTGCTGGGACGCACGCCTGAACCCGCCGAAGAGCCTGACTACACGGCCGGGCTTACGTCGATGCGCGACATAAAAGCGGCCATCATGGAGCATCTGAAAGGCAGCGGGCAGCAAGTAAGTATTGCGGTCGTTGAGTCTAATTATCAAAAACTACTTCGCGATCGCGAGATAAGAGACAATCTGGAGACCATGCGCTCTGCCGGCTCAAAGGTCGAGTATTTGCCAGTAGATGTGCGGGACGATGCCGCCCTCGAGGAAGCGATAGAGCTGATTGGTGCTGAATTTGGAAAAATCGACGGCATCATCCACGGTGCCGGAGTGATTGAAGATGCATTTGTAAAAGAGAAGCAACAAGCGTCTTTCGAGCGTGTCTTCACGACGAAGATCAACAGCGCGCGCACACTGAGCAAACTGGCGTCCAGTCCGGACTTGAAATTCTTCTTTCTCTTCTCGTCTGTGGTCGGGCGCACCGGCAACGCTGGTCAGTGCGACTACGTGAGTGCCAACGAAACCTTGAACAAACTAGCCGTATCGCTCAACAAGCGCTCCAATGCTCGCGTCGCCTCGCTGATGTGGGGACCGTGGAACGCAGGCATGGCACAGCCTGAATTGGAGTCTCTCTTTGCAAAATACGGCTGGGCGATGATCGCGCCGGCAGCCGGAAGAAAAGCCTTCCTGGACGACCTGCTCTACGGACGCAAAGATGAAGCAGAATTGGTGATCGTCGCTCAATTGCCGGTCTCAAAAGGTGTTCCTACAGAAAAAGCTGTTCGCCTGGAAGATGCTTTCAGCCGCCAGATCGATGAAGAGACATATGAATTCGAGTCTGTGCTCAGCCCCGATGTCGATCTCTATCTACAAGATCACACCTTCGACACCGTGCCTGTAATGCCCATGGCAATGGCCTTGGAGATGATGGCGGAAGCGGCCCAGGCAATTTGCCCAGACGCCAAAATGACCGCAGTAAATCGATTGGAAATTCCTGCCGGTATCGTCTTCGACAGCGCCTCGAAAACGTTGACCGTCAGTGCACGCAAGGCAGAGACTGTCGGTCAAACGACCACCATCGAGACAACAGTGCTTACCGGCAACAAGCGCCAGCATTTCAAAACTTCTTTCGAGCTGAGCAGCCTGCCTGCCAACGGTAATGCAGTTGCTCACCGAATGAGCGGTCTCATCGGCATTCCATCCTTCGTGCCGACCACTGCAACTGTCGCCGGCATCGGCAAGGACATCAAATCGATTTCGCCGCTGCCGACCCGCCAGGTCGTCTACAGGGACTTCATGTTCCACGGTCCACGCTTTCAAGGCATTACCAGCATCAGTGCGCTGGGCGAGGATGGTATCGTCGGAGAGCTCAAAGCATCCAGACCGCAAGAGTGCTTGAGCAGAAGCACCGGCAACAATGAGTGGACGATCGACCCCATTCTCCTGGACAGCGCCATGCAACTAGCCGGAGTATGGGCGCGGCAATTCCTCGATATTACGGTGTTGCCGACCGGCTTCAAGAAGCTGCACCTCGGCGACAGAGACCTGCTGCTGCAAGACAGCTATTTCGCCAGAGTCTTTATCACGCCGGGCACCACTGCTCGCGAGCTGACATGCGACGTTGCAGTCTATACTAAATCAGGTGTGCTCGCCTTCGTTGTTGAAGGATTGGGCGGCATCGGCAGTAAATCACTCAATCGTCTGGCGAACCAATCCACTAGCACGGGTGGCGCGCGGAGCTGAAAATGCCCCAGAGAACAGCTATAGGGCAAACGCAGACGGAACCAATCGCAATCGTTGGCATGTCCTGTTTGTTTCCCATGGCGCCCGGTCTGGCGCCCTTCTTCGGCAATATTCTTGCCGGGCGAGATTGCCTGCGTGAGCCCAACGAGCTCGAATGGGAAACCATCAATTACCGAAATCCGGCCGGCTCGGACTTCAAGAGAATCTACTGCGTGCGAGGCGGTTTCGTTACTGAATTGGCCGACTTCGATCCGCTCAAGTACGGAGTCATGCCGCGCGCTGTAAGAGGGGCGGACCCTGACCAGTTTCTTGCCCTGCGCGTTGCCGTGGAAGCAATGGCGGATGCTGGCTACGGCGATTTGCCGACAGCCATAGACAAAGGCGAAGTTATTCTGGGCAGAACATCCGCTCCCGGACAAGGCGCCATGACAATGATTCAGCACGGTCAAACGGTCGACCAGATGCTGGCTCTCGTAAGAAAATTGCACCCGGAGATTTCACACGACGACATTCGTCATCTGGCAGAAGAATTGCATGCCTCGCTGCCGCCGGCCAATTCAGACACCATGCCTGGTGTCATGCCGAATTTGCTGGCCGGACGCATCGCCCAGCGTTTAGGCTTCAAGGGAAGAAATTTATTGCTTGATGCGGCCTGCGCATCATCTCTCATCGCGGTAGAAACAGCCGTGCGGGATTTGCGCACCGGAACCTGTGATGTAGCTCTGGCCGGCGGTATTCATATCAATTCCTTTGCCTGCTTTTACCAGATGTTCTGCGCCCTGACCGCCCTTTCTCCCAGTCAGGAAATTCGACCTTTCGACCAGAGCGCAGATGGCACCATACTCGGTGAAGGCATCGGCGCTGTTGTTCTGAAAAGATATTCCGACGCCCTGGACAACAACGATCGCATCTATGCAATCATTCGCGGTGTCGGCTCTTCGAGCGACGGTCACGGAACCAGTCTGCTTGCCCCTTCTCATGAAGGCGAGAGTCTGGCCATCCGTCGTGCGCTGGAGGACGCTCAAGTTTCACCAAAGACAATCGGTTTGCTGGAAGCGCACGGCACAGGAACACCTGCCGGTGATACGGCAGAGCTGACAGCGATAAAAGAAACTTACGGCGACGGCAAAGAAGCCGGTTGGATGGCGCTCGGCTCGGTCAAATCGCAGATCGGTCACACTCAGGCAGCCAGCGGCATGGCCGGGCTGATTAAGACAGCTCTTTCGCTCTACCACAAAATCTTGCCTCCGACTCTCAATGTCGTTGCCGAGAGCAAGGCAGCAGATTGGGCCAGTCACCCCTGCCATATCAGCACGCAGACACGCCCCTGGATTCATCCAAAAGTCCATCCAAGCGTCGAGGAAGCGCAGAAAGAAAAACGGGAGTCAGATCTTACTCCCGGGTTGAAAACCACGGTCGAGCCAAGACGCGCAGCAGTGAGCGCGTTTGGCTTCGGTGGAGTGAATGCTCACTTGATTCTGGAAGAGCATGAAGACAAAGATGAGAGCAAGCGTCCGGCCCTCCTCAAAGATTGGGACTCAGAGCTTGTGGTTTTCAGCGGCGACAGCAATGAAGACTTGATTTTGCAAGCGCAAAACACAATCGCATTGATTGACAGCCGCCAGTCAAACGAACATAAGCCGCTCATGCTAAGAGATCTGGCATATAGCCTGAGCAAAAAGTGCAGGGCAAAACCGAATCGCCTGGCAATAGTAGCGAAGTCCGTGCGCGATTTGAGAGAAGAATTGACGACCGCAGTCGAACATTTGCGCCGCCAGTCTTCCGGTCAAATCAGTGAAAATATCCATCTGACGGGCAAAGAGTCGATCGCTGCCGGCAAACTGTCTTACGTGCTGCCCGGTCTGGGTGCGGCGTACCCGAATATGCTCAAAGACCTCTGCCTGCATTTCCCCGATGTGCGCATGGCTTTTGATTACATCGACCAAATGTCCCTGACTTATTCGCACCAGGAAAGACAATCGCGTCCATTCAGCGAATTACACTCGATTTTGCCGAGCACAAAGCTCTTCGGCATACCGAAGCCCGGTCGCCCCGGTCCGCAGGTTACGGCAGCGCTGCTTGCCAGCATGGACAGCGCCGTGGTCACCGTTCTTCTTGCGGAATGGTCGATGTATCAGTTGCTGAAAAATCTCGGCGTCGAACCATCATCCATTGTCGGAGTAAGCACCGGTGAATTCGCGGCACTTTTGATAAACGGAGCGGCCGATGTGCTGGAAACAGCGCCTGTTTTCTACCGCCTCAGCACGGGGGTTGCGAACGCCGTTTCAATCAATGAGCTGTCCAAATTGCGCTCGATAAAAGTGACGGGCGATTGGGAAAAAATCGAGCCGATAGTCAAGGCACTACCTCACACGGTCTACCTCGGCGCTGATCTCTCGCCCAAACAAATGCTGCTGTCAGGAACCGTCGACGCCATTATCGCCGCCAAAAAAGCGATTCAGGAAGCAGGCTATGAAGTTCTTCCACTGCCAATCGCCATCCCCTATCACACGCCTCTGGTCGAAGGCAAAGTCAACGCCGGAGATGATGCCGTCAAGGCCGTTACAGTTTCCAAACCCAAAATTCCGACCTGGGCATGCTCGCTCATCGACAAATACCCGGAAGACACCGAAGCGATTCGCAAGATCACAACGGAATTGTTCACTCATCCCATTCACTTCAAGAAAACCATCCGCGCGATGCATGACGAAGGCACCCGCATCTTCGTCGAAGTCGGTCCTCGCGGCGGCATGACGCCTGTCATCGATGAGGTTCTGGAAGGCAGGGAGTATGTAGCCATCGCTTCCAATCTGCAAAGCGAGTCTGGCATAACGCAGCTCAATCGAACACTGGCAAACCTGTTCTGTCATGCGGTGCCACTCCAGCTGGACTACCTGTTCTCTCGCCGAGCCGAGATCATCGATCTAAATCCGGAGAGCAAGCCGGCAAAATCGACAAGCATGCGCTTGCCTCTCAGATATCCCGAAATCGAACTTAGCGAGCGACCCAACCTGCCATCGATTCAACATGACACGGGACGCGCCTCGGAGTTTTTCACGGACGCTCCCAGCGATGCAGGCGCCGGGGATTTGCCTTACCCCAACGAATTGCCTCTGCCGGATCAGGCCGAAGTACACAGTCAACAGCCGGACGAAGATCCATTCGCAGTGATTGATGCGGTCATGGACAATTACATAAAGACGCTGGAAAGTTTTCACACGAATATCATGCAGGTGCAAGCGCAGATTTTCTCGCAGTTCTTCACCACCAAAGAGTTCAAAGATCCTGATCTAATCGAGTACGACGTTCACGATGTGACGCCGGGACCGACTTCACCAGCCGGTTTCGAAACAACTCCGCCTTTGATGCCGGGGTCATACCAGCTGACGAGCAACATGTTCTCCAGGCTGCCGGCTTTTATGGAACAGTCGTACATCATCAATTGCACAGCCGATGAAATCGAAATTCTTCTGCCCCTCACACTCGATTCGCATCGTTATCTAAAAGACCACGCCATTGGCGGCGCCGTGCGCTTTGGCATGGGTCCGAGCTTGAATAATCCAGAGAGCGAAGATGAAAGAGTGCATCTGCTGCCTCTGACCGTGGCTATCGAAATGATGTGCGAAGCCGCATCGCTGGTAAGCGGCGGACAGTTTGTCACGGCGGTGGAAAATATTCGTGCCATGAGACGCATTCGCGTCGGGCAAGAAGGTGTCTGGCTGCTGCTTTTCGCCAAACGCGAAGCAAAAGGAACGACCGCCGGCTTGAAAGTAGTGCGCCAGGATGAATGGATCAGCCTGGCCGGCGGCGGCGAACATTACAGCGGACAGCACCGCCTCGACACCGCAGACATGACGGCCAAAATCGTGCTTGGAAAAGAACGCGCCGAGGGAATTTCCAAAAACTCGGCTCCGGCTGACGGACGCGCACCGATTATTTCGCAAGAGCAATTGTATGCCGAAGGAAACATGTTTCACGGACCGCGCATGCAATCAGTGATGCGCATCGAATCGGTCGGAAAGCGCGAGATTACGGGTATTGTCCGCGCCAGAACGGCCGAGGATTGGTTCGGTCAAACCGTTCCCTATGCTACGCGCATGAACCCACCATTCATAGCCGATCCGCTCCTGCTGGACAACTCGACACAATTGGTCTTATTCCATCTGTATGAGCACAAGGAAAATTGCACGGCGCTACTGCCCTTCCACGTGCAGTCTTTGAATCTGTACAAGCCGCTGGGAGCCGTACACGGCGACGTGCGTGTTTTTGCCAGACTGCGCTCGATCAGCGATAGAGGCACGGAAGCCGACGTTGAAATTTCGACCCTTGACGGTCAGCTAATCGCCGAATTCGAATCTATTTCCAGCCGCCGAATTGCGCTGTCAGACACACTTAAGGACTTTGTCAGACAACCGGGGGAAAATCTTGTTGCAGGGGCGATCGACAATCTTTCGCTGCCGAATGCGATGGACTCTCAAGCCGCAGTTGCCTATATCAAAGCAACCGACATTCCCGACGATGAAACAGTCGCCACCTGGCTTTCAGACTATTTCCTGACGGGTGTCGAACAGCAATACATGAGCGATTCGATAACCCGGCGTGAAAGAAAACGCGAATGGCTGCTCGGTCGAATCGCAGCGAAGGACGCAATGCGCCGGCTCTACCAAAAGTCATTCGGTGCAAGTCTGCCGCCTTTGGAAGAGAGTATTCTGCCTGCCCAGAACGGCGCGCCATGCGTTCAGTCGCACTACCTTCAAGCCCGGGGCATCTCCACCCAGATCTCGATCACACACAAAGACGGCTACGCATTAGCTCTGGCCAGATTCGTCAAAGGGAATGCTCCTGGTTATGGTTTAGGCATTGATTACGAGCCTTATGCAAATCGCGAAGAAGGCATAGAACGCTTAATTCTCAACGAGAGCGAGAGGCATTTCCTGAATGGTGCCGACCCTGATCAACGCAATCAAATTCTGACCAGGATCTGGGCAGCAAAAGAAGCATCCGCAAAAGCATGCGGCACAGGAATCGGTGGCAATCCGACCAGGTGGACCGTACAAAGCTTTCAGGACAAGAACGATCAGTGGACTGCGACGGTTTTGTCACCCGGACAAATCACAGGAAATGAACTCATCATCAATGTGATAGTGCAAAATCAATTCGCCGGCGTCATAGCTGTAGCTAGTCTTTAGCCAATACTTACCACTGGTATACTTTTAAAGTATCCAAATGGGAACTTTTGTTCTTTAGCGAACTCTTAGTCGGGGTGGGCAACCCGGAGACGCTGGAGAATCTCTGAGCTGGTGAAGCTATGTCGTTACAGGAATTGGAAAACTCGGTTACTTCGATTCTCTTGATTGAAGATTCCAAAGCGCAGGCACTGGCAATTAAATCTATGTTGAACGGTGCTCCGGCAGACACGGAGATCGCCTTCACTCTAGCCTCCGGGTTGCTGAAACTGGCCGAGAGAGAGTTCGATATTATTCTTTTGGACCTTTCACTCGAAGATAGCTATGGGCTCGACACTTTGGTAGCAGTGAGAAATTGCGCCCCCCAGACTGCCATCGTCGTACTCAGCGCCATGGATGAGGTAGAGGAAGCAATTGAGTTGGGTGCTCAGGAATATCTTCTCAAGGAAGAAGTTACGCCCACATTGCTGCGACGAGCTATGGCCAGGGCGCGCGTCAGGCTGAAAGCAAAATCCGCCGAGTCCGAACGCCTTCGCATCTATGAAGAGCGCGAAGACTTCATGGCCACACTCACGCATGATCTGAAAAATCCGATTATCGGCTCCAATCGCATTCTAGAACTGTTGATTCACCAAAAACTCGGAGCCTTGACAGAGCAACAAACTGAGATCCTTTCAGCAGTCAAAGGCAGCAATGATATTTTGCTGGAGATGATCTGCAATTTTCTCGATGTCTATCGCAATGAGAAAGACATGCACGACGTCAGTCTCGAAATAATCGATATGCGGGCCTTGATTTCCAAACACGTGCTGGGAATCTTGCCCTTAGCGGCAGACAGGGGCATCACTATCACTGTGGATATTATCCAAGAGGAAGTGCCTATTCATGCGGATAGATGCTCCATCACCCGTGTACTGGACAATCTGATCGGCAATGCAATCAAGTTTGTTCCGGATGGAGGCACAATAATGGTCAAGCTTGCAAAACAAGATCGAAAAGAAGCACTCCTGCAGGTATCGGATTCCGGTCCGGGAATTCCAAAGGAAGAACAGCACTATCTATTCCAGCGCTTCTGGCGTAGTCGCAAAACGCGCGCCAGCAATTCCGGCACAGGACTTGGGCTCTACTTGTGCCATCAAATAATTGAGGCTCACAGAGGTACAATCTCTTGCGAGGCGGACGAAAGCAGAGGCACGACATTTTCAGTGCGTCTGCCTCTGGCAGCCTGAAAATAGCGGTGGACAAAAGGTTGACTCCGAAAGTCAATCCGTTTTCCATGAACCTTTTCCTGCCAGCATTGTCAGACACAAATTCCATCTGCGAAGTGGGCTACTGAATAACCAGGTATTCCGAATAATCGGGAATAACCCGGTATAACGTAAGAGATGCCACTGCTATTCTGGTCAAGCTCAAACTCGCACATCCGAGGACTTTGTCGATGTTCAAAATGTCGGTCGCGTTTGCTGGTGGTTTGATTTTGCTGTTTCCTACTCTGGCCTTTGCAGATAAGGAAAAACCGGACGCCCGCGAGTTCAAACAGGAGCGACTGGAAAGTCTTGATACGCAGATTCCAAAACAAGCCGGACCGAAATCAGATGGGTTATCACCACCGTCGACTTTCGGAATTGACCAAGGG
>JAIETE010000293.1 GCA_019745505.1 Candidatus Obscuribacterales bacterium | reverse complement strand
GTGCTTCGGCGGGATAGGTATCATCGCAGTCCATGGTGACGAGATACTGCCCGCGTGCATTTTTAAAACCGGCATCCATCGCCCAACCGTAGCCTCTGGGGGGCGTCTGGCGTATGACGTTGCATCCCAGCGCTTGTGCAATTTCTGCGGTATTGTCGGTGCTGCTGTCGACTACCACTATTTCCGCCTCGGGCAAAATCCGTCTGATGTCGCTTACTACTTTCGCAATAGCGCCTTCTTCATTGAGTGTAAGAAGTATGCAGGAGACATTATTTCCTGCGCCTGATGCCGACATGTCAACTCCTAAGCGTGTTCAAACAATGCCAGAATATCCGCACCACGACCGGCTTGACCGAGTTTGTACAAATAGTCGGCGCCGAGAACTCCTTTGAAAAGATGCGACGAAGTCTCTTTGTAGACCGACTTCATTTTGACGCCGTGCATCATCTCAGTCAGCGAGCCTGCTGAAAAATACCGCACATGGTCAAGTTTAAATGAGTAGTAATAATCTCCCAGTATCTCCGCTTCCTGAGCTGCCAGATTGGGAGTGCGAATGACGAGAATGCCGTCGTCGGACAAAAATTCTTTGAGCAGAGTGATTACGGCGCGCGGCTTTTCCAGGTGCTCGATGACGTCAAACATAGTGATTAGTTGAAACTTTTGTCCGGGCGCATGTTTTGCCAAATCCTCCACGCGGCCGTGCCATGTCTCGAAACCGAAAGTTTCCCGGCAATGCTTGATTATCTCTTGCGATAAATCGATTCCGTTGTGATGAAAACCTAAAGCTTGCGCCGCTTGTCTGAAATAACCGATGCCGGAGCCAATGTCCAGCATTTTGACCTGGGACGGATTGCTCAGCCACTTTTCGGCGCGCGCTCCGGCATGAGCGACCACTTGATCGATGATGCGTCGAGCCTTCTCCAGTCTCCATTCCAATTGTCTGGTGTACTCTTTCATTCCGCAGTGCCGATTGCCCTGCGGAGCATAATACTGCTCGTTATAAATGATACTATCGGCGGTGACCGCCTGATTGGTTTTGGCATCCACAAGCCAGGCGAATTCGTCGATTTCGCTGCCGATTACCATATATTCTTGGTTGCCGCTGATCGAGTGAGCAAAAATCTTGTCTGCGCTTTCTCCCTCAGGACCGGACACGCCGCATAAGTCTACATTCAGACTTGCTTCGAATGGCTTTCGCTTTCCTTTGTAGAAAGTGTCATTGACCGCCTGGAGAAGGCAGGTGATTTTCTCCTCGTCCGGCAGATTGCAGAGGTTTCTTCCAAACAGTCTTTCCGCCGCGTCAACCGTGTTTTCTATCAATTTTCTGGCCTTTGGCTCGTCAATTTCGAGCAGGCGGCAGATACCTTTGCGCCAGTGGTCGTGATCGTCGGCAAATTGAACAGACCCTCTGCTCACAAGCAGCACGCCCATGGTCGTTTCGACCCATTTCGTCAAAGCTTCAGCGCTATCTGCTCGAAAATTATGATTGGAAGATTTACTCGATTGAGCGGTCACTTGTGCGCCTTTGGTCCCTGCTGGATGTGTCCGGTTTGCGATTTGATCGTACATGAAAAGTTCCTATAGGTGTGGCACAATGGGGGGAGCTGCCCGACCTGTTTTGGGGACCTTGGTACCGGACCGATGACCGACAAGAATCTAATGGACTCCCTGGCGTCCAATGTGGCTGCTCCAATGCACTCTTCGTTCGTGGCGGGGCGGCGTTGTCAGCAGCTCGCCAAAGCGTTATCCAAGTTGATTGGCCAAGAGCCTTGTACGGGGGTTGATATTGGTTGCGGCAACGGCACGGTAGCAAAGCAGATACAGGTTTATGTACCTAATGCACAGTTCAAGGGTGTGGATGTCATCGTGCGTTCCGATGCTCTTGTGGAAGTGATCAAATACGACGGCTCAACCCTTCCTTTCGAAGACAACAGCTTTGATTTTGCTCTCATCGTTGATGTGTTGCACCATACGCAGAGACCGGAGGTTGTCCTGAAGGAAGCCGCTCGTGTTTCCAGAAAATTTGTCGTCGTGAAAGATCACCTTTCTGAAAATGGTTTCGATAACATGGTGCTGAGCTTTATGGATTGGGTCGGAAATCGGGCACATGGTATTTCCCTGCCCTACAACTATCAGTCCAGATCCGATTGGAGTCGGATATTCGAGGAGTGCGGCCTCAAGGTCGAAGAAAGGATTGATTCTCTTGCTTTGTATCCGTTTCCATTTACTCTGCTGTTCGATGGCTCACTTCATTTTGCGGTCAGACTGGCCAAGCTTTGAGGAGGCTGAATGAGCGTCGCATCGGCTGGCAGTGAGAGGGAAGAAGTGGAGCTGTCCATCGTCATTCCTTGTCTTAATGAGGTGAAAACCTTGCCTCTGGTCATAGAGGCGGCAAAGGAAGCGGTGGCAAATCGCACGGGAGAAGTGATTGTCGCGGACAACGGTTCCACGGATGGATCGCAAGAGCTGGCGCTTTCGCTCGGAGTTCGAGTTGTTGATGTGCCACTGAAGGGCTACGGAAGTGCATTGACCGGTGGCATTGAGGCTTCCGTCGGTCGCTATATTTTGATTGGCGACGCCGACTGCAGCTATGATTTCGCCGAGACTGACAGATTCGTCGATAAATTGAAGGAAGGCTACGAATATGTCATCGGCACGCGTCTTAAAGGCACCATCGATGATGGTGCAATGCCCAATCTGCATCGCTATCTTGGCACGCCTGTCTTGACGTGGCTGGTCAATCTGTTTTTTGGCACGGGAATCAGCGATGTCAATTGCGGTATTCGCGCATTTACGCGAGATGCATTCAATCGTATGGATATTCATGCCACAGGCATGGAGTGGGCTTCCGAAACGACCATCAAAGCAGGGTTGCTGAAGATGAAGATCGCCGAAGTGCCGGCGACACTTCATGTCGACAAGCGAGATCGCAAGCCCCATTTGCGCCCCTGGCGTGACGGCTGGCATCATTTGCGTTTCATACTTACGTATGCTGCAGACAAGCTGTTCATGCTGCCGGGACTGCTTTTGTGTTTGGCTGGTTTCGCCGGCTTTTGTTTGCTTCTTGCTGGTCCCGTTACGATTGGAAACTTCTTCATCGATTATCACTTTCTCTTTCCGAGTTCTATTGCGATTATCCTTGGAGTCCAGCTCATACTCTCGTGCTTTCTCATCAAGACCTATACCGGTTTGGCCTCTTACGACATGAAGTTGCAGAAGTTGTTGAGGATAGTGAGCTTTGAGTCTGGTATCGTATTCGGTTGCATACTCATTTTGTTGGGTTTGGCGATTAATTGTAAAATCGTCTACGATTGGCTAATGACCCTTGGACAGGGACTGTTCGCAGTGCGTCCTGCTCTGGCTGCACTGACTTTGATGGCGGTTGGAACTGAAATTTGTTTCAATTCGTTTTTTATGTCTGTTATGAAAATTCCAGTGAGAGTATCGGCGACGCCGGGTTGATTTACTCTTTAGCAGGTTCTTCGTGCGCTGGTGCTTCTGGTTTCTCCTTCTGCATCTCCATACTGTTCAGGTACAAGAATCCGCATATCGTCAGACCAATATTCAGCGGAATAAATACGTAGTTGTTAGAGCCTAAGACCCAACCAAGGCTGGGATAGCAAAGCATCATAAACGTCCACCACTTGAGCGGTTGAGATTCGAGCGACCAGGCTTCAATCGGGCTGACTGTAGGAAGCGTGAGGATGGCTGCCAGTCCGACAAGGACGCAATCATAGGGATTGACATGCGGTCCGAACGTGAGCGCCAGCAGCACCGTAATTGCAAATGTCCAGCGCAGGCGATCGGAATTATTTTTTATCCCGGTCCACAGTTTCCACACAAACGGTATCGCTAAGAAAACGCAGGCAAAGCCTACTTTGTAGGCTGTCTCATAGGGCATCAGATAGCAGAAAATTGCCCGGAGATTGCATTGCTTTTGCGGATACCAGAATTCGTCGCCGGCACTTTTTTGACTGAGAATTTGTGGATAGCTGATAACGTTCGACCAACCCAGGACATAGCCTGCAAAGACAAGCATGAGTGCCGTGATGCCTGCAAAGCAGAGCAATTCTTTCCAGCGTCGGTGACCAATGAGCCCAGCAAAGAAGAGGAAACTATACTGAGGTTTTATCGTCGAGAGCGCGAAACTCGCCCCTGTCAGAAGAGCTTTGTTGCGGTTGAGTCCGATGAACAAGAGGCAGAAGAAGAAGAAAATGAACCATGTGGTTTGGCCTGCCAGCAATACGGTCATGGAATTGATTGAGCCAAGAATGGCAAGTGTGGTAACGGCGGTAGACCAGTTGTCGAAATTTCTCTCGAGCTTGAGAATTGCAATCATTCCAATTGCTCCCGCCAAGACCGAGAGTCCTATCCATAGCCAGTATGCGTTGATCAAGGGCAGATTCGTAAGCGGAATCAAAAGCGCGCACATGTGCGGCGTATAGGCGTTGTTTTCCGCGCAGTCGATTTTTTCATTGGTATTGAGAATCTCTTGCGACGTGATTAATTGAGCTGTGCTGTCGTAGACAAGCTTCGGATTTGACCCGGCCAATTTCGCTTCCGTGTAGATGCGAACGAAATCCAGCATGCTCTTTCTGCCGAAAATATTTTTGTGCAAAAAAGGCGGATTTGGAGAGAGAAACAAGATAAACATCAGACCAGATTGAAGAATGATCCAGGCGATCAGGTAAGTAATGGCGCCGAAACGCGCAAGATTTTTAAACTTTTGGAGTCGAGTGCCTGATTCTGCTGTCATTTTGCTTCCGAATGTAGAGTGATGATTTCTAAATGCGATTTATCGCTCTTTGCCCACTAGTTTTCAACTTCTTAGAATGCAGAATTCCGCGCACCGCACTGCGAATCGCATCGCTTGAAGACAGTTTGGCTGTGAATCCAAGGGCGCGAATCTTGTCGCAGTTTAGCCTCACGGTTGGGACATCTCCCTTCCAGCCTCCGGCTCCGCCGCTAAACTTGAGGTCGACTTTGGCGTTGGGTGGGAGAACTTCCTCAATGCATATTTGGGCGATTTCTTTGACTGAGATTTCGTCTGCTGAGGCGACGTTGTAGACGTCGAAGTTTTTAGTGCACTTTTGATTGGCCAGCCAGACTGCATCGAAAACATCATCGACGCTGATGTAGGACTTGGTCTGGTTGCCGTCGCCTAAGATATCCAGAGAGCTTGGATTGCGCATAAGTTTTTCAACGAAATCGAGAGCAATGCCGTGAGTTTGTCCCGCCCCGACGATGTTTGCAAACCGAAAGGCAATGCCGGTCATATCAAACATGTTGCAATAAGCCGAAATCAGTGATTCTCCTGCCAATTTACTCGCCCCATAAGTGGAAATCGGGTGCAATTGCCCGTCTGCTTCTTGCATTCTCTGCGTGCCTCGGTTGCCGTACACGCCGCTGCCCGAGGCATAGAGAATTTTTGAAAGGCCGGCTATTCTTGCTGCTTCGATGGCTAACTGCGTCAGAAGCGTCCCTTCCTCAAAGTCAATGGTCGGTTGTTTTTCTGCCAATGAGATATTGGCGTTGGAAGCCAAATGGATCAGTGTGTCGTGACCCATCATTGCTTCGGTGAGGGTTTTGGGAACTTTTAAGTCTCCGGCAACCAGCGCAATTCGATTATCGTCGCTCTTCAGTTTGGACAGCGCCGGATCGTTTGCATTGCGATCGAAGATGGTTATCTTCGATATGTGGGGAGTGGCTAGAAGTCGCGCAGTAAAAGCACTGCCGAGAAAGCCGGCGCCGCCGGTAATGAAAACTTTGCGGGTTTCTCCATTTGTTTTTGACACCAGCTTGCTTCCTTTGCGGCCAGAACTCTTTCAGATACCGATTTTGCTGAGCGAATTACTCCGTCTGAGTTATCGTACTGAAAATGAGCAAATCGTCCGCAAAGTTCAATATCCAGTTCTTTGCAATATTCTTCGATGCCCGAAAGGCTTTTAGATCTCCCGAGATCATAGACCGGATATGCATATTTTGCACGTTGCACCGCAGTCGTTGTTAATTCTGATTTCATCACCTAAGAGTGCAGGGCAGGCTAAGTCGAAGCGAAAAGCAATATCTTTGGTATTTTACGGCAGCCTCTTTGATATCATATGCGCAAGCCGTCGAATGGTTCCGAAGACCAATCGATGCTCATTACTACTTGCCTCGGCACAGGTCCCCCAGATCTTGAAGCAGTTTCTATCCATAGCAACGAAACCTGGCGTCGAATTATTTGTGCTGAGTTTTGCATCTCTTTTCTTCGAGTTGCTCGTTATTCGCTGGATGAGTGGTGACATTTCCGCTTTTTCGGTGTTCAAGACTTTCCCGCTGGTCACTTGCTATGTCGGCCTCGGCGTCGGCTGTGCTCTCGGTACTGATAAGCACTTCAAGCTCTTCCCTGTGGCTTTGCTGCTCACTGCTGTCCTTCTCAAGGTGCCCGATCTGTTAGGGGTCTGGAGCGGTTTTCTATTCCCCAGCGATTTCAGGGATTGGGGTGGAAAGCATGGTTCTGAGCAGCTCATTCTTGTCTACACGATGTGCTTCCTGCCCATCTTGATTCTTCTTTTGTCTGGACCTTTCGCCGCGATGGCTACACTGGGAGCGCGAATCGGCAAACTTTTCAACGAGCTCACCCCCCTAAAGGCCTATGCAGTGGACATCGCCGGCGCGATTACCGGCAGCGTTGTATTTACTTTTCTCTCCTTTCAGTATTGGGCGCCGTGGCAAATGCTGGTGCCACTGTCGATAGTCCTTTCTTTCTATCTGGCGAGGCAGGGCGGCAAATCAAAGTGGAGTTTTGCTCCCCTGGCGCTAGCCATCGGATTGGCATTTTGGTCTCCGGTTGAATTTCAATCGAACATCGTATACAAAACCAACACCGAGAGCCAGAAAACGGAAAAGCCTAAGATCACTACGATTTGGTCGCGCTATCAGCGTCTGGATGTCGTGCCTCAGCAGTTTGTTGCTGAAGTCGACGGCAAGCAGGTTATGGTGCCTCTGGGAGTGGAGGTGTTCGCCAATCGCCGCAGTTATCAGTGGGCGCTCAATCTTTTGCCGGACAGTTTTAAGGAATACAACGTTCCTGTCCTGAATGAATTCATGACGGAAAACAGGCGCCAGTATAGGCTCGACTTTCAGCTGCAAGCGCCGAAAGAAGTGCTAATCGTCGGTGCCGGCAGTGGGTCCGATGTTGAAGAGGCGCTCAACTGCGGTGCAACGCATGTAGATGCAGTGGATCTCGACCCGGCGATTATCAAGATCGGCAAAGAACATAACCCCGGCCGTCCCTATCAAGATCCCAGAGTGACTGTGATTTGCGATGATGCGCGGCACTACTTCAATCACTGCAAGAAGACTTACGATCTCATTGTCTATGCTCACCTCGATTCGTTCAGTGCTTTAGGACATGGGGGCTCGGTCAGAGTGGACAACTATGTCTATACCTTGCAGAGTTTTCAATCAGCGCAAAAGTTGTTGAAGCCTAATGGATTGCTCGTCCTCGCTTTTGTGTATGGTCAGGACTGGTTGAAAGATCGGCTCTTTTCTACGCTTAAATTGGCAGTTGGGCAAACCCCTCTTTTGATAGAGGACAAGCGTGAAGGTTGGTTATGGCCCAATACCGTGATTTGCGTAGGGGAAGCTGTGCAAAAGCGGTCGATAACTTTGCCCGAATCTGAGCAGAAAGCATTCTCACTGGATTATGACTATAAGCCGGCGGAAGTCAGTATCTTGACGGACGATTGGCCGTACTTGTACGTCAAGCCGCATGTAGATTGGATCTACTTGCTTGTACTTTCGTTTGTAATTGCCATAAGTTGTTATGCCGGGCGCAAAGTGTTGTTCCGCCCTGCGGAGCCCCGAGAGTGGCAGCTATTCTTTATGGGATCCGCTTTCCTCCTGCTCGAACTGCAGGCGATATCGCGATTGTCGTTGCTCTATGGGGCCAACTGGTTGACTGTAGCGATCGTCATAAATTCAATTCTGATGACGATCCTGCTTTCGAATTTGCTGGTTATTCGCTTGCAGGACAAGCTTGCCGGCAAGGAGCCCATTCTTTTTGTTCTACTCTTCGCCAGCCTTCTCATCAGCTATTTCACTCCAGTGCAGGCCTTGCAAGTGCAGGAAGGTGGTCACATCCTGATTACTCTTCTGACCAGTTTGCCGATGTTTGCGGCTGGGTTGCTTTTCCCCGTATCTTTCAACGCCACTCCCAATCCAAGAAAAGGGCTGGCTTTCAATCTTCTTGGGGGAGTGCTGGGCGCGATATTGGAATATCTCTCCACGCTCTGGGGCGTGAATAGTTTGGTTCTCGTAGCCGTATTCCTTTATCTGTGCTCCTATCTTTTCTTTTCCAGAATCAAGCGGGAAACTGTCTAAGTTTCCCTTGCAACATTAGGCGGCGAAGAGATCCTGCATAACCGGAACGCTGAAGCTTTGTCTGTCTTTGACACTAGTTTACTTCTTGTTTGGCAAGAACTTTTTCAGCCACCGATTTTGCCGATCGCATCACTTGATCTGAGTTGTCGTATCGAAATTGCGCAAATCGACCGCAAAGTTCAATATCCAGTTCTTTGCAATATTCTTCGATGATCGAAAGGTTTTTAGATCTCCCGAGATCATAGACCGGATATGCATATTTTGCACGTTGCACCGCAGTGGTTGTTAGGTCTGATTTCTCGAGGAATCCTTCCCGCTCTAGATCGTCCACAACACGAGCGGTCAGCTCTGCTTCAGGCATTTTCCAAATCTCGTCTCCATGTTTGGAGGTGATTTCACAAATCAGTGAAGAAGCGCCGGACGGAACATAGTTTTTGCCGAAATAATCGCCGAAAACCAGGCGGTGAAAGATGATGTCTGATTGAGGGAAAAAGCATGAGACGAGTTCGTGCCGCCGTGGGCGATTGAGTCCAAGCATGACTACCGAAAGAGAGTTGAATGCGAGTTTTTCGCTTGCATGCATCACTTCGCTCGGAACATTTGGCAAGCAATTGAGTAATTCGAAAATCGGCATCGCGCAGATGAGTTTGTTATAGCGACGCTCTTCTTGTCCGTTTGTAACTATCCAATTTGAGCCGGTTTTGTAAATCGATTTGATTGCGAATTCTCTGGTGATTCGTCCATTGATATTCTCTTCCAGGGTTCGGGGCAATGTCTCGAAACCGCCTTCCTTCGGATAGTAGAAGTGCAGTTGGTGCTTGTATCCTTCCGTCTCGATTCCCAGTGCTGCCTTGACTACGTCTTCCATCGGCGGCTTGGGAATGCGCTCGACCCACTGGCAGTCCATTGCCTTTGGGTCCGTCTTCCAGATTTTCTTGTTGTATGGCAGCAGGTACAGATCGGCAAGCCCCTTTCCGAAGGTGTTGTAGAGCCAGTCTTCGAAATTGTGCTGAGGTCTTTGCGGGTTCGACAGGAAGTGGATCAGGCAATTATATGCATCGTCTTTGTCGAGCTCCGACAGCCCATTTTCGAATGGATATTTGACGAATCTGTCTTTGAACCAGCAAGCTGCCCGTCTTTGCAATTTGTTGAGTTTGCCGCTCAGCAGCGAAAGTTCGAAGTCGAGAATCTCTGCATCTTTCGAGAAGAGGATATGACCTCCCAGGTCGAAAGTGAATCCATCTTTCTCAAAGCTGCGGCAAAGCCCTCCGGACCTTGAGCTTTTCTCGAGGACTTCAGCGTGCTCGCCGATGAAGTATGCCAGGCTGAGCCCGGCTATACCACCACCCAGTATGCCGATTTCTCTCAATCTCTGTCACCCAAAAGAGTTGTGCCTGAAAAGTCGAAGCGGAAGCGCATCTCTTTGGTGTCTGCCTCCAGCATTGCCTTGCGAAGTTTGTTCTTATCTTCGGTGTAGAACATGAGAAATCCGCCGCCTCCGGCGCCAATTAGCTTTCCGCCTGTGGCGCCGTTTCTCATAGCCAGATCGTAGAGCTGGTCGATGCGCGGATTGGACATGCCTGCTGAGCGTGTGCGTTTGCACTGCCAGTGCTCGTGCATCAGCTCGCCGAATCTTCTCGTTTCTCCCTTCTCCAGAGCGTCCTTGATGCGCAATCCAATCGATTTTATATTGTGCAGATTCTCCAGCATATCCCTTTGCGAGGCGTTGGTTCTGTCATTCTGGTCTGTCAAAATTTCGTATGCCGATCGAGAATAGCCCGTGTAGAAGAGGACTAGATTGTCTTCCAGGCGGCTGCGCGTTTCATCCGAGATTGCAGCCGGATAGGCATCTACTTTTCCGTCCACTCCTATTTCGAAGCATGTTATGCCGCCCAATGCGGAGATGTACTGATCTTGCTTGCCGACTGGTTCTTTCAGAAGTTCAATTTCAATATTGCAGGCTTGTTCGGCCAGTTCGTTGGGGCTGAGCCAATCGTTTTTCTTGTAGGCGTGAAGAGCTTTCAGCAGTGCTGTTGTGAAACTGCCGGAGGAGCCCAGTCCCGTGCCTTGAGGAATGTCTGCAATACTGGCGATTTCCAGATGCGGACCCATTTCAAACCATTCGAGCGCGGCGCGAATGATCGGGTGTTTGATGTCGGAAATCGATTTTGCTCGCTCGAGTTGCGAATATTTGAGCACGTATTCGTTGTGCCATGACTGATTGACCATGACGTAGACATATTTGTTTATTGCGGCAGAAATGAAGAATCCGCCGTAGTTTTCGTAGTATGAGGGGAGATCCGTTCCGCCCCCGCCGAGAGAAATTCGCATCGGACTTCTTGCGATGATCATTCTTTGCGATTGGCCTTAGTTGCGGATTCCCACTTCGCCTCATGGGCTTGCAAAACAGGATGAGCCGCGAGTATATGCCAAACGATTGCCTGCACTCCTTCAGTCAGCGGAGTGACGAGTTTTTCGTCTTTTTCCGGTATCAGTATGGTGACGGTCGCAATCTTGGCAGTCTCACCGCCATTCTTGCCGACAATGCCGATACTGACGGCGCCTATACTTTGAGCCAATCGAAGCGCGTTCACCAGATTCGGGCTGATGTTCCTTTCTTGGCTGCCGCCGCCAACCGAGAACACGAGCAGGCAGTCTTTCTCGCTGAATCTGCTTACTTTGAGCCAATTTACGAGGGTCGAATCCCAGCCGTCGTCGTTTACGCGGGCTGTCAGTTCGGGCGTATTGTCGTATGGCGCATAGGCTTCTATATTGCACAGCTTTCTGAAATCGCAGGTGGCATGCGATGCGTGCCCTGCGCCGCCGCCGGAGCCGATTATGAAAAGGCGACCTTCGCGCATCTTCAATTCGCTGAGCAACATCGCTGCGGTTTCTATTTGAGCCGAATCCAGCTCGGCCAGAACAGCAGAGCACTTATTCAGAAAGTCGCTGGAAAAACTCATATTATGCTCGCAGTGCTTACGTTACCGCTATCCCCGGTCTGTACGCTCAGTAAACACTAGCGATATTCTTCGGCAACGGCAAGCCGGCGCTATATCTGAGAGCGATGCAGGCTGGAGAAGTTCGGGTGCTGCGGATGGTAGAGCACTTGAAGATGTGAGCCTTTCGGATAATAGCTATAGGCGTGGTCCAGAGCATCGCTCCTCGAGCCGAAGCTGGTCAGCTGTGAGCTTCCTTCATAAGATACATGGTCAACCAGATACAGATATTTCACTACCGGGATGTATCTGTAATTGCGCC
Organism: Candidatus Obscuribacterales bacterium; assembly: GCA_019745505.1. Classification (GTDB taxonomy): domain Bacteria; phylum Cyanobacteriota; class Vampirovibrionia; order Obscuribacterales; family Obscuribacteraceae; genus QKMZ01. The sequence goes on along the minus strand of JAIETE010000293.1, from coordinate 20,189 downwards.
TGTAGGAATAACGACCGGACGGCACGTAACCGCTTTCCAGAAGTTCTAACCCCGTGACCTTTCCTGTGACCGCCGGCCAGTTTTTTGTGTCGAAAAAAGAATAGACCTGGCAACCGCCGAAGATGAGGAGTCCGAGAACCAAGGCTCCTTGAAGATTAGGGCGATACCGATTCTGTGTGCGCATTTGTCGATTACCGTTTTTTAGCAACTAGAGGGCTGGGCTTCTTATCTCTGTGGGGTTTTCGAATGTTTCCCCGGCGAAAGTAGAACTATTCTAGAGTTTTCTGCTTGACAACCCTTATAACTTAAACATGTCATCAACATCCCGGTTGCAAGCTTTCCGGCGTTCAGCGATTGATTTTGCCGTTTATTCAGTCGCTGTGAGGTTTCCCGGCGGTTTTTGCCGGGAACGAATGAAGAGCAGCCTTACTAATTATTAGATCCCGATTCCAAAAAAAATCCAGGCTTTAATGCTTTTCAATTCCGTCGAGTTTTTACTGTTTTTTCCAATAGTAACTGCTCTGTATTTCATTCTCCCTAATCAATGGCGTTGGTTGCTGCTTTTGCTCGCCAGCTGCCTTTTCTATATGGCGTGGATTCCGATCTATGTCACGATTCTGTTTCTGATAATAATTGTCGACTATGTAGCGGCGCGCAAGATTGAAGGCGCGACAGGCAGCAAGCGCAAATTATTCTTGCTGGTGAGCGTTATTGCTAACGTTTCGCTGCTGGCAATTTTCAAATACTACGACTTTCTTGGCCAGAACCTCAGTGAGATTTTAAATCTCATGCACATCACCTGGAAGGTTCCGCCGCTCAATTTGATCCTGCCGATTGGGCTTTCTTTTCACACCTTTCAAGCGCTTGCGTACACGATCGAGGTCTATCGAGGCAATCAGCCGGCCGAAAGGCATCTCGGCATATACGCGCTCTACGTGATGTTTTATCCACAGCTTGTCGCCGGACCGATTGAACGACCGCAAAACCTTATCCACCAGTTCAAAGAGAACCATTCTTTTGTTCCGGAGAACGTCGTGAGTGGACTTCGGCTGATGCTCTGGGGATTTTTCAAAAAGATAGTGATTGCCGACCGTCTGGCGATGCTGGTAAATCATGTCTACAACCAGCCTCACGAGTACAGTGGATTGCCGTTAGTGCTGGCAACTTACTGCTTCGCCTATCAAATCTACTGTGATTTTTCGGGATACAGTGATATCGCCATCGGTGCCGCCCGGGTAATGGGCATCAAGCTCATGAAGAATTTCAATTCGCCATATGCAGCTGCTAACATTCAAGATTTCTGGCATCGCTGGCACATTTCCCTCTCCTCCTGGTTTCGCGACTATCTCTATATTCCTCTGGGTGGCAGCAAATGCGGTGAGATTCTCAGATTGAGAAACATCCTTATCGTATTCTTCGTGAGCGGACTCTGGCATGGCGCCAATTGGACCTTTGCCGAGTGGGGCTTGTTGCACGGAGCCTTCATAATAATCTACCTGTACTGGAAGCGCGGAGCCCTTTCCAAAGCACTGCCAGCCGCATTGCAGCATTACCTGGGTTTATTCATAACGTTCAACTTTGTCTGTTTTGCCTGGATCTTCTTCAGGGCAAATTCAGTTGCCGATGCGCACTGGATTGCAATGCACTTGTTGCCTCTGAACAATGCCGACAAGCTTGGTGATCTGGGCTTGACCGGCGGCGAAATGCTTGTTTCGATCGTGGCGATTCTGATTCTCGAACTGGTTCAATTTTTTGAGAGAAATAGAGGCGGTGTGGCCTTCCTTGAAAAGCAGCGGCTGTCCACTCGCTGGATTTGTTATTACACGTTGATCTTATACATCATCATTCTGGGGGAGTTTGGCGGTGCAAGGTTCATTTATTTCCAATTCTAGATAACGAGCATGAAACAGTTTTTCATTCAAGCATTGATATTTGTGGGCATCATCATCATTCCGATGTTGGGCGTCGAGATTAACTTGCAGTTGTTGAGGCAGTATCAGTGGTTTAACGGATACTCGAAGCTTTATCAGAATGCCAAAGTCGATACGATTTTCCTCGGCAATTCAATAATCAACGCTGCCGTGCGCGAGAAAGAATTTGCCAAGCAGGTGAGCAAACCCGGACAGCCCGAGCGGCAAGCGCTCAATCTCGGACAGGGCTATACGACTCCTGTCGAATACTTGTTTGGGCTGCAGCGTATGGTTGAGACAAATCCCCATGTGTTCGAAGGTGCTACTTTTTTCTTGCCTGCTACCGGCGGCTTGCCTGACATCCGCACCTGGCAAGACAACTGGATGAACTGGCACCAACCAGCCCTGCTTGCCGATTACATCAGCTATCCGTATCTCTGGCAGTATTGCTTGAAGCCCGACGTCTCACTTTCCGAAAAGGTCTTGCTGGTTTGCAGCAAACACAGTGAATTGATTGCGCAGGGCGGGCTGCTGAGAGTAGGGACCATGTACAGCATCGACGAGCTGGCTGAATGGCTCACCCATGGCGGAAAAGTTTCGAAGAAGGGCGTGCTTATCGTACAAGAAGGCGGTATAAGAACCGACGAAGCAGCCGTGGCCAACTTCAAAGCTATGGCGCACCGGCAGGCTGATGCGGACCTCGCCAATCAAAAACCGGTCGATTGGGACAAAATTGTGCTCAAAGACATCGTCAATTATGTTCAATCGCACGGCGGCAAAATGTGCTTCTGCTATATACCGGTCGGATCAGTGATGTCGAAGCCACTGTCCACGGACCTGCGCAAGAAAGAGATCAAAGATTTTGAGGCGGTCGCGAAGAAGTGGGGCTGCAAATACTATCATCCGGACTTCCAACCGGAGGGCGATGATGATTTCCCCGATTTGATGCACTTGAGCGAACCGAAGTCGCACCTGTACACCAAAGCCCTGGCGCAAGCGTACCTGGCTGATCCGCCTTAGGTTTTCTTCCGCCGCGCCAGCTATTTTATCGCCGGTTTCAACTTTTCGTTGACGAAGAGTTTTGATGCCTTGTCTTCTGCAACCAGCTTCCAGTCAGGGTTTTTCGCCAGCTCCGCGCCAAGCAGACTATTGCTCGGCATGATCGCCCAGTACAAATGGTATTTTTCGAAAACCTTTTCGTAGCCTGGAAAGGCACGCGAAACGCTGGCGTATTCGAGATAGAAAGGCTCGGGGAAGAAATCGGCGCGGTCGTCCATAAAGACGCGCTTGCCTGTTTTGTAGCGCAGATATCCGCCCCAGTTGTCGTAATTGAAGCCGTTGGCGGGATCGAGATTGTTCTTCATCACATAATCGAGAGTCTTCATGGGCTTGTCTTTCGGATTGAAGCCGGAGTTGAGAATCTCATTTCCTGCGATGCTTCCGCCCATGAATGCTGCCGCTACAAGGAAAAGCGAAAACAGAATCGGCACTGCGTGCATTTTGCACTGCAACTCCTGCGCCTCGAAATCATTGAAAGATTTGTGCACTCTGGCGATCAGTTTCTGCAGAGCATTTTGATTTGCGGACTGCAAGTTTCCGAAATACCTGATATGTCCGAGAAGCTCTCCAATAGCCGGCAGTGAGACGATGGCGAAAAGAGGCATATTGCGCTTCGCTTGCAACGCCATGTGCGCGAATGCAACGACTGTGAGAAATCTAGGCAGGCTGATGTTTTTGGCCGAGCGGAATAGACCAACGAGAATAGCCATGAAAAGAATTTCCAGGCAAATTGAATGGAGATCGCCATGAAATGCCGGCGATTGAAACTCATCGGTTTGTGAAACAATAGCTGTTTTTGTTTTCAGATATGCATAGATGTACTGATGCAGTTCGATGCCGTAGGGGTTGATCAGTGTCACTGCGCATAGCGCAATAATCAGCAAGAGCAGCGGCTTTAACTCCTGGAAGCATTTATTTGCGGCTTGGCGATCTTGATTGAAAAAACTCCCCAGTAGAGCGGAAAGAAAGTAAATGCCTGTAATTCCGATTCCCAGCGCAAAGGCCGGGTGCATATTTGACCAGAGAATCATCGTCGGAATCAGCCAAATGCATAACCATTTGAAGTCGATGCGACCCCGGTGGAAGTCTTCCAGTTTGGTGGAAAACAGGTAGACGCCCCAGAAGTTGAGAAGGTGTGGACGTGCCAGAAAGTGCATGGCTGAAAGCAGCGAGCCGACAACGACAAAGAACAGGCTGGGAAAAACAGGTACTCCGTCGCGGCGCATGCGGTCATAGAGCATGAGAAACAGAGAGCTGATCGTTACACTGCAGGCGACCGCCAACAAATTCAGACCGCCCGCTTTGACGAGAAGCGCCATGATCACGTCGGTGAGCCACTGGTAGGCTACCCACGGTCGGTCGGCATGGGAAGACGTCAAAATATCGGTGTGTGGAATGGAGCCGGTATCAAGAATGTGCATGCCGGTGACGATATGCCATCCGGTTGAGCCGTCGCCGAAAAGAAAGTTCGGCAGCATGAACAGCGTCAAGCTTGCCAGAAAGATGAAGAGCATGTCGCCGGCATCGGGCAGCGGAGATTTTTGCGCGATGCTTGATGCCGATTGCTGATCGCAAGACTCTGAGGCCGCTGAAGAAATGCTCTGAGAGTTATCGTCAGTATTCGATTGCTGATTCAAATCAGCATTCGGCTCATGGTTTGAATCACTCAATGAATTTCTAGCCTTTATCTATTGGACTAAGAGAAAGATTGCGTATTCAACCAGCCGCGAACCTGCAGAGATTCAGCCATCTTGCACATGCCGGTGAGTTCGTCGTACATGGCTACTGCCAATTGGTGCATGGAAATTTGTCCGCTGGAGAGCAGGTATTCACCAACTTGCAGCGATTGCATTTGTGTATCGGTCACATAGCCTGCGCTCAAGACCAGCTCCTTGAGAGGAATTTCCGGCGCAATTGCCATTTGGTTCTTGAGTGCCTGAACTTCCGCGGGTCCGATAACGCGACAAGCCTTGAGCATGTCGATCAGCAGTGGCAGCTTTTCTTCCATCGGTACTGTGATGGCTTGCTGCGGCTTGGCCGGAATCGCTTCGCTGGCTGCAGATGCCGCCACCGGAACGACTTCCGGTTCGAGCGAACCATCTTCACCGATCGCTTTTTGCTCGATAAGCCAGGTTCTGACTGCGACCAGATCGTGGCTGAGACGAAGTCTCGGCTTTCTGAGAATGTAGCCGGCGTCGAGCAGGCGGTAATATTCTTCGCGTCTGTCGCGTGCCGATGAAACACGCAGAAAATTTCTAATCGCCCGCAAATAGCCGGAAAGAACTGCGGTTTGGGAAACGTCGCAAGAAAGTCCCAGCAGCGGATATAGGCTGGTGGCGTTCTTTTCGCCATCAGTGCGCGGAGGCGGCAGTAAATCCGGGAAAAGTTGGTAGAGCTGACGCACGACGGTAAGCACGCCTTTGACGTCGTCGATAGCCCAACTCTGACGCAGCGAGGCGCAAAGAATTTGGCTTTCTAATTCGATGCGGTTGGCGCCACCAGAGGTCTCTGCCATCTAATCCTCTTGTCCTGGATTCTACCAATCAGCAACTGTCGCTGCTCTTCTCTCGTACCCGATACCGTTTGTTTTCAATTCTGACGTCTAATTTTCAATTTCAAAAGTCAGTTCTGTATGCCCCACTCTGATCTTGTCGCCTGCGGAAAGCACTTGTCTTTTCACCACAGGGTGACCGTTCAGCAGAGTTCCGTTCGTGGAACCCAGGTCTTCCAGCCAGAAGTCACTCTCTTCGTATGAAATCCAGGCATGGTGACGGGAAGTGAATGTGTCGTCAGGTATTACTACCTGGTTGGACGGGTCTCTTCCAATCTTGACCTTGCGGTTTTTCAGAGGCACTTTCTGCCCAGTCTTCTGAACGACTACGATCACCTGTTTTGGCAGTTCGGACTCATCGCCCTCCGCCGCCTTCATGTAATCGAGCTGAAGGCTCTTGAGGTCGAGATCGGTCACAGTCGCGCAATATACGCATCTGGTTCCGACTGGTGTTGGGCGTCCACAGCTAGGACAGGGTTCGGTGTTGTCGGTCATCTATCTACTGGAATTGAAAGCGGTCAGATCTTGTAAGGGTACACTCTGACCATATTATAGAGGACGAAGGAAACGCGGTCTGGCAATAGATTGACAAATATTTTGCTTGGGGGAAATCTCGTAATCGCTCGTCAACCGGGCGTTCTTGGCAGCCCCTCCTGGTGGTTGCAAAGCAAGCTCGTTGCGCTGCACTCTGTGCGCTTCTAGCTAATAGGCGCGGTGGCTTCCAAGAGGGCGGGCAGAGCGAATGACTTTTCAAGTCTGTTGTGTAATGTGAAGAACGGGAACGCCGCAACCCACGTCTTTTGAAGGGTGTTGCGGCGTCAAATGAGACTATGTTTCGTCCGAATTTTCAGACTGTTGCGACTTCGGCGTCTCGGTCTGCAGGTGTGTCGGTGTCTGAGTCTGTTGCAGGTTGTCCTTCGAGTTTTTTTGTGCGAAAGCAATAGCTACAGTAAACAGGGCGATATCCTTTCGGCTGGAAGGGCACTCTTGTGGGTGAACCGCATTCAGCGCAGTTGACTTCTGCTGTGCGCCCGGGGTCTTCCCCGTTGCGTTGAACCCTCATGAGAATGCGGCAGTTCGGGCACCTTTTGGGCTCATTCACAAGGCCCTTGGCGCTGAAAAACTCTTGCTCACCCGCTGAGAATACAAATGTTTTGCCGCAATCGCGACATGTGAGATCTTTATTCGAAAATTCCATATACGAGAAACCTTAACTGCCCCGGGGATTTCCATATATCGCCCACTCACAAGGAGCTTGATAGGCGGGCGGTTCTGCTTGCTGACAACGGCAGACTAGCCCATGCTATCACGCGGGTCCCGCGTGCGGAAGGCTAAACGCCGGTTCTCTGGGGAAATTGCCATACAAATATGGTAATCACCATAGCCAAACCTGCAACTGGTCGGCTCTATACGGATATATCGCATAGCCGGTTCTAATCAGACCTTCTGGAATCCCTGACTGGCTGCCGCGAATACGCGCCCACATTGAGTTTTGAGTTTTCTCCATGGAAGAAGGCTGCGGCGGCCACCATGGCCGCGTTGTCTGTGCACAAATGATTGGAAGGGAAGTAAATCCGATAACCGCTTGCCTTCTCGAACTTGGCGCGGAGCTCACGATTGGCCGCTACACCACCGGCCAGGACTATCGTCTTCAAACCCAGCTCATCAGCCGCTTTTATTGTCTTCTTTGCCAGGACTCGAGTGACTGCCTCCTGGAAGGAGGCGCATAAATCCTCTATTGGTAACTCGTCGGTAACGTTCCTTAATTTTTCAACCTGCCGCAAGACAGCGGTCTTCAGCCCGCTAAAACTGAAGTCATAGCCTTTGACGACGCCCTCGGGAAATTTGAAAGTGCTGGGGTTTCCCTTAGATGCCAACTTGTCGATAATCGGTCCGCCCGGATAGCCCAGACCTAATAACCTGCCAACCTTGTCGTATGCTTCGCCGGCAGCGTCATCAAGGGTTTCTCCCATTATTTCGATGTCATCAAAGTTTTTGAAATGCAGGATTTGAGTATGTCCGCCTGAAACCAGCAAAGCTACAAAAGGTGGTTGCAGGTCGGTGTCGATGAAATTGGCGCAGACGTGCGCAAAGAGGTGATCGACGGTCTTCAGAGGCAGATTCCAGGACCATGAGAGCGCTTTGGCTGCTGACAATCCGATCAGCAGAGTCCCGATCAATCCCGGTCCGCGTGTACAGGCTATGCCATCCAGCTGATCATATGTGAGCCCGGCTTTGGAGAGTGCCTCGTCGATCATCAGATTGATGGTTTGAACATGGCTTCGTGCTGCCACTTCCGGCACGACTCCGCCAAACTGTTGGTGAATTGGTGTCTGTGAAACCAGGCAGCTAGACAAAAGCTGGCGCCCATCTTTGACAATGGCCGCTGCTGTTTCGTCGCAGCTGGTCTCCAATCCGAGTAAAACAGTCATTTTTCCACTTTGAAAAAGAGATCTAATCTTACACCTTTAGATAAAAAGGCGTGAAATCCTAGCTTTAGTGCCAATTCGCGGTTGGCTGAGGTGCCCGGTGCGCCCTGGGAAGGGCGAGTTATCGGCCGCCCCGGCTACCCCATAAATGAGTGGGTGTGCAGTCCGGGAAGCGCCAAAAACCTATTGACAAGCGCTGTTGAGAAGAGTAGTATTCTGCCATCTATGCTCTTTTCGCCATTGCATTTTGCGGGCACAAAATAAAGGGGCAGGAGTCGAGGGATTCGCTTTTGTGAATCGTGAGACTTTCAGATAGATCGGTGGAAATTCTCCGCCGGTAGTGAGCAATCACAAAACCTTACTAAGAAAAATTGTCGGACTCCCTTTTTTGATGGGTCTAAACGCATGAAGAAGCTTCAGTATTTCGCATCCGTATTTGGAGTTGCTCTGTTTGCCGTTAGCGTCGCCGCCCCGGTTTTGGCCCAGAGCTCTAACCTGGATTTCGGGCGCGGCAATTCGATTCGAGTCACTCCTAATGGCACCACATTTGGTATGAACGGAAATACCGTCAATATCGGTAATGCCGGTGGCCGAATCAGCGGACCGGGAGGCAGCTTCAGCTGGGGCAACGGAACACAAAATTCCAGCATGGGCCGCACTTACGACTTGGACCCGGCCTATCCTTCGCACGGAATGCGTTATGCAGAGCCGCCCGCCGGTGCTTTTGGACCCGGTGCCGGTGGCAATCAATTCAATTCATCCGGAACGCAGGGCGAGATGGGGCGAAGCTCCGCCTACACGCCTGGAGAGCTGACCGATTCGGATCGCGGATTGCATGACTATTTGGGTAATACCGACGGCAAGCAAACACCGATGTCGAGAGGTGGTTTGCCTGAGACTACAACAGCAGTTCAAGCGTTCGACAACATTTATGGAATGACCCGCATTCCCTCCGGACAATTCAGATACGGATTCGGTAATTATGGTCCGGCTTTGCTCAAGTCGCCGACAGGATTCGGCAGTCAGGGATTTGGCGGTTTCCTGCCGCAGACATCGACTGGTTCGCTCGATATCAATACCGTCGACCGGTAATCGCAATCGAATTTTTTCAGCAGCCGGTAAGGCTAAGAGCGTAACTCATAACATCAAGGGTTAAATCAAATGATTAGACAAGCCGCTTTCGCAGCAATCATCACAACCTTACTAAGTCTTCCGGTGAGCGCACAAGACTGGAGCACCTCATCCGGTACTACGGGCTCGGGCGGCAGAGAGACTTCTTCTACCGGCTCCCAGGGCATGGCTCCGGACGACACCGATTACACCAGCCCGCAAAATCAGACGCGTCGCAACATGGGACGTGTATCCGGCCCGGGCTTCGCCCTCAACGATACCTCGCTGCCTATCGGCGCCGGACAAGGCTTGGCGCGAGTCAGCGGTCCGCGCGGTCGCAATGGGTTGCCGCCCACAAGACTGGACAGCTTCGTAAAGGAAGCCGGCGGACATGCCTGGCACATTTACGGCGATGAAGGCACTTACAGTATTCCTCCATTCTTCGAATTCAGCCCTATTCACAGAATCGAGCGCGGTATCAACGGGCCGCGCGCTGCCGGTCTCACAACTCAGCACGGCAGCCCACTTCCTCCTGCTTGGGGCGGCGATGAATTCGTCAAGACTGAAGGATTTACGCAGTCAGGCGCACCATATCAGCAAGTCAATCCGCTCATGGGCATAACGGCGCCTGATCTTGGTCTTGGTGTCAACGGCGGACGCTCGAACTTTGGATTCAATGTAGGTGGAACACCGGTCAACGGTAGTTTCAATCCGAATACGGGCGGCTTCCGTGGAAGCGTCAATACCGGATTGGGCACCTTTGGCGGCAATTACAATCCAAATACCGGCGGCGGTTCGGTGCGAATTCCTGGTGGACAGAGTTTCGACTTTCCATAAATTCCAAAGGAACTAATCGAAGCCCAGGAAAGTCAGAGTTTGTTTCTGGAAGAACATGGCTATAACCGTGCCCAGTGCAATTGCCAGGCCAAGTGGAATGCGGCCTCTTCTTGCCTCGGTCAATTTCTCTGAATCGACTTTAGGTGCCACGAGTTTTCCGCCTAATGCCACAGCAAAGAACGCATTGAAGACTTGCCTCCAGGGAATCAGGCGTGCCAGTTGGAAAACTGAAATTGCGCCGTAGCAGAGTGCAAAGTAGAAGAACGCCACCAGTACAGTGGTCGTGCCCAGGAAAGCACCCATACAGGCCATCAGCTTGGCGTCGCCCATGCCGATTTTTTCACCATCGTCATATTTGGGTCCGATCGGCAGGTAGATGAAGAACAAAGTGATGGCAGCGCCGACGAACCAGCCGGTCACCGCCTGCAGTGCCCCGTCCGTGCCCTTGTCCAAGTAGTTGAGAATGATTCCCGCAGCCGATGCCGGGAATGTCAGCAGGTTAGGAATCTTCCTCGTACGCCAATCGATTACCAGCGCAATCAATACGACTACTATTGCTATTACTTGTGTGATCGTCGTTAGTTGTGTCACGATGCAACTTCTTTCCTTGGGTTTCCGACATAGGCTACTTATCTGGGCGGAATTCCTCTTAGAGTACCGCTATGCAATCTATTTCTACTGAGACATCGCGCGGTAGCTTAGCCACTTGAACTGTAGCTCTAGCTGGCTTGTTTTCGGGAAAATGGTTGCCGTAGACTTCATTCATCTCAGCAAAGTCGCCCATATCTTTCAAGTAGACTGTGGTTTTCACAACTTTTGAGAAGTCGGCGCCTGCAGATTCCAGAATCGCCGCTAGATTGGACATCACTTGTTTCGTCTGATCTGCAATTGGTCCATCGACCAGATTTCCCGTCGCCGGATCAATAGGAATTTGACCGGATACAAAGATCATTCCGTTTGCGACCACCGCTTGTGAGTATGGCCCAATAGCTTTAGGAGCGGAGTCCGTAGCGACAACTTTCATGTTCTCGATTTCCCTTCCCTGTGCACTTATGTGATGCGCCAGGCGAATTATCTCTTCTTGCTGATTTTTCGGTCTTTAGTAAAAAGCGGATTTTGTAATTCCTGCCTAGTCTTTGATTCCACTTGCAATTAGCTTCTAAGCGAATATTAGCCCACTTTTAGTCATCGTTTCTCTGTCTGGAAATTACGTCACCGATAGTGGTGTCGGTCCTATTTGCAGTGCCTGCTGGAAGTTCCAGACAAGATTTTGCTTTGCCGAAAATGCGCGACACTTTGCCCGGAGCAAAATTTTCCAGCACGGCAACAACAACGCCGCTTTCGTCCAAAAATACAGCGTCGATTGCAAATTTCATTCCGAACATATGGATAGACTGGCAGCTTGTTAACAACAAGCCTTCCCCATCCATCAAAGAGCTGCGGTTGAGCAGACCAATCAGTCGGCTGAAGAATGAATCAGCCAGTTTCGCTTTGTCAGCAAGAACCGTTTTTTTGGTGTCGTTATAAAACTTGAACGTGGTTTTTATTTGCCCAAACCACCGACGATCGGACCCAATGCGTTGACGATCGTTACGACGGCTGGTCCAAGCATCGGCGCCAGGATCAATGGCATAACGAAGATCATGATTACAGGCACCATCTTAACCGGCACTTTGGCGGCTTCTTCTTCTTTCTTTCTCTTCAGCCGGTCTCGCAGCGCTTCTGCTTGTTGCTTGAGCGGGTAGGCGATGTCCGAACCTTTTTGTTCAGCGGCGATGAGAGCAGACGCCATGTTAATCAATTCGTCGACCATACAACGTTCGCCCATTTCGCGAAGCGCGATGGGAACGGATTTCGCGAAGATTTTGACGTCGCTGATCAGCTGGCGCATCTCTTCAGCCAAAATCGGGCAGGAATCGCCGATTTCTTTAGATACTTTGTCGACGCCCATCATCAAGCCGAGACCGGCTTGGGCGCATACGATCAGCAAGTCGATAATGGTCGGCAGTTCGCGCAGAATGAGTGCTTGTCTTTTCTTGACGCGACCAGCCAAGAAGAAGTTGGGCAGCATCCATCCGAGCAATGCTGTAGGAATTGCCAGGATCAAGTTGAAGGCGTTGCCCGTCGATGCGATCAAGCCGAGGAATACGGCGCCCAGAGCAATGATTGAGCGGATGCCGATATATATGGCTAAGTGTTGAGGTGTCCTGTAGTTGCCGGCATTGAGAAGTTCTACGGTTCTTCTGTCTGCGCAGGCGGGGAGGATACTCAGAACCAGTTCGCCGACAGTGCGGCAAACCTGTGTAATGGTCGAATCCTTCGGTGCGCCTTCGCCTTCAGGCTCTTTCTCTTTCGGTCGGACGCGAACTGCGTATTGGTCGACATACTGAGTGAATAGTGGCTGCATGACGAGGAGCCCGAAGATTATGCAACCTCCGAATGTCAGCATACCGATAAACATTGGGGACATCGCTACACCTCGAAAGTCGTCATCTTAACTAGGATCCAGAAGCCGAAACCTTCCCAAATAATGAGAGCGATCAATACGATTCTGGCGATCGGGTGGTTCAAGAACGGAACGATGTAACCTGGCGATGCCAGATAAGTCATCAGTGTGATGCCGTAAGGCAAGCAGCCGATGAATGTCGCTGTCGCTTTACCTTGTGCGGTCAACGCGTTCATGAAATCGCGCAGTTTGAATCTTTCGCGGATGGCTTCGGCAATACAAGCAACAACGTCAGCAAGGTTGCCCCCTACGTCTTGACTGATGAAGATTGCTTTTGTCAAAAGAGTGAAGTCGGGAGTTCTGATGCGTGTCGCCATCTCACCCATGCAGTCTCTGAATGGTTTTCCAAGCTGGAGTGAAACGAGACCACGCTTGAATTCAGCCCGAATCGGATCGGGTGCAACTTCGGAAAGCACTTTGAACACTTCCATAACCGGCGAACCGGCCCGGAGTGCAGACACCATTGTTTCCAGAACTTGAGGCAGCTGGGCCGTCATCTTGTCCTGGCGTTGCTTTGCAACGAATCCAAGATATTGAATGAAGCCACCGATCCCCAAAGGAACGCCGAGGATAAAAGCTGGAATCGACATTTCCGGCAAACCGCTCACTACGGCGATCACTGCCAGCACCATCCCGCTTGCCACAGATGTGACAATCCACTGCATTTTGATCTGGTCGTATTTCGATTCCAGACCGGCTTGCGCCAAAATGCGTGACAAGTAGTCGGTGCGCTGCTTGAGGAAGATGTCGATTTCGACAGCTTCCTGGTTTTTTTCAAGCATTTTGCGTTGGTGCTTGCCGAGCCTCGAAAGCTCGTCAGCCCACTGGCTTCTAGTGGCGGCCATGATGATTAGACCGGCCAGTAGAACGAAGACAAAGACTATTCCGCCTACGCTCATTCTTTTTACCTATTCATTTGTGTTGTGAACTCGGTGAACAACTAATTGAATCAATATATATAAATCCAATTCTATCTGAGCCATTCGAGTTTGAACGGCACAGCTTCTTGCTCGAGCTGCTCGAGGAATTTCGGTGGCAGACCGGAGCCGACGTGGCGGCATTTGAAGAATCCTCTCGGGTCTCTTCCTTCCCGCTCTAAGTGGAACATCGTCGAAATTGCGATGGTGTCACCTTCCATACCGGTTATCTCTGATACTTCGGTGACTCGACGTGTACCGTCTTCAAGACGTCGAATCTGAATGATCAATTGAACGGCTGATGCGATGAGTTCGCGTGCCGCTTTCAATGGCATTTCAGCTGCGCCCATGAGAATCATGTTCTCGAGACGCTTTGTGCAGTCTCTGGGTGAGTTGGCGTGGATTGTAGTCATTGATCCACCGTGACCGGTGTTCATTGCCTGGAGCATGTCGAACGCTTCTTCCCCGCGGCATTCCCCGAGGATGATTCGGTCGGGACGCATCCGGAGGCAGTTGATTACGAGCATGCGCTGTGTAATCTGACCTTTTCCTTCCGTGTTCATCGGACGGGTTTCCATCCGCACCCAGTGCTCGTGTTGCAATCTCAATTCCGCCGCGTCCTCAATCGTGATGATGCGTTCACGGGGGTTGATGTGTGCAGACAGTGCGTTGAGCAGAGTTGTTTTACCAGAACCTGTACCACCAGAGATGATGGCGTTGATTCTGCCTTTGACGCAAGCTTTCAAAACTTCCGCCATCTGTACGGACATGGCGCCTTTTTCTACCAATTGACCGAGTGACATGATCGACGTACCGAAGCATCGGATTGTGATCGTCGGACCGTCGATGGTTACTGGCGGAATGGTTGCGTTTACCCGGGATCCGTTCGGAAGACGGGCGTCAACCATGGGTGAGTTATCGTCAAGTCTTCTGCCCAGAGGCTGAATGATCTTGTCGATTGTTTGGCGCAAGTGCCTTTCGTTTTCAAAAACTACGTTTGTTTTTTCCAGTCGTCCGTGGCGTTCCACGTAGACCATGGTCACGTTGTTGACGCAAATATCGCCGACGCTCGGGTCACGAAGAAGTGGACCGAGTGGACCGAAACCGAATACTTCGTCGAGTACGTTTTGCAGAAGGATACCCTTCTCCATCATCGTGAGCGGCGCCGGGTCGGAGTTGACGATTTCTCTGATACGGGCACGCACTTGTGCTTGCGTATCTTCGGAAATATTGGTCAAACGCGAAGTATCCAGCTCGCGTCTGAGCTGGTCGATAATTACCTTTTCGCGTTCACGGATAAGCTGTTGGTTGGCTGAGAATTTTGCGCCCAAATCACCTTGAGGAGACTGGACTTCGACCGGTCTGTGCCCATAATCCGTTTCATCGCGAGCATCAATACGCTCGATGTCTGCTCGCGAAGGTTGCACACCTTCACCGGCAGGCAGTCCGCCGCCACCAGGTTTTGCGCCCTGGTTCTGTACACCGGTCGCCGGTCCGGATTGCCGGTTCATCCCCGAACCACCGGGCGGAGGAGCTGCACCTTTGGCGCCGCCCACTCCTGTTTGTTGATTAGGAGAAGCTACGTTCGTCTGTTGGTTCTGCGCAGGCGCCACTTCTGAAGCCTGTCTTTGACGAACTAGCTGTCCCATCAAAGATGACGCAGGACGTGCAGGTAAATTCTGATCCTTTCTTTCATCGCCCATTTAACAGCTCACCACCTTTTTATTAGCGTTTGGAGAAGATCGCGGGCAGTTTGAACCCTCCCTTCTTCTCTCCGTCCTTCGTCGTAAGTAATAGCTGCTCTCCTCCAGCGAGTCTGCGAGCTAATGAATCAAGTGCTTTTCCGAGCGCCGTGTGTCCAGGAGCAATTTGACCCTGGTTGTTGACCCACTTGGCGGTCTTGGTGTCGTTCGGAATTTCATGGAACACAGGATAGTTAAGGTTCGCTCGGCACTCACTCAAAACGTCTTGCGGTAGCCATTCGGAGCGGTTGATTACGAGAAGCAGTTTTTCCTGGTTGTAGTGAGCTTTGAAAGTGTCCAGGCACTTTCTAGCATTCAAGATGGACGCCCAGTTGTACTCAGTCAAGACGAGCACGTGGTCGGCCAAATCGAGAGTGGCGATGGCACGCTCGTCGAGCAAGTTTTTCGGAAGATCCACACAAGTGAATCGGAATTCTTGTTTTGCCGTATAGAGGATTTCTTGCACCTGAGCGGCGTAGATGTCGCCGATGTCTTCGAGTTCGGGCGGAGCCGCCAGAATGCTCAACTTATCGTCGTATCGCGTCATCAAGTTACGCAGATAAGTGGCGTCGAAGTTTGTGTGCGAGAAGTCGATGGTGCTCAAACTGAATGAAGGTTCGAGGTTGAGATAGTGGGACACCATGCCGAACTGCAAGTCGAGGTCTACGATGCAAGCCTCGCCATATTTGCCGAGGTAGCCGGCCAGGTTGGTGCATATGGTGGTGGCACCGATACCGCCGGTCGGGCTGAAGATAGCGACGACTTTTCCGGCAGCGGTCGAGACCGACTCGGACTGGTGCTTGAGTTGTATAGATTGAACGGCAGCGGGCAAGTCCGTCCGCCAACGTTCGGCGTCCAGGAAGTCTGATGCGCCCAGTCGATAGGCTGTACGAATCAGTTCCGGATCAGGTACTTCGTAACTGACAAAGAAGTAGAGCTGCGGGAAAGTTTCCCGCAGCTCTGCTAACAATGACAGTCCACGCACGGGAGCAGGGCTTAGCTCGATCCAGACCAACTTTGGATGCAAACTTCCGATTTGCTCGCGCGCCATGCTCCCGGAGACTGTGCTCACGAGCGCCAATGACGGCTGGCTGTGAATCAGATCCTCGATTGTTTGACGCTTGTCCAAACCAGCGTCGCATACAAGAAGTGTGGTCAGTTTCATAGTTTAAGCGTTCTCCTCCTACCAACAGCCCCATCTAATAGTTGTACCCATCAGATAGGTGATGTTCACTCGACCCAAGGGCTTGCTAGCTCTTCGGTACCGAAAGGACATCTTTCTTGCTGCCGGACCAAATTTCAATTTCGTGCAGTGGTGGTGGTGGCGGTGGTGCCGCAGGCAGTCCTGCTCCTGGTCCGCCGGGTCCAAGATCTGGAGCGCCGGGAAGCGGAGGCGGAGGAAGAGCTGACGGCGGGGGAAGCGCAGCTAGGTCAGCAGCTGGCTTCGCCGGTTTAGGGAAAAGGCTTGTTACATCCACCGTAGCGATAGGTGAGTGATCCTTTTCGTTTCTCAAGGTCAAATAAAGCTTGCTAGCAACAATCGCCTTGATCAGTTTCTGCGAATCTTCCGGGCTGACTGCAACAGTCACGGAACTAGCAGGAACTGCAGTTGTGGTGCCAGGTTGCTTCTGGTAAACCTGACCGGTAGCAATGATTTCTACATCCGAGAGGATGCAGCTTGCTTTCGTGTCAACACCAGCACCAACCGAGGCGTAGATATCTACATGGCTTTCCGGTTGAACAAAGCCGGCGACGCCGGTGTTGTTGTCAACTGCGAAAGTCAATGCGCGCATACCTTCTTTCAGTCTGGATTCAAAGCCAAGCGTCATCCCTTGCGGAGCCAAGTCGTGTTGCGACACGATTTGTCCCGAAGCGATACCGTATTTGGCGATGCGTCCTGCAGCCAAACTGGCCGAAGTGATAGCGTCTTGCGGAATCTTCGCTTGTTCGAGTTCCCGCTCCTCGAGACCTTCGGTTGGGATTGTTTGGCCTTCAGGAATATCCTTGATGGCGTAAACGACCTTACCTTTGGCTTCGGCTTTGCGCTTCATCTCTTCGACTTGTTGCGCATATTTAGTCTCAGACTCGCTTACCTTTCCGGTGACCATCATCGTTACGACAACGGCCAAACCGATGATGATTAGGAGCATCACGGCTGGAGGCATTCGAGAGAGGCTTAAGAACAACGCACGTAATGGGTTCATTACGGTTCCCCCTTCTGTCTTCTCTTAAGAGAAAGATTAACCAATTACTATTAACGCACATCGGGGGAACAAGAACAACGGCTGCTCTGTCGCACCCACTAAGTCCTTACCCGACGGCGCGATTTCTAAACAGACCTGATCTTACCGATACTGGCAACAAATCAGGCAAATCAAGAGGTTGGGTTTCTTGGTCTGTCGCGAAAAACTTACAAAAACTAGGATGCCGAGTGGGTTTCAACTTGACGCCTTACCGTCTCATAACATTTGCTGCTAATGACAACTTATCACACGAGATAGTTTCGCCGCTTTTAAACTGAAGCGAAGTCGCT
Organism: Candidatus Obscuribacterales bacterium; assembly: GCA_019745505.1. Classification (GTDB taxonomy): domain Bacteria; phylum Cyanobacteriota; class Vampirovibrionia; order Obscuribacterales; family Obscuribacteraceae; genus QKMZ01. The sequence goes on along the minus strand of JAIETE010000293.1, from coordinate 2,595 downwards.
AAATTTTTCAAAAAATGTAGGCAGTCTGTAGCTTTTTGTTGCGAGGCGACCGATTTTATCGATTGAACCACTGGCAAAAAGACTCTTGGAGACCGGGTTTTCACTCTCACACAATTTTCACGGATGACTGATAAAGAGGGCTCTGCCAGAAACAATTCAACTCTCTAAATTCCGGTTTCGGTGGGGGAAAAAGAATGTGCACCATTGAGATTTTCTCTGCGTTTTTAAAGACAAAGAGGGGAGCTTTCGCTCCCCTCCAAAGCTTTCTGCCTGCTCTAGCGATTGCTCGCTAAGCGCAAGCCACTGACAGTGAATCGTTTACGAAGCACCGGCAGCAGCAGCTGACAGGTTGTTCAATTGGCTGATAACTGCCGAGAATGCGGCCGAAATAGCGGACGTCAAAGCTCCTTTGGTGATACTGAACACAAGCGCCACAAGAATCGCGACGAATGCGAGAATCGCGCCATATTCTGTAATACCTTGACCTGATTCGTCCCGAACGAAACGCTTCAACATGCATACCTCCTTATGTTGTCCCTTGCTAAGAGAGAAAGATACACCAACCACAACTTTTGCCAAGCCAGGCGGAGTAAAAACCTATTCTAAGGGTGGACAACGATTTTGTCGAAATTTAGTAACACATCTGTCTAAAATATTGGCCAAATCCACACCGTTATGTTATCTGACTGCTACTCACCTCCTGGAAACTGCCAAATGGTTTGGCTTCTTGGTAGTTATGCCCAGGTTTGTTCCTGCGCAACATTACCATCTTACCTTGGCAGCCTTCTAACCGGAAGAGGTTTTGGGGTAAGTTGTCAAATTAAATTCTTGAGTCGCCACTGGTGGGGCGATCCGGGCATATCCCGCAGGACGGAATAGTGAAAATGGCGGACAATAACTAGGTAATTAGATTTATATATAGATAGTCCGGTTAATCCACTTAACATTTGAAAGTCTCCCGTTACAAATCAGGTCGACCTTTATGCCGAAGTCCGAAAAAATCGAAAGTAAAGGGGCTAGTCAGGCGCACGGTCCCGACAAGATCGAAGCAGCGGCGGTGCAGGCGGCCATCTCGAAAGTAGACAATTACATACAAGGTGCCGGAAAGAGTGGTTCATGGGGCTATAGACCCGGCGAATCTGCATGCATCGAACCTACTGCGTATTGCGCAATCGCGCGCCGAAGAGACGCTCAGACTCGCAAGCAGGTAATGGACTTTCTTTTGTCCAATCAGAATCAGGATGGTGGCTGGTCTACTTCGCCCGGCATTGGCAAGTCCGATTGGACCAGCGGTCTTGCACTGTTGGCTTTGCGAATTCTCCTCAAAGAAGATGGCGCAGCCGACCCCAAGCATGCTGCAGCAATAGATAAGGCTGTGTCCTATTTGTTTGAGGCTAGAACCGAGTTTTACGGTGCTCTGGCGAAATTTTTGCTGCTTATTTCCAAAGGAGATGCCGGCTTGAATTATCCGCGCGGCTGGCCTTGGTCGCCCGGGTGCTTTCACTGGGTGGAGCCGACCGCATATACTTTGCTCGCGCTCAAACTACCGGAGCATATTGAAAAACAAGACAGCAAGCGCGTAATTGAGCGGGCCGACAGCTTCCTTCTCGAACATGCTTGCAAGGACGGTGGTTGGAATCATGGAAATGATTTGTGCCTGAATGTCCATTTGCCTCCGTACGTGGTGACAACGGCCGAGGCGCTGATCGCTCTGTCCGATCAAAAATCCGCTGATGTCGTTCAGCATGCTCTCAAGAATCTGCCTAATACCATTGGTTTCGCCAGTTCGGCTATGTCCCTCGCCTGGGTGGCAATCGCGCAAAAAACTCACGATAAAGAGTCTGGCGAATCAATAAGTATGTTGTTGGAGCGGCAGAATAAAGATGGTTCTTTCGGTCCGAATCTGATGGTGACGGCACTCTCTATGCTGGCATTGCAGGCGCATCTCGGCGACAATGTTCTTAAGGTATGACGGTCACGGTTTGAAGGTGAAATGTTTTCTCTGCGTGATTTGTTCTCGCCGCGCAGAGCATAATGTCTTTGGGAAATGCATTCGCATTGCGCGCATATATTAGGAATCTAAAGTGGATCACAACGTAAAGCGGTGTCCCAAGACCGGACGAATCATCGGGGCGGCTCGAGAAAGCCGAGAAGTAGGCGGCGAGTCCGGAAAAGGCGGTATACCCAGAAGGACTTTCATAGCCGGATCCGCTGTCACGGTCGCCAGTTTTTCCATGACTGCTTGTGGTGGCAAGACACTTACCGGCAAACCGTTGCCGTCCCCCACAGAAACTCAGCGCGCGCGCAAGAAGCAAACGCCGTCCACTGTGGCGCTTGTGCCTTGCGCTTCTTACGAAGACGATCCGCTGCCTGAATTGAAGAAGTATGCAAAGCAGCTCAAGCTTCCGGACCTCGCCGGAAAGACCGTTTTGTTGAAGCCCAACATGGTCGAATTTCACCCGGGCAGTCCGGTTACAACGAATCCGGCTGCCTTGAAAGCCGCATTTCAATTATTCGACTATCTGGGAGCCAAGGACATCATTATCGGCGAAGGACCCGGGCATATGCGTGATACCGAGTTTCTTCTCGAGGCTA
>JAIETE010000172.1 GCA_019745505.1 Candidatus Obscuribacterales bacterium | reverse complement strand
ATCTGATCATTCTGGACATCGGCATTCCTGCGCCAAACGGATTCGACATAGTCGAAAGCCTCCGCAAGAGCGAATCGCGCGAGACTCCTTTGATCGTCTACACAAGCCGAGATTTGACAAAGGACGAGATGAACACTCTCACGCTTGGTTTGACGAAGCATCTGATTAAATCGAAGACATCAGAACAAGAGCTGATCGATTCGGTCAAACAGCTCCTGGACGGTCTTATCACCGCTCAAGAAACTGAAGTCAAAGAAGAGAGCAAAGCATAGAAATAGGCTTACTTAGCAACCGCGACGTCGGCAAGAATTTTGTAGAAACGGCGCAGACCCGACGAGTAAACGTTGACTGGAATGCGCTCATCGATACCGTGCATGCTGGCGAGCAGTTCGGGTTTTATCTCGAAGGGCTCGAATCCATAGCAGGTGATATTCAGCTTGCGAAACCAGTGTGAATCTGTAAACCACGGCACGACAACAGGTCTCACAGGCGTTCCGGGGCTCTCTTCCGCCGCCACCTTCTTGATAGAACTCATCAAATCAGTCTGGATATCTGATGCGCCGGCTACGTTCCACTCCAAGACAGAAGTTTTGATCGTCGGGTCGGCGATAATCTTTTGCACGTGCGCGATAAACTCGTCTTTCTCGACACCAGGCAACAAGCGGCAATCGATCTCGGCGCTCGCTTCTCCGGGAATGACATTGGTTTTGTAGCCGGCTTTCAAAACGGTCAAAGACGCAGTGTTGACCAGCATAGAGGAGAGCATTCGATCGTTTTCAATTCCCGCGACATAATCATTATTCTTCATGTCTTCCACGACTTGCGAATAATAACCTTTGAGCGGTTCAGGCTTCGAATCGCTGATCTTCTTCAGGTCGGGCACCACTTGCGGTGAACGAACAGTCATCGGATAGACGGCAACAAGTTTTTCCAGAGCACGGGCGAGGCGATTGGTCGCCGAATCTCTAATCGGCATGGACGCGTGACCGGCTTGACCGTTGGCTGTCAATTTCAGCCAGAGAACGTTCTTCTCTGAAAAATTCACTCCCCAGAATTTAGGTTTTCCATCGCTTCCGGTAATGATGTGAGAGCCTTCATTGAAGAGAAACTCAGCATCTTTCAAAAGTTCAGGATGCTTTTCAGTGAACCATCTGGCACCGTAGTCTCCGCCCACTTCCTCATCCGGAGTACCGAGGAAAATTATGTCGCGGTCAAGCTTGACTCCCTGGCGTTTGAGCATGAGCATCGCTTCCAATTCGACGATGCCGAAGCCCTTCATATCGAGCGCCCCACGCCCCCAGATTTCGTTGTCGAAAATTTCGCCCGAGAAAGGTGGGTGTTTCCAATCGGCTGCAACTGCAGGCACCACATCGATATGATTGAGCAAGACTACCGCTTTCTTCTTGCCCGATCCTTTTAGCCTCGCGTATACACACGAGCGATTCGGCGCTGTTTCAAAAAGTTGCGCCTCGATTCCGTTCTGCTTCAAGACAGAAGCAAGATACTCAGCGCCGAGCTTCTCGTTGCCGGGCGGGACAGTCGTATCTATCTTCAGATATTCACAGAGCATCTTGGTCGCTTCTTGCGCAGCTTTGTCGAAATCGACCGCACTTGATTTAGCCGGCGAGCCCAAATGCTGAACGTGGACCGCAGCACTCGCTCCAGCAGCGAAAATAACTGCCATCATCAAAGTAGAAAGAATTGAACCGCGCACTCTCATGTCAACCTCGAGATCGTTTGAACCGGCGAATATCTAGGTTACCCCCTTGTTAACAACTTCGTGATTAGTAGCGGGAATTTGAAAAATTTGCCAGAATTCTGATGTCTCTGGTGAAGGAGTTTACACATGCAATTTGGTAAAAGACTAATCGCGCTGTGCGTTGTTAGTTCCGCCGCCGTCACGGCAGTCATGGCGGAAGACACGGCGACGTCTGGCGATGCCGCAGGCACGAGCAAGAAGAAAGGCGGCGGCATAATTAAAGCAATCGAGAAAGACATCAAAGCCGTTGGCAGAGGCATCGAAAAAGGCGGAAAGGCTGTTGTCAAAGGCACCGAAACCGTCGGCAAAGATGCCGTAAAAGGTACTGAGGCGATCGGCAAAGGAGCCGTCAAGGGCACTGAAGCTGGTGTGAAAACATCGGTCAAAGGCACCGAAGCGGTAGGCAAAGGCGCCATAAAAACCACTACCGGCGTCAGCAAGGCAGCGGTGAAAGGCACCCAGGCTCTTGGCACTGAAGCAGTGAAAGATACCGCTGCTCTTGGCAAAGGCACCATCAAGACCACCGAAGCAGTCGGCAAAACCGCAGTCAAAGACACTGCAGCCGTCGGCAAAGGCGTTGTGAAAGGCGCCGAAGATGTGGGCAAAGCCGCCACTGGAAAAGACAAGAAATAGTCATCCAGCACTAAATAAGGCATCCAACAAATGAAAAATCGCCGCTTGCCAATGCGCACTCTAACCGGGCTGTTGTCGGCGGCGATTTTCTTTTGCCCACTTTCCTCACTAAGCGCGGAAGCGGCCGGTTCTTTGAAAGCGGGAAAGTCAAGCAAGTCCGCACCTTCGGCAAAATCGGTAAGCGACGCCTTCGAGTCGCTCACCAAACAGCCTGTCAACGGTCTCAATGCCTATCGCATGAAATCGAATGGATTGACCGTTCTAATCCAGGAGCAAAATCTAGCCCCTGTTGTTTCAGTGATGATGGTCTACGGAATTGGATCGCGCAATGAGGCGGTTGGATATACAGGATCGACCCACTTTCTCGAACACTTGATGTTCAAAGGCACGAAGAAATACGACCCCATGCAGGGGACCGGGATTGATGACACGCTAAAACCAATCGGCGGTATCAATAATGCCACCACTTCACAAGATAGAACTAATTACTACGAGGTTGCCCCGGCCAAAAATGTCGCACTTTTGCTGGACATCGAAGCTGACAGGATGCGCAATCTCTTGCTGCGTGAGGATGATCGCAGCAGCGAAATGACCGTCGTGCGAAATGAGCTGGAACGGGGCGAGGATGATCCAGATGAGATATTGATGAATGGAGTTTACGCGACGGCATTTCGTGAACACCCATATCATCACCCGACAATCGGATGGCGCTCGGACGTAGAAAACGTCCCGACAGAAAGGCTCAGAAAGTTCTATCACGACTTCTATTGGCCTGAGAATGCCTCACTGATTGTTGTTGGCGATATCAAAAAAGAAGATGTACTGGCCGACATACTGAGAAAGTTCGGCAAGATTCAGAGGGCGCCCAAAAAGCTTCCCACGGTCTATACGAAAGAACCGCCCCAGGAAGGTGAAAGAAGGTTTACAGTGGTCCGCGGCCACGACGTTCCTCGGCTATTGCTCGCCTTTCATACAGTCAAATCTGTAGACAAAGACACCTACCCTTTGGAAGTATTGCAATCGATTCTCGGGGATAAAGGCAAGACATCGAGTCGTCTTTATCGCGCCCTTGTGGACAATGGATTGGCCGTCGATGCATTTGCCTTCAATAATGTCATGCGCGATCCGGGATTGTTTGTGGTCGGCGCTACACCGGTCAAAGAGCTGGATCTCGAGAAACTGGAACGCGCAGTAAGATCTGCAATCGAAGATTTGGCAAAGCAAGAACCAACGGAAGCGGAAGTAAAAAGAGCCAAGCTGGAAATAACAAAACGCTATAAGCTCGACGCCGTAGATTGCCAGGGACGCGCCGAGCAAATTGGCGATGCCATCGGTGTTGCAGACTGGAAGTGGTGGACCACCTATTGCGACAAAATTAACAAGGTGACACCACAGCAGGTGCAGGCTGCGGCAAAGAAATATTTGAACGCCGATAACATGACGGTTGGATACTACAAGCCAAAAGAGAGCAAGGCAAACCAATCGGAGACAGCCGCATCTGCTGCGCCGGAGAAAAGCGCAGCAGATGCGGAAGCGAGCACCGTTGCTGCTGATAGTTCTAAAAACGAAAGTGTCAAAGATCAATCGCAACCGCTCCAATTAGTCTCGAGAAAAAGAGGATATGGAAAGCTCGGCTCCAGGACCGAAACGCTCAAATTCAATAACGGACTGACAGTCATCGTCCTGCCGATGCCCGGCTCCGGAACGGTTACGATTGCCGGCAAGATCAAAGCCGGGCGCTATTTTGTGCCCAGCGATCATTCAAAAGTTCCAGGTCTGGCCGCAGAGTTGTTAACCAAGGGCTCCGGTCGCTACTCGAAATTCAAAATATCGGAAATTCTTGAATCCATGGGCACAAGCCTGGACTTCAATGCCGACAGTTTTTTCACAGGATTCAATGTCGATGTGGTCGCATCCGACGCAAATGAAATTGTGCCGCTGATTGCAGACGTAATACAGAATCCGCTGTTCAAAGAAGAAGAATTTGCCAAAGCGCGAAAAATTCTGGAATCGGCATTAGAAGAGCGCAAGGCAAATACCACGTCAGTTGCCTGGATGTCGCTGCGTCATGCGCTCTACAAGCCGGAAAGCATCTACTTTGCCAATACGTTCGACGATCAACTTGTGCATTTGAAGTCAGTCACTCGAGATGATTTGGTTACCTTTCACAAGCGGCAATTTACGCCCGCAAACACGATCTTCACTTTTGTCGGCGATATAAAAACGGACGAGGTCGCAAAACTCATCGCCAAGGAATTCGCTTCTTACAGAGCAGACAGAGCAGATTCAATATCGATCGATCCGTCCAATGTGAGCAAAGCCTTCCTCGGTCGACGCATCATGTCTAATTTGGACGATAAGACAAATATGGATGTCGTGATCGGCTGCTCTGCACCAGTCTCGATAAAGTCCAAGGACTATTTCGCCGAGTCCATCGCCAGCGCCGCGCTCGGCTATGACAGCTTTGCCTGCCGATTGGCTCCGCTGCGCGACAAGTATGGACTTACCTACTCAATCAATTCATCGCTCACCGAAGCGTCTTATCCGGACTCGATCTGGGCTATCTCATACTCGGTAGCACCGGAAAACATGGAAAAGGCGCAGGGTTTGATTGCCCAAATTGTCAAACAATACGTCAAAGAAGGGATTTCCAGAGAAGAATTGGCACGCGAGAAGGGTCACCTCTCCGGAGTCTATGTGGTTGAGAGCCGTTCGCCCAGGACAATCGCCAGCCAGCTGGCTTATTCGGCGATTATGGATCTGCCCCTCGACTTTCTGGAGAATTTCACCCAGAAGGTCAATGCCGAAACCCAGAGCTCGGTTAATGCGGCCATCCGCAAATACTTCCAACTCGACAAGTGCGTCACATCAATCGCCGGAAAACTCAAGCAGGGCGTGCCTTCCAAGGATCCGCCCCCTGTCCCGCCCGCCCCTTAAATACCCCCTTGCCGACCCGGGTGCACCTAAAATAATCTCCCGAACGCCCCGGTTTTTGAGACATCCGGGACAAGTCATGAGATACTGTTGCGGGCCCTAAAGGTCTAATGCAATCGCTAAAAGCGTCCGCATTCGTTCTGTATTTCAAGGATAGACTGTTATGAACACGAAATTATTTGTCGGAAACCTCTCATTCAAACTGACCGAGCAAGAGCTTCAGGACCTGTTTTCACGGTCCGGAACCGTTGTTTCCGTCGCCATGCCCGTAGACAGAGAAACAGGCCGCAAGCGCGGTTTTGCCTTTGTCGAAATGGAAACATCAGAAGGAGCACAAGCTGCAATCTCTGAATTCAACGGACAGACGATAGAGGGCAGACAAATTGTTGTCAACGAATCGCGCCCGAGAGAAGGCGCCGGTAGCGGTTATAGACGCTAGGACGAATACGGACAACTGAAAATCATAGAGGAGGCGGGTTATACAATCCGCCTCTTTCTGTTTCAACCGCTGGTCATTCAAGCAAACAGCAAGCTCTAAGTGCCTTTGCCGTTTCCTTCCGATTGCATCGTGATTAGCTCCGGTCCTTTCTGCTCGACCAGAGGCAAGCCTTTGAAAAGTCGGACCCATCCTTCAGAGACGTAGTCCAGCGCGGCCAAAAGGACCATGGGATTGCGGTAGTCCGTCAGCACTACTGGGCTGTTCTTCTCGAAAACATAGTGTCCTAAGAATTGCAGCGCCCATCCACCGGCCAGGAGATTGGCCGCGCGCCTGGGGCTGAAGAGCAACATGGGAACGGACAAAGCTATCATCGGCACGCCGATCATATGAGTCAGCTTGCAGCCCAGGGTTGTGTGCTGACTCTTGTAATACTCGAGCGTCTCCTGATATTCCTTTTGGATATCTTTCTGCGTTTCCATTGTTCTGCTCCCGAGCCCCAAATTGGCTCTGCGTCAGCCTATACAAGATCCCCTCTAAACCTACTCTACAGCAAAAATCCCATCCTGAGCTAATACTTGCCGATTCCGCTGCCTTCATACCCCCACAAACCCGCTCTGGCAGATTTCTTTGGGGATTTCGCCAGAGCGCCTGACCAAACATTTTGACGCACTCTCTTCTTACCCTTTCTTGCCCGCACAACCTACAGGCCTTTGATTTAAGGTAACCTTTTTAGGGAATTGACAGAAATAGAGTCTGGTATGGCATTAACGGTCCACGTTCAAGCTAAACTCATATGGCGGAGTCTGAAGTAGTCCTCCTGGCAGGAATTGAGGAAAGAGTAAATGTCGAAGGGTAGTAAGAAGAACGACAAAGAGCGTATCGGTAGCAAACAGGGTGGTTGGGCGCAGGCGCGCGATTCCAAATTCACCGACATGCTTGTCGAGATGCGCGTCAGCCGCCAGAAGTTCAAAGAGACTAAACAGCAAGCGATGCTTGACAAGACTCGTGAGACTCTCAGCGATGAGAAACTCGACGAGATTGAAAAAATGACTCTCATCGACTCGCTGACCGAACTGTACAATCCGCGCACATTCATGAAAAAGCTGGAGTACGAACTGCGTCGCGCCAAGCGCTACAAACGCCCGCTCTCGCTTTTGATTATGTCCGTCGACAAGCTTGGCGAATTAGGTCAGGTGCACGGACAAATGTTCATCGACGACACGCTGAAGGCTGCGGCCAACATCATCCGCGGAGCTATTCGCGACGTCGATGTTCCGGCTCGCTGTGAAAACAATCAGCTCGGCGTGGTTTTTCCTGAGACATATTCCTCGCGCGCCATCGTCGTGGGCGAGAGAATTCGCGAAAAATTGAAGAGCATGCCCATCACTGATGAATTGAGACATATTCGCGTGACAGCATCAATCGGAGTGGTTTCCTTCCCGACGCATGCGCGCAACGAACATGACCTGATGCAAATAGCTCTTGAATTCATGGAGAAGGCCGAAGCAGAGGGTGGGGACAAGGTCTATAATGGCTGAGTTCATCTAGTCTCAGTCACTTGTCTGGGTTGATGAATTGACGGAGTTGTTGATGCTCTGTCGGTTCGCACAGTTCTTCTCTGAGGATCAAAAGCTCAATCATGTTCGCAGCGAAAAAATACGTGCGTTGTTTTGGCGTTCTTCTTGCTCTATCGGCGTCGATTGTTTCACCGCAAACGCTGACTGCATCGGCTCAAGAAGGCAAGATTTCGCCGTCAAAAGGCATCTCACTGACTATCTACAACCAGAATTTTGGGCTGGTGCGTGATTCCCGTCATATGGAATTGAAAAACGGAATCAACTATGTGAGCTGCCAGGACGTCGCAGCAAAGATTGATCCAACCTCTGTGAGTTTCACTTCGCTGACTGCACCAAATCAAGTCGTGGTGCGTGAGCAGAACTATAAATACGATCTTATCGATCCAAATACTATTTTGAATAAGTCAATCGGCAAACCTGCAAAGTTCAAACAGTACACCGCCGGTGGTTCTGCCGTCGAGCTGAATGGAACTCTTTTGAACGGACCGACTGCGACGGTCGGCTCTGCTGATGGTGGCAGTTCCGAAGTATCGACAGGATTGGTTCTTAAGACAAGCAACGGCATTATCTTGAATCCGCAGGGACAGGTCGAGCTTTCAGAACTGCCCGAAGGACTGGTATCCACTCCTTCTCTGGACTGGAAACTAGAGACAGACAAAGCAGGTCCCCACGATATCGAGATCGCCTATCAAACTTCAGACATCAACTGGAAATGCGATTATGTAGCGGTAGCAAATCAAGATGATACTAAATGCGACATCACCAGCTGGGTCACGCTCGACAACAAATCCGGTGGCACTTATAAAAATTCGGCATTGAAACTGATCGCAGGTGACGTACACAAAGTCACTGCGGAAGCGCCGCAAATGGAAGCTATGGATATGGCCGCACCAGCGGCGGCGATGGCCCCGGCTCCGCAATTCAGCGAACAATCTTTCGCCGAGTATCATCTTTATACGTTGGCTGGAAAAACCGACGTCAACAACAATGAAACAAAGCAGTTGAGCCTTTTCAACGCTTCAGCTGTTCCGGTCAAAAAATTGTTTGTCCTTGATTCTGGGGAAAATCGCGTCTTCTCTCGTGGTGATGAAGGCGGAGAGAAGCGCAAGATTGCCATCAAGTTGGAGATGGTGAACAGCGACGCCAATCACCTCGGCATGCCGATGCCGAAGGGCAAGGTGCGTGTCTACAAGAAAGACTCGGACGGCGCACTGCAATTCGTCGGTGAAGACGAAATCGACCATACTCCGCGCGACGAGAAAGTGCGCATCTATCTGGGCGATGCTTTCGACATTGTCGGCGAGCGACGCCAGACCAACATGGAGCAGCCCAACAATCACATACAGAGAATGTCGTACGAGATCGTGCTGAGAAATCACAAGAAAGATGCTGTCCGCGTTCAAGTAATCGAACACGCTTACGGCGATTGGAAGCTGATTGCGCAAAGCCATCCTTCAACCAAGAAGGATTCGCACACCTTCGAATTTCCCATTGACGTCCCAGCCAACGGCGAAGTGAGAGTCACCTACACCGTAGAGCAGCGCTATTAATCTGGTTGCGTGGGGGCACGTTGCGTGGGGGCGCGTTGCACGCGCCCTTTTTATCTATTCAAATCAAAAGTTGAACTTTTTTTCTTCCATAAACGTATCTACTGATAGAACACGTTTTTGGAGATGCAAAAATGTCACGACGTCCGCCTAGATTAACTGGATTCGACTATTCGAGAGCAGGCGCATACTTTATTACGATTTGCACTCAAGGAAGGGTTTGCCTGCTGAGCGAAATTCAAGCATGCCAAGTGAAGATGACTAGGATAGGAAATGTTGTTTCCGAGTGTTGGATAAATCTTCCATGTCGCTATTCATTCATACAACTCGACACTTTTATCGTCATGCCAAATCACTTTCACGGAATACTCTGGATAACAGATGAAAACTCGAGACGAAAATCATTAGGGCAATTAATTGGTTCGTTCAAGGCTGAATCATCTTCTCGTATAAAGCAGTTAGGAATTATTGACCAAAAGCTGTGGCAATCGGACTTTTACGAGCACATAATTCGCTCTGAAAAAGAATTGGAACTGTTTCGAGAATACATTGCGAATAATCCAGAGAACTGGGCTAACGACCATAATCATCCCGAATATGCCGGGGGTTATGTTCCAGTTTTCGATAAGTATGAAAATGTCACTCCGGCGACATGGTTACGACACAAAAAACTCTGAATAGAACAATGTCGTTAAAAGATAATCGTTCACGGGAGTTAAAAGATAATAGTTCAAGGGAGTTAAAAGATAAAAAGGGCGCGTGCAACGCGCCCCCACGCCCCCCACGCAACGGCAGGTTACAGACGCATGCGATAGCCGACGCGCGGGATATTTTCTATAACCGACTTGGACTCATCGTCACCGTCGTCCAGTCTTTTGCGCAGCCGCTTTATCGCTGTTCTCAGCGCATCAGAAGTGGCTTCCGTGTCATCTTCCCAAACTCGCTGCAAGAGCGCATCAGTACTGAAAACGACATCGACGTTTCTCATGAAAAACTCGAGCAATGCGAAGTCTCTCGGCAAGAGCTGAACTTCCTCACCGTTCTTCGTAACTCTGTGCTTTATGGGATCTAGAACAAGCTTTCCGACCGTCAAAACATTGGACTTAACTTCACCTGGTCTGCGCAAAAGTGCGCGAATGCGAGCAGACAATTCGCGCAAACTGAACGGTTTCGTAAGATAATCATCAGCGCCGCCATCAAGCCCACTCTCGCGATCGCTGATTGTACCTTTGCCCGTAAGCATGATTATCGGCGCCGAGCCCTTCTTCATGCGATAGCGCTTCAGAATCTCGATGCCTGTCACTTTCGGCAAATCCCAATCGAGAATGATTACGTCGAACGCATCATTTTCAATGCGGTATTGTCCTTCCTCTCCGTCGTGCGAAACAACGACATTATGGTGCTCCGATGACAACCACTCTTCAATAGTGGTCGCTTGATCCCTGTCGTCTTCAACCAGAAGTATTCTCGCCATGGACCTAGAATACCAGAGGGCAAATCTTTCTCCTATAGTTTCAGAGTTATCTCACTCGGCTCTACCGTACATGGAATCGCCACCAGCGCTTCCAGTGCAACAGCGCGTGAAACAGTTTCGCGCTTGTATTCGACAATGCGCAGAGGTATGTATACCAAGAATGCCGTAGCCCAAGCCTGAAGCGCGCAGATGCCGACATGCATCGACTCGGTTCCCGGAATGGCTCCCGACGTCAATACGCCGACTACAATGCCGCAGAACAAAGCAATCGTCGCCGCCCATTTAAATTTGGGAAGTTCATCCAATTCAGGTACACGACCGAAACAATCAGGGTTACGCAAAAACACTTTGCGCATCAAGAACCATTCGGCCAGCACAATAAGTGTGGGGGTTGGAACGATCACACAGTTCAAAGAAGCAATCGATTCCAGCGACTTGGCTGCGCCCGAAATCGAAAGCCAGGCAGCCATGGCGGCGCCCAGGGTGGCAAGTACTGCAACCCATCCTTTGTGATTCCACCGCTTCAGGTTTTCGCATGCGCTGACTGAACCGAACAAATTGGAATCGTTGGCGGCAAAATAAGACGCCCCGATCACTATCGCGCCCAGAATTGCCAAACCGCCGAACGAATAATCATTCATGTAGCTGGTTGCAGCGCCATAATCCGTAATTCCTGTCAGCTTCGCCAGAATGAATCCGGTGCAAGGGAAAATCACCTGACCGATCGCTAACGCCACTATAAGTGGTATCGCGCAATTCTTAACTTTCGGCTTGCTGAATCTCCAGTAATCGGCTTCATTTCCCCAGACGGCAAATCCGATGATGAAGGTGGAAATAGTCGTCAGCGCGCAGGCGAAGGACTTATGCGTGACATCGGCGAATACCGTTGGCGGGCAGGCAGGAACAGTTTTCATGAAGGTATAGCTCACCCAAATGATGAGCACGGGTGCGGCAAAGAAACGTGCGAAATTCGCTACTCCTTTGAACCCGAAAAAGTTGTTCGCCGCCATGAGAAATGCAAACGCCACCGACAAAACCATCAATGGTGCTTTCCAGTGGAAAAGCCCTTCGAGACCGTCGGCAAGAAATAATGCCGCCAATCCATACCAGGCTATAAAAATGGCGACCAGATTGAATGCAACTATTTTCGACCCCCAGCGCCCAAATATGCTGCGGCTCAAAGCAGCGTAGCTGAGTCCGCTAACGGCGCCCAGCTGACTGGCAGGAATCGCATAAGCCAGAAGAATTGCGCAGCTCACGACCGTGCACAAAAGCACTTGCGAGAGTGTGAAACCTTGTTTGCACCACTCAAAGCCAACAAGCACGGCAGGAAACGCTGTCACCATAGTGATCCAGAGCAAGCCCATCGTGACGGGTCCGCGTCTTTCGCTCTGCGGAATTGCAGAGAAGGGATGCTCGTGTTCGTCGTGGGGGTCTAAAGGCTTGTGTGGAGTTTTCTGAGTTTGCGCCAGTTTGGCCCTCTCCGTACCTGTTTTATGAGTACGGGGACCTTTGGAAATCGTTGAGGTCACTAATATCCCTCTTTTTGGTAGTCCAGCAGGGTTGCCAAGCAGATCTAATTAGTTAGTAGTACAGGCTTTCTGAGAAAAACACAATCTGGTTTTCCTCCCAATCTCCGTCTTCACTGGGAAAACTACGAGTTATTAATTCCAAACAGGGGCTTATCTACTAAACTCTTGACTGGCTATTGTAAGGGCTTTACAAAGTCGGTTAAGGACCAGTAAATGCAGGACTCCGCGGCATCGAACGCGAATACCCCCCAAAAGAAGAAAAGCATCCTGATTCTGGTGCTTTCGAGCTTCACTTGCTGGCTGATTGTCTCGATTGTCGGACTCAACTGGCTGATTCAGACTGTAAAACCTCTTCAATATATAAAGACCACGCGCTACGTACCGCTGGAGCAAAATCCGCTGGTAAGTAAGCTCCCGGCATTTTTCGACGCCAAGGAACACCCGGATTTGCTCGTCCTGGGCTCATCGCTGCCGATGGAGGCAATTGCGCGATATGACGCCGAATACACCGGTGCTTTCAACGAGAAAAGCCTTAACGAAGTTCGCCAGTACACAGGCGCCAAGTATCTCGAACATTTGATCGAGCAGAAAAACGGCACCAAACTCTCCGCCTTCAACCTAACTTGCGTAGCCTGCATGGCATCGGATGCCGAATTGATTCTTCGGCGGGCAATAGATGCCGGGCGCGCGCCTAAGATCGTCATCTTCGGAATCGGTCCCCGAGACTTCATCGACAATATCGTTCCGCCGCCGGGCAAAAGTCCAGTCTGCCAGCTTCTCAGCAATCGCATCACCCTGCCGGAGATATTTGCGGAGGCTCGCAGCCTCGACGAAACTCGCGACCTTTTGCTTGGTCAATTGGTCTATCTCTACAAAGTCAGAACCGATTACAAAACCATGTTGACCGGCTGGGCATGCGACTTATTCGCACATCCGGCCGACTTGTATGAGTCGAATCAGTTGGCAAAACTCAGCCAGAAAGAAGAGAAAACAAGACAGGTTTGCAAAGTCGAACAAACGACTGATCAGACATCCAATAATTTAGAGGCGTCCGGAAAACTGACACTCAAACAAACATCGAAACGCGCTCAATTTGCCGATTTGCCCGAATGGAAAGAACGCTATCGACCAGCAAATAATGATCGCTTTGAAAAAGAGAAAGCCGCATTTCAAAAAATGCTCGCCATATGCAAAGAGAAAAGCATTCGCATGATCGTAGTAAACATGCCGCTTACCAAAGAGAACAAAGACATCGTTCCGAAAAAACTACTGGTCAGATACCAGAATGAAATCTGCGCGATGCCTGCGCAATTCGGAGACGAGATGCTCGACCTCGACGCCAGCGGCGAATTTCAACTGAGCGATTTCTACGACTCCGCGCACGTCAACGCGCACGGTGGCAAGAAAGTTCAAGACCTCATGGTCTCATCCGCTAAAACACTTGCGCTGTAAGTGAGACTATTTGTTATCTGTCAGGGCAAGTGAATGTTTCATTGACGAAACTCTGTTTGTAGTCGTCATGAAGAACCTTTCGGCTATTGAGCGGAGAGGCGACCATCGGAAACGCCCAATTTGCAGGTGTATTTGGCACCTTGTCTGTCATGTAGTGAAAGAAGTCCCAACAAATTATCGTTGTAACTAAGTTCTTCACCGCACACAGCTGCTTTTTCAGTTTCTCAATGGTGGCAGGAACTCCTGGCGCCGAATAGAGCTCAGCATCTGACCACAGCTCAGCCTTTCCGCTTACATTCACATCGCTTACGAGCGTTTCACATGCAGACTTAAATGCGCTGAAGTAGTCACTTATTTCATGGTTGCTGCGCCTCGGTTCAGCACCGAATCCATCTTGCACTGCAATAATATCAATCTTCGTCCCATCTAATAGCCGCTTGTAGAGAGAGCCGGTATCAGTTGCATTAAGATATGCCACCTTGAAATGGGGCGCCCACATGACAGGCAGCCTCCTCATTCCAGATCCCTGGTCCTTTTTCAACAGAGCCAGACCTGTAGAAACCTTCCTGAGGTACAGATTGAATTCTGCGTTTTTCCATTCTTGCCATTGGAAATTCCATGGTTCTATGGGCAGATACCAACCTTTAAAAGCGGAGTTCGCCGAATATGATTCCCACAATGTTTTTGCTACAGCGAGGTCATTGTCTGCTTGAGCATCCAGCAAGCGGTGAAACTCCGGTTGATTAGCAGCATTCATCAACCGCGCGTTGTTTCCGTTTATAGATTCGTCGGAATACAAGCCAACAAAAACGTCCATGTTTTTTTCTTGCGCTTTTTGCAAAATAATCTTCAATGGATCATTATTGTAGGGAATCTTTGTGACCGGATCGATAAAGTAGAACTCTGATTGGCTACCAGCGGCATCATTGTTTTTCACCTTCATTCTCTGAATTACGATCTTCGACATTTTGAGATCGCTCATATCGGTTACAACATCTTCCCAAGCAAAGGGAAGTGCAACATGGTCAGGTTTTGGAAGGTTTGCGTCAATAAATTGAATAAAGCCGCCAGAAAGTTTAGGCTCTGCAGCAAATGAGCATTGATTTCCTGAAGTAAAAACCAGTGAGAGGAAAATTGAAGCAACAAATTTCTTGTTCATGAAAACTCCAAAGGTCGAAGCTAGAACCGGTCAGTAAGGCTCTAGCTGTTTTTCCAAAGAGTGATGCCAGAAACATCCTTCCACGAAAACAGACAAACTCAGCACCCTGTCGTAAAAAAGTTTCAGGGAGACTTTCAAATTTTATTTTGAATGCACTTTCTTTGGACAGTCGAGGATTAAGGTCCATCAAGCATTATTCGAGATCTTTCATCGTCTTGTCTTCGGCGGATTCTTTCGGGCGGCTCGGTTGCTCTACAGGCTCCGGAGAGACTTGCGGCAAAGAAGTTGCTGGTGCAGGTGACGGAGCTTCACGCGGCTCGGGCTTGGGACGAACGCGACTTAGAGCGCCGCCGGAATCATTGTCGTCCGTTGCGAGCGGATCGGGCTTCGATTTTTCACCGAGGCGATAGGACTTGTAGAGTTTTCCATCCAGATAGACTTTGAACTCATTGGTGCCGTTCATCCTCACGGAAGTGCCGGCAACAAAGTCGATATTCTTCGAATCTCGACCTTGAAGTGGTTGCACGAATTCGTCCACTACTTTCTGATCGCGGGTCCAGAGGACTCGTTTGGAAACTGTGTCTACAAGCTCGACTTTAACGGTCAACGAGTTGACAGGTTCATCACCGGGGTTCCAAATTTCTCCGCTGATCTTAGGCAAGCCGCCCTCAAGACCGACATTCACACCGCGCAAAGTGACAGACGGTAGTGCATTGGTCGGATCAACAGTTTTCGCCTGCTGCAGATAACCATATCCGGCATCAGTGTCACCAGCATCAAGCAATTCTTTTCCACGGCGCGTCAGAAGCGCAGCCAGCTTACGCTCGTACACCGGATTGTGGGTTGAATACTTGATTGCCAATCGCATTTGATCGATAGCCAGATCGAGCTTCTCGTTCTTCTCATAAAGATCTGATGCCATCTCGTAATTCTTCGCATTCTGCGCGATTGCATTGAGTTTGCTCAAATAGTTGAGTGCTTTTTGATCGTCATTTTTCGATGCGAAATTCGATGCCATTTTTTGATAAATGGTGGCAAGACGCGCTTCGGATTCACTGAATCTTGAACCCTCACGCAAATCACGAACTTCCTCCCAACAGCGCAAAGCAAGGTCTAATTTGCCCGTGCGCAATGCTTCATCACCGTACATCGCATCTAGATCAGCCAATTCCGCTTTCTTGCCGGGGATATTGGATTTTGCAAGTGGACGCAGCAGGTCCAATGCCTTTTCATACTTGCCGCGCTGGCGATAATAATTGGCCAGATCAGAGGCAAGTTGCGGTTCTTCAACCACACCGGAGCCTAATTGCTGGGCCTGGCTTATGGCGTCATGAGCCTTCTCTACCTGGTCGACGCCGACATAGGCTCGCGCAAGGGCGAGGAAAACTCGAGGATCTTTGTTGCGCAGTGCAGCAGCTTGTTCAAGTGTGCTTACGGCGAAAGCGTATTGTCCGTTGGCGAGCTCTTTTTTGCCTTTGACGAAAAGTCGCTCGTCATCAGGCGTTTTGGTCAAAAAGAAAATCGTCGCTCCGGCAGAGACCAAAAGGACCGTTACGGCGGTAAGCGCTCCGACCATCGTCGGCAAGCGGCTTTGCATACTGACGCCCAGCTTTTTGGAGCGCCGCTGATGCGGGTGTTTCGCTTCTTCATATGCGAGCTCATCCGGATCGGAAGAGGCGCGCTCGTGGGGGCGCTCCATCGTATTGACGGCAGCGGCTCTGTCATTGGCGCCCTCGTCGTCGAAATCGGCGCTGCCGCCTTCCTTAAAAGACGCGCCGCAAGAGACGCAGCGTTCGTATTGATTTGGATGGTATAGACCGCAGCTTGGACACTTCATATTTTGGTCTCAAAGAAGAACTGCGCGGAGGGCCGATTGTCAGCTTGCGCTGTCCACAATCAAACGCTTCCGCGCAGTCTTAACTAGTGAATTGGTGGAAATGACTCGCATGTCTCGTAAGGGAGTTGCTACTCCCAGATTAGCGCATGTCGGGTCTACTTGATTTCTACCTTGGCGCCAGCAGCTTCCAGCTTTTCTTTCATCTGGTCTGCTTCTTCCTTCTTGACCTTTTCCTTCAAAGGCTTCGGAGCGGCATCAACGAGGTCCTTAGCTTCTTTCAAGCCGAGGCCGGTGAGTTCGCGTACGAGCTTGAGAACTTCAATCTTCTTGTCGCCGACGGAAGTAAGAACGACATCAAATTCGGTCTTCTCTTCTGCAGCAGCAGCGCCACCGCCAGCAGCCGGACCGGCAGCAGCGAAAGCAACGGGAGCAGCAGCAGTTACGCCGAACTTCTCTTCCATTTTCTTCTTCAGATCAGCAGCTTCCAAAAGGGTGAGCGATCCGATTTGTTCCAACAGATCGTCTACGGAAAGTTTCGTAGCCATTTTTAAATTACTCCTCTAACTTATGTCTTCAGCAGTGAATAGTTCAGAACCCAATGCCTATGCGGCGTTGTTATTCTTCTTAGCGACTTCTTCAGCCAGAACAGCGATGTCGCGAATAACGGCTTCGAGGAGTCCGGCAATGCCTCTGGCACCGGAATCGAGTCCACCCATAATCGATGACAACAATTGTTCTTTGCTGGGCAAATCGGCGAGACCCTTAACTTCGTCAGAAGTAAGAGCATTGCCTTCAATCACGCCGCCGCGTACCTCACCCTTTTTGAGGGCTTTGAGATATTCGACGACTGTTTTCGCGGGAGCAGCCGGATCGTCGTAACCGATAACGATTGCGGACGGACCTTTTGCCAGTTTTTCGATTGCTGCGAACTCACTAGTATCGGTTGCGATCTTAATGAGGGTGTTCTTAGCAATACGGCACTTGGCGTTGGTCGTATCGAGCTTTCTGCGAAATGCGGTGATTTCAGCAACTGTCAAACCGCTCAAGTCGGTGACAATCGCTACTTTGCCGTCTTTGAAGAACTCTTTGAGTTCTCCGACGATTTCCTGCTTGCGTGCCTTGGTGGCCATTAGCGCCTCCTTAAATAAGTGCAACGCAACTTCTTGAAACTCCCCAGAAATGGAAAAAATCCCAGGGATATTTCCGCGGGATCACAAGCAGAGGGTATGCCCCCTGTATCGAAAAACGTACGGGTTTAGCCGTGCGCTATGTCGAATTTGTGACCTCAAGCCGGCTCTAGATACGCTAATATCCAGTGATTAAGCCCCGCTCACGCAAGGGCACCGTGCTGTCTGCGGTCTAATCGCAAAGTGCGAGGGTGTATTTTTTCAATAATAAGGTTATTGGTCAAGCGCTGCGTGGCTCAAATAGCCCAACTGTAAGCGTTTCTTAATAGATCGAACGCCCAGGACGCCGACCAGCGCATGCTTTAGAGCCGCTGCAGGTGAGAGTTTAACGCCGATTTCCCCTGCTTGCCGGCAAGTTATCACTTGCGATACAAATCTGAGCAGACGCGGATGCCAAGAGCCCCGATTGAATACTTAAACGGCCTTCCACAGATTTTTGACGGAAACCCAACCATCCTGCTTCGCTCCCCATGAGTTTTTGACATAAACGCGGTCTTGGGCTTTGTCGAATTGCGTCACGATGACCACATGATTGGCTACGCCCAGCTTCGAATCAATGTACTCATGAAGAGTCTTGATCGGTCGAATCAGGGCTCTGAGACCGAAAGTGCTTGTCTCGAAGTTACCGAAAATCATGTCGCCGTTCACGGCAATAACGACCGGCAGCTTCTTCTCCGAATCAAGCTTCTCGAGCGCCTGGCGTAAGCCTTCTTCACTCTCCACCATCTTGTTGCCTTTATAGTCGTCATCGCCAACCGACCATGGATGGCTCATCCATTCGTAAGGGCTCTTGAAAGCGATAGTTTCGTGCTTATCACCAAAAAGTCTCTTCGACTCTTCCTGGATTTGCCTGCCGCTAAGCCCGTTGAAATTGGTTTCTACGCCTCTTTTGTCTCGCCAGACTTCATACCCGTTCGGCAGCAAATACTCGGACGCCGGCATGTATTGCTGACCAATGGCGAAAAACAAGCTGGAAAGAGACTGATGCTTTTGCACATATTCAACCGGCTCTTTTTCTCTTTGACCGACATCATTGAGAGCAACAACTTGAAATACCTGCGAAGCGTGGCTGCGCAAGCCATTCTTCGGCGGGAAATGTTCTTCTTCCCAGCCAGGTTTCAGGCTCCCATTCGGCACCTTAATTACCTTGCCGTCGCCGGCTTTCCATTCTCCTGTAAGAGCGGCGGAGGTTATCATCTCTGCGGCAAGAGAAGGGCGTTTATCAAAGGCGATATTCTGCAAAACGGTGACATTGCATGTGGAGTGAATTCCCTGGTCGATTCGGCCTTCCCCTGTGTGGTGCAAAATACCGGCAGCAATATTGACTCGCTCCTTTGCACTCACTAGCGCAGAATCAGTCGTCATCAGCT
This sequence comes from Candidatus Obscuribacterales bacterium, assembly GCA_019745505.1. Taxonomy (GTDB): domain Bacteria; phylum Cyanobacteriota; class Vampirovibrionia; order Obscuribacterales; family Obscuribacteraceae; genus QKMZ01. Next base: position 13,561 of record JAIETE010000172.1, on the reverse strand, counting down.
TATTGACCTGGCTGAGAACGCCTGTCAACTCCTCTTTCGAGAGAGTCTCCTTAGCCACCCGGGATTGAGCATCCAACATGGCGTTGGTGACATATACGCCCAAAGACTTATCGCCCAGCCGAGCAATGTTGTCCAAAAGGACACGCCGTTCGGTCTCGTAATGGGGCTGAAAACCAGGTTTTCCGATTTCAAATTTTGCGCGCGCATCGACATTTTGGTCATTGAAATTGCCGACCAATCCGATTTCGCCATTGGGCCCGATATGACCCTGAATCTTGAAGTCGCCTCTGGGGCCAAAACCGCCCTGAATGCTGAAATCACCCTGGGGACCGGACAACAGCTGGTTTACTTGCTGTCTTAAGGGGTCAGTGACGGGAGTGTCTGAGGAAGGAACACTGATTCCTTCTAAATCGTCTGGACGATACTGCTTCACCTGTGCCGGGGCACTGGCGCGAGCGTCAGAAACGGAGGAGCCATTCTCAATCATCGGTTATTTCTTCTAGCGGGGAGGGGGAGCGACAAGGTCATCGCTTTGCATCGTATAAAACTAACGTGACGCCATCGTTACGCCCAAAAACCAAGCCACTGCGGGCTTGCACGGCAGTTGCACGGCAGTAGCAGAAAGCCTCTAGGCTGAACCTGAAGAGATGTTTCTAGTTAAGACACTTTTTGTCAGTAGTATTGTCACGTCGCTGACACGAAAAAAAGGCTATATGTACCAAACCCCTGCATTTACCAAGGTCTGATCAGATATGAATGTCCAAGCGCTCTGCGAAGCCAGCACTCTTTACCGGAGTTTTACTCCGAAAGCATACGATTTGTCGGTAAGACCGAATGCAGTAGCCAACGGAATGCTGGTGGAAGCGGACGATTACGGTCGCATTTTGGCAGCCGACATGCCATCCGGGGTTTCGGTCAGAAACAATTTCTCCTATTCAATTGCTCGCACCAGCCTGCAGTTCGAGTTTGTCGATATGAGCGGCATGATTCATCCGCTCGATTAAACGACTGACTGCGCATATCACTACAGGTGGTATCAGATACATTCGCCTTCGGCAGCAGAATTTAACCGAACGAAATATCTTAGAGCCTCAATTTTGCTAAGACGGCAACGAAGCGCTAGAATAGCCCCTCTTACTGAATACAGGCAACTATGCAAGTTTTTGAAAAACACGTCTTTGTGTGCGTCACTGGAAAAACATGCCCGGGCGCAGGCTCGATAGAAGTATGCGACCTTTTGAGAAAAGAGATTTCGGAACGCGGATTGAAAAAGCAAATTCGCATAAACAAAGCCGGCTGTTTCGATCAATGCGGGCACGGCGCAGTGATCGTCGTCTATCCGGAATCAGTCTGGTATGCACACGTCACGCCGGACGATGTGAAAGAGATCGTAGAGTCTCACCTTATTGGCGGGCAGCCGGTCGAACGTCTGCTATACGACGGCTCCGGGCGTATAGTCTGATTCGATTATTCGGTGACATATAAAAGAGCCGATGGGAGGCGCCCTCATGACAGATAGTCTAAACGAGGCTGCAAGCCACTCCCACCGACTAACTTGATAATACCCCAGCAAACACGTTTCAAACGGTTATGGCGGCAAAAAATCCAAATTTGGCTTAACGTCCGTCAGGCCAACGTTTGCGCGGGTGAATATCCGGTCGAATTGCGCACAAGCCAATTTTATCGAAGGTAAAAGGGAGCGATTCTTCAATTGCTGAATCCTCTTATCATCCAGAGACCGGACTTGCCGAACCAGCTCAGGACGCTTCTTCAATAATGCCAGTAGCATGTACAGCGATTTAGAGCGATCGTCATGAGAGGGACGCGCCAGGTCTCGGCTATAAACGTCCACCATGTCGGCATAAGGAAAATCATCCGGCAAGAAGGGCAGGCTTTTGAAGAGATACCGCGTGACCGTCGTGCGCACGCAAAGATCGACATCATCCACGGCTGGAAGCAAGCGCCGAGCCGTGTCAGGAATCTCTCCCGACCAACTGAGGAGCTCGGCGGCGCAATTTCTTCGCACCGCATTGGGATCGTGATCGATTAGATAAAGCAGCTCTTCGCGCATCGGCTCGCAATGACGAATCAATTCTTTCACGAGCTGATTGCAAGGTTCGTCGGAATAATATTTGACGCCGTCGCGCATCTCTTCATTGGCGGGTCGTCCCTGCGCTTCGAGAAAATCGAGCCGTTCATGCAGTTTTCCAAGAAGTTGAACGGGCTCCTCGCTGCGAAAGTTGACTTGATGGGGATCTTGCAAAATGCGGCTGGGCATCTCATTTTCGTCGCCAAGAATGTCCACCGAAATATAAATGTCCGAGCCGTCGCCGCTGACAATTTGAATATTCGCTTCCATGTTTCTTGCTTTCAACGCGCGCTTCAAGCGTTCAACCGCAGAGGCGACGGATTTATACGACGCACCATTTCGCACGCCCAGAAATCGCTCTACTTCCTCTCTGGACATTTGCTGCGAGCCGAAAAATTCCAAGCCGGCGTATGCGCCATTTTCGTTGGATGAAAACGCCGGCAGGGCACTAACCAGTAATGTCAGGCTTATGCAAATTTTTGCAAGAGTTGATTTCCACTTCACCGCCAATGGTGCCTCACTATTTACCGTCTTGAACGTTTGAACGAACGATCGCCATAAGGCTTTTTCTCGCGAATCGCCTTGATTCGCTCTTTCAGATTCTTAGCCTCGACGTTTCGTTTCGCTCGTTGCATCACGTCTGCGTATGCCTCCAGAATTGGAATGATGGCATCGTCGGTCTTGCCGAATTCCTGCTCGGCGATATTCAAAGCTTTTCTTGCCGAGGCAATCGCCTCGTCATGCCTGAGCGACAGAGAATAGTTTTTCATCAAGGTCATCAAATCATCCAGCACATACTCGTTGCCCGAGGTGCGCACCGACACTTCCAGGTCTCCGGTTTCCAGGCGGCGTTTTTTGGTAATGACGCCGTCTGCGCCGAATAGAACATTGCGAACCAAAAGCGCAGTGGAGATGACAACAGCAATTCCGATTCCGAGTAAAAGCGTAGAGTCCATAAAAACTAGATTATTCGCCGAAAACCAGCCAGGAGCGGTGAAAGGGCGTCTCATGCCACGGTCTCTACAATATACCCTTTACACTTGAAGACGCTAAGCAGGCTGGTTCTCTATAATTGGACCCTCGTTATCGTCCTATAAAGAATTGGAATTATGCCTGACTACCTGCTGGAAATTGGAACTGAAGAACTGCCCGCCGGCCAAATCAATGAGGCACAGGCGAAACTCGAACAGCTGATGGGGGATTCTCTTAAGTCCCATAATCTGGCTTTCGACAGCGTCAAGGCGATGTCTACGCCCCGGCGCCTGGTGGTCATGGTCAAGAATGTGCAAGCCAAGCAGGAAACAACCTCCAATCGCGTCAAAGGTCCGAAAGTGCAACAGGCATTCGCAGCGGACGGAAAACCTACCCCGCAGGCGACCGGTTTTGCAGGAAAGTACGGACTGACGGTAGAACAGCTGGAGCGCGAAGAAGTGGGCGGAGCTGAGCACCTTTTCGCCAATGTAACCGTAGTTGGAAAGACCGCACAAGCCGTTTTCCAGGAAATCGCCCCCGGACTGGTCGGGCAATTGCCATTTGAAAGGCCCATGTGCTGGGGCTCCAAAACCATGAAGTTCTCAAGACCAATCAGATGGATTGTCTCATTGCTGGACGATGAAGTGGTCGAATTTCAGCTCGAGGGATTGAAATCGGGGCGCATCACCCAGGGCCACCGGATCCTTTCGCCCGGCGACATAAATCTGAAAAACCCATCCGAGTACGCCGAGAAATTGAAGAACGCAAAGGTCATTGTCGACCCTGCCGAACGCCGCCAAACAATCGAAAAAGGTGTGCTAGCCCGTGCCAACGAACTGGGCGGCGACGCCCGACAGCTTGAAGGTTCGCTTCTGGACGAAGTGGTCAATCTGACCGAATGGCCCCATCCTGTGGTCGGAGAATTCGGCAAAGAGTATTTGGAACTGCCGGACACTTTGATTGAAACAATCATGGTGCACCACCAGCGGTATTTCCCCATTGAGAAGAAAACGAAAAACGGCGACGACAATAACCTTCTGCCGTACTTCATCACAATTTCCAACAACGACAGAAAAGAAGCTTACGACTCTATCAAGCAAGGCAATGAGCGCGTCATCAAAGCCCGCCTGGCTGACGGTAAGTTTTTCTACTTCGACGATCAAAAGACAAAGCTTTCAGATCGCAAAGAATCGCTCGACCAGCTCACTTTCCAGGAAGGATTGGGCAGCTATGGTGAGAAGGTTGAACGTCTGGTCATGCTGGCGGGTCAAATCGTCGACACGCTTGCTTTAGACAGCAACGTCAAAATGTGCCTGGAGCGCACCGCAAAATTGTGCAAGCTGGACCTGGTCAGCAACCTGGTTCGCGAGCTGCCGGAACTGCAAGGCTACGTGGGCTCTTGGTACGCGAAGAAAGAGGGCGAGCCGCCGGAAATCGTCACTGCGATTTCCTCGCATTACGCCCCCAGGCACACTGACGACGGCATTCCCAAAGACGCCGTCGGTCAACTGGTTTCAGCCATCGACAAACTGGACAATGTGGTCGGTTTGTTTGCTCTGGGCAAAAAGCCGTCCGGTTCCAGCGACCCTTACGCACTGAGAAGGCAGGCTCAAGGACTGGTAGACATTCTTATCCAGGGTCTTTCCAACAAGCCGCTATCGATATCAGCGCTGATTGAGAAATTGCTGGATGAATTCGAGCCGAAATTGAAAAACTCCAAGCGCGGTTTCAAACGCGAGGAAATTCGAGCCGAAGTGAATGATTTCATCACTCAGAGGTTGAAGGCTCGTTTGCTCGAAAGCGGCAAAGGAAGAGAGATTATCGATGCCGTATTGTCGATCAAAGATCCGTTGGTCGACGTAAGCGATGTACTGAAGCGTCTGGCATTGATCGAATCTCTGGCGAAGACTGAGGAAGGTCTTGCTCTTTTCAGAGTCGGCAATCGAATTGGACGTATTCTGCAAGGACCAGCCGGTGATGAGGTTTCCGAAACACTTTTCAGCGAAGATGCCGAGAAAAAACTCTGGGCCAAATTCACGAAAGACGTCGAAGATGTTATTGCCAAAGAAAAAGATGCGGACAATGAAAAGACGCTAAAACTAATTGCCAAAGTCACACCCGAAATCGACGCCTTCTTCGAAAAGGTCATGGTCAACGATCCGGATGAGCAAAAGCGAGCCAACCGAAGAGCGCTGCTCAACCGGATTTATAAACACTTTGCCGCAGTCGCTGATTTTCCGAAATTGCAACCGATTATTCCCGGCGGACAGAATTGATTTTGCTTGCAATATGAATTGGCAAAGATTTTTCAATTCGGATTGAATAGAAGTCGACGGTAATCAGGGATATATCCAGATGGCAATCAACCGCAAGAGGATGAAAACTTGCAAAACGGCAATGGCTTTCGCGATTGCGGTGTCCTTGGCGCTGGCGGGATTCTCCGCATACAGCGGCGGGACTCCGCCTGCTGAAGCTCGCTCTGTCCTGCCTGAAGCGGTTCTGAAAAAACCGGTTCCTGTCGTAGAGGATTCGGTGAGCACTTATGTGCCATCATCCGTGGCGCCAGGCAACGGCATTGCCGTCAACATCATTTATCCTGAAAAGGTCAGGTATAAAGCCGGCGCGCCGATTGCAATCGTCGTCAGCGGCAATGAATCGACCAGCTTGACGATGTCCATGCATGCGGCCAATTCGGGTATTGCCGAAGTTCGCTTTGCATATCCCGGATGCGGAATGCGTCAATTCCACTCGGACGGCATTTTCGACAATTTCGGCGACTCGTGCGGCGTCGCTCTCAAAGACGTCATTCTTTTCATGAAAGGAGAGACCAACGACTATAAGGGTCGCTCTGTCAGAGAGCTGATTCCCGTCAGTCTGGACCAGAGCGTTCTGGGGCTGGTCGCCTGGGAGACAGGAGCAAATATCGCGCTTGTGACGCTGGCAAAGCATCAGGAAAAAATTCCTTTCGTTTCCTATCTAGCGTTCTTTGAAGGCGCCGCCGGATGCATGTTTTCGCCGGACAATCTGGGCACGGTCAAAGATATGTACCTAAATCGCCACTACCGCGAAGGAAGTGCTGCAACCGGCCAAATTCTCGTGGACTACAGAAAGCTGATGTATTCGCCCGGTGCGCGCCGCCATCCAGGGGTCGCCAAAAAGCGCGGCGAGACTGAACTGAAGGGAGTCTTATACTTCGATGAAAACAATAATAAAACCTGGGATGAAGCTGCCGAATTCGCGCTCAATTATGCAAGCGAAGTAGGTCTGGATCAGCAGATTTATGCTCCACCCATAACGGAAGCATTGGCTAGGCACAAGGTCTTTGAAAAACTGGCAGGACCGGGCGAAACCAGAGCTGTCCCTGTGAATTCTGCAAACGCAGCCGGTCAGAAACCCGGCGAAAACAAAGACACAGCGACGAAGGCGGACGCGGACAAGAAAGCTGCGCAAAGTGCCGACGGCAAAAAGGACGACACGAAAAAAGCGGACTTCAAAATGCCGAGTCTCCGGAATCTGGCACTGGGCATAAAACCAGGCAAGGCGGCTTTCACGGAAAAGAAGCCGAAATCCGCTGAGCAAGCCGAAGAGATGCTCAACAAGATGATCTCCGACAAAACTAACGGAATGCAAGACGATGCAAGAAAAGCGACTACTGAAAAATTGAAGAAGCTGGTGAAAAACTGCAAAAGCTTCGAGGAAGCGAAGCTGCTGATTTTCAACTACAAAATCGATCGCTCGCGCTGGCCCTCGACGATTGCGAAACTGCCCACCAGCAGAGCCTATTTCGATGCAAGAGACGGTGCGCTCTATATCAAAGATGTCGTCGCCAACTATCCTAAGATGCTCTTCGGTTTATTCGGCGCGCGCGTGGCGCACACGCAGAGACAACCAGACCATCCTCATATCGCTTATCTTTATAACAAGCTGTTCGAATGCAAGCCCAAGTGGTTGAGGCTAAATCCTGAGCCTGTATATGTTTCCACCATTTGCCGAATGAACGTCAATAATTTTTCCGCCAACGAGCCCAACTCGTCGCTCGATGCGACCAATATCGTTGAGCATCTTGCTCCCCTGGGTCTTGTGCCTGAATACGCATACATGGACGCACTGGTAGCCGAACTTTCCGACCGCGCCAAGTCAGGCAATCTCAAGTTTCCGCTTGCCTCAACGCTTTCCGACTATACGCCGATACCGGACCCGCGCAAAGTAGAGCCCAAGCCGGAGTCCAAGACGGCAGGCAGCCAGGAATCGACCGGAACAAAGGAAGCTGCCGGGACCTCGGACAAGTCTTCAGGCGGCAACTAGAGCGGCAGACATCTGCCACCTTAGAGGACTCGGGCGGTCAGGCTCGAACATTCATGTTAGGATTAGGGTGCAGTTAATCGCGAGCAAAGAGGACAGCCAATGTTCAATGTAGGTCCCGGCGAAATTATGATTGTCGGTGTTCTGGCACTCGTGCTGTTTGGACCCAAGAAGTTGCCGGAGCTCGGCAAGGCACTCGGACAGGGATTGGGCAATTTCAAGAAGAGTTTGACGGATGCTCAGTCTGAATTGAAGACAGCCTTGGAAGTCGAAGAAAAGCAAACAGCTCAGGAAGACAGCGCCAAGCCGCAAGCCTGATTTTCAAAGTTTAAATGCCAAGAAAGCCAGCAAACACAAATAACGGACCTGCCGAAGGTACGAAAGACAGTCGTCCGAAAAGGGCGAAAAAGAATGGCGCCGACAACCCTTCCGGCACTGAAGCATCCGACTCGGGCGCCGGAAAGGCGATGGAATCGAGAATCGCCAAAGACAACGAATTTCGCGTCCAGTACCAAAAAGCACTGCCCAAGGCGCCGGACAATCCGAGAGTGCCATTCGAGATCATCTCGCCCTTCCAACCCGCAGGCGATCAGCCAAAGGCCATAGCCGCACTGAAAGAAGGCATCGAGAGAAACGACCGGTTTCAAACATTGCTGGGCGTAACAGGCTCAGGCAAGACCATGACCATGGCGCAGCTGATCAAAGAAACGCAGATGCCTGCGCTCGTTCTGGCCCACAATAAGACTCTGGCCGCACAGCTCACCAACGAGATGCGCGAATTCTTTCCCAACAATGCAGTCGAATATTTCATCAGCTATTACGACTATTACCAGCCCGAGTCGTATATTCCTTCCACCGATACTTTCATTGAAAAAGAAGCAAGCATCAACGATGAGATCGATCGTCTTCGTCACTCGACTACGCGCTCATTGTGGGAACGCAATGATGTCGTGGTAGTCGGCTCGGTCAGTTGCATTTACGGTCTGGGTGTCCCTGAGCGTTATCTGTCGGCGGCAATCGAACTAAAAATTGGGCAGATGATCGATAGACACGAGCTTTTAACAGCCCTGGTCAATATTCACTACGCCCGCAATGATATGGTCGTAGAGCGTTCTCGATTTAGAGCGCGCGGCGACGTCATAGAAATCTATCCTTCATATGAAGAACGAATTCTGCGTGTTGAGCTGTTTGGAGACGAGATAGAGCGGCTTGCAATCGTCAATCCGGTTACCGGCGAAATTGAAGAGCTGGCCGATATCGCCAGAATTTATCCTGCAAAACACTATGTTGCAGACGAGCAAGAGCTGGAAAGATCGATCGAGCAAATAGAGCTGGAACTGGCAGAAAGGCTGGAAGAGCTGGGTTCGCAGGGAAAACTTCTGGAAGCGCAGAGATTGAAACAGCGCACGCGTTTCGACATAGAGATGCTCAAAGAAGTCGGATATTGCAACGGCATCGAAAATTATTCGCGGGTGCTCGAAGGAAGAGAGCCCGGTATGCCGCCTCAGACACTGGTCGATTATTTCGTTCGAAAATTCGGGCGCGATGGTTTTCTCACTTTCATAGACGAATCGCACGTCACTTTGCCTCAGCTCCAGGGCATGTACGGAGGAGACAGATCTCGCAAAGACACGCTTATCGAATACGGTTTTCGCCTGCCCTGCGCACGCGACAATCGACCGCTCACCTATGACGAATTCTTCTCGAAAGTGGGCAAAGTCGTTTTCGTTTCTGCAACTCCCGGAGACAACGAGCTGCAAATCAGCAGCCAGGTCATCGAGCAGATCATTCGTCCGACCGGGCTTGTAGATCCTGAAATTCACGTTCGCCCGATCGAAGGGCAAATAGACGATCTGATCAAGGAGATCAGGCTCCGCTCGGCTCGGCAAGAGAGAGTGCTAGTCACTACTCTTACTAAGCGCATGGCCGAAGATCTCACCGAATATCTGCAAGAGTTGGGAATACGAGTCCGCTGGCTGCACAGCGACGTCAAAGCTCTGGAGCGGATCGAATTGCTGCGAGATTTGCGACTGGGTGAATTTGATGTGCTGGTCGGCGTCAATCTATTAAGAGAGGGCCTCGACCTTCCGGAAGTTAGTCTGGTGGTAATTATGGAAGCAGACAAAGAAGGCTTCTTGCGAGCAGAAAGATCGCTTGTGCAGACGATTGGCAGGGCGGCGAGAAACGCGGCCGGGCAAGTGATCATGTATGCAGATCGAATGACCGACTCCATGTCGAAGGCAATCGGCGAGACGCAGCGGCGCCGAACCCTGCAGCAAGCGTTTAACGAAGAGCACGGCATCATTCCGCAGACGATCACCAAGCATGTTTCGAATCCTATATTAGAGGCGCTTCGCGGCAGACCGGAGGAATCGGAAGATCTCTCCATCGGCGAGATGCTTTTCCTCGAGGGTGGGGAAACCCGCAGGGAAACAGCAGGCAGCAAGCAAAGAGCAATGCCCGGTCTCATTAAGAAGTTAGAGAAAGAAATGAAGCAAGCAGCCAAGAATCTGGATTTCGAGCGCGCCGTCGAACTTCGAGATCAGTTAAAAGTATTGCAGGAACGCTCGTTAAAGAACCGAAGACAGTGATCTGACGGCGTCTTTGGAATATGCACGTTATATTTCAACCGCCTTAAACTCCGTTAACAAGACGCGCACAAGTCGCGATCCGCACTTATACTGCAGTTAGGCGTTGCCAAGCAACCGTTGTTTCCTGGCGCCCGGCGATCTCTTGACGACCTCCGTTCAGAGCGCCACAAAACAAACGCCCGTGTATGCCCGGTCTGGCGCTGTGCGTACACAAGAGAGAATGGCACGGAATCCTCCGTACCATATAAGAAGGAATCTGGATTGAGTCTTCCTAACTGACCCGCCCTGCCTGTGAGCACTGTGACATATATGACTGTCACAACATGATTGCGTGGAATTGTTAGGGAACTATTTAGAAACCACTTGAATACAAAAGACGCACCTATGATGCAAAAACGGAGTTCGCTTAGGAATTCTCTCCATCCATAACAATTGGTCCGCTTCGGGGACATTTAAAAAACCATTCGGATGGAATAAGAGCTTTCTAATCGCGGCGAACAGTCGATTTTGGTTTGCGTTGCTTACCTGCTCGAAATCGAAACCCTTATACAGAGGCAGTTATGGCGAAAAAGTCCCCGGATAGCGAAAAAGTTATGGGCGGTGCACTCGTAGAAGACGAGAACATTGCAAAAAGAAATGAACTGGAAGACCTGGATCTTATGGATGATGGCGATCAATTCACCATCATTGATGATGAAGAAGATCCGTTGGCGGATGATGACGACACTCCAGTAGAACTTCCCTCCAGCAGAGAGATTGCCACCGAAGATTCGGTCAGACTGTATCTCCGTGAGATCGGTCGTATTCAACTGCTCAAGCCGGACGAAGAAATTGAGCTCGCCCGCAGAATTCTGCAAGGCGACATGATGGCGAAACGAAAACTCGTCCAAGCGAACCTCCGCTTAGTTGTATCCATCGCCAAGAAGTACATCGGACGCGGTCTTTCCTTCCTGGATCTGATTCAAGAAGGCAACCTCGGTCTTATCCGCGCCTCAGAAAAGTTCGACCACGAACGCGGTTACAAATTCTCGACATACGCCACATGGTGGATTCGTCAAGCAATCACCCGCGCTCTGGCAGACAAATCACGCACCATCCGTGTGCCTGTGCACATGGTCGAAACCATCAACAAGCTGAAGAAGGTTACGCGCCAATTGGCTCAAGAACTCAATCGCAAGCCGACCGAACAAGAGCTGGCTAAGTCGATGGATGTTTCACTGGTCAAACTGCACGAAATCATCAAAGCAGCCAAAGAGCCGATTTCACTGGAAACACCAATCGGTAAGGAAGAAGATTCCCGCCTGGGCGATTTCATTGAAGACGCAGAAACAGACAGACCAGAGACTACCGTCACCCACGAACTTCTGCGCCAAGACCTGGCGAAGATGCTCAACGAACTGACTCCTCGCGAGCGCGATGTGCTGCGCCTGCGTTTCGGTCTCGATGACGGCAGACAACGCACTCTGGAAGAAGTCGGACAACTGTTCGCTGTTACCCGCGAGCGTGTCAGACAGATTGAATTCAAGGCACTCAGAAAACTGAGACAGCCGGGTCGCTCCTCAAGACTGAGAGAGTACCTCTAGAAAGAAACCGAGGCGCCCGAGCTCAAACAGCTCGGGCGCACTCAACTTATAGGACCCAAAAGGACTAAGGGGGACAGGATTGTGAGCTATTCTGACGACTACGCAACGACATCAACTACAAATGATGCGCAAGATGCGATCGCTGATTCGCCAGTAACGACCGAACGGGTCGTCGACACACAATCAGGCTTCCTAGTTGTCATTAAAAGATTAGAAGCCCGCCTGGCGTTGTCTGTAAAGCGCCGCATTGGCACTCCTCCGTCCAGTTCAATTCTTCTAACCCAGGACGAGTCGTTGAAATTGGCGCGCATTTTGTCCGATGGCCAGTCCGAATCGGCAGAAAACGGCAATGGCAACGGACGCAAGAACAGCTTTGCCCGCGACATCGACAACTGGATCAACACTCTTTCCTCCAAGCCGGAAGCCAAAGAGCCCGCGACCGCAGCCGGTGAACTGGACGCCTACAATCAGTTGGATCAGTACGACTCCGGCGATCCCGACTTGGAACCATCGCCCAGTTCGCGCTGGGACAAGTTCATGATGGACGAACCATCTCCGGAAGCTCGCCGCGCCGCCAGAAAACAGCGCAAGAGCGGCAAGAAGATCACCATTCCGCCGGGCGCCAAAAAGCTGGCCCTGGGCTTGGTTGCAACAGTAGTCGTAGTGGGAATCGGCGGAACAATTTTCTCAGCCATCAAGCCGGCGGAAAAGACCGAGACCAAACCGGATGTGCTGGCATCAGCACCTCTTTCCGATGCAAAAGTCGACAAATTTGCGCGCACTTTCGTCTCCAACATGCTCGACTTCGGACCAAGCACCTATCGCATGTCGCAGGTTCAAGCAATGTCGGTCATGAATAATGAATTGCTGGACAATTACTGGCAAGAGACGAATTTCCCTCTGACAAAGAGACAGTTGGCAGGCTTGCCTCAGAATCAGACTGTCCTTATCACCAAGGTGACTCAAGAGCGCTTGAATGAAACCACCAAAGACGTCGACATATTCGCCGAATTGGTGAGCGCCGACAACAAGATGAGCAGCCCTGTTCACCTGAAACTGAAAGTTGCTCAGACACCGGATAATGCCCTGCAAGTGATCGAACAGAAAGATCTGACTGCCGGAACTCACGAATGAGAAGCGCTTTCAATCGCTAGAAAGAGTGATCGTGAAAACACTCTGCTACTTAGGCTTTGCTGTTTTCTGGCAGTTTTAATCAATAAAGATATTACGGACTGCTTTGCTTAATGTAGGATCAAAGTGGCATCCAAACGATCGGTGACTCGCTCAAAACAGCGAGTCTAGAAAAGTGCGTCTCAAGAGTTCGAGAGACGGCGTTTTCACGCGTATAAACGAGGGAGGACAGTTCCGATGGTCCACACAATATACGACGTACTTTCAGCAAAACAAGATTGCGAGGCGGAATTACTCCGCTTGAAAGGAGTACACGGCGTAGGGATTGGCCCGAAGAAAGTGGCAGGCGTATACACGGGACAAGTTTCCATCATTGTCTTTGTTGATAAAAAACTGCCTGAGAGCAATCTCGATGCTTCATCAGTGGTGCCTCGTGAAATCAACGGATATGCAACCGACGTAGTCGCCAAGCCCCGAGTCGGATCTCATAAAACCAGATCAGCTTCCCGAGATTTACAAGCATCCAATAATTATGTCTACTCCCCGCTGGTAGGAGGATGCCGAATATCATCAAGCGAAGACCTGGAACACACAGGCACGCTCGGAATGATAGTTATCGACGAGTCAGGACGTCCTGCCATCCTGAGCTGCAAACACGTAACCGAAACTTCCGGCACCATCTTTCAACCAGGTATTCGCCACAATCTGGTAGCGCAGGTCACAAAAGTCGGCAGCCGAGATTGCGCTTTAGCCGCATTAGATAGTGGAGTACTCTGGACCAATTTCGTCCTGGGTATTGGACCTATCCAGGCGTTCTTCAACATAAATCCCAACGACCTGAAGAAAAGCTATCCGGTTCGAAAAACAGGAGCAGTGACCGGCACCACCAGCGT
>JAIETE010000056.1 GCA_019745505.1 Candidatus Obscuribacterales bacterium | reverse complement strand
GGGTCCATGGACGTGTTTTTCTTCGTGTTTATGCTCGTGCTCGTGATCGTGCCCTTGTGAGCAGCCGGGTCCATGGACGTGTTTTTCTTCGTGTTTATGCTCGTGTTCATGATCGTGCCCATGCGAGCAGCCGGGTCCATGGACGTGTTTTTCTTCGTGTTTATGATCGTGTTCATGATCGTGCCCATGCGAGCAGCCGGGTCCATGGACGTGTTTTTCTTCGTGTTTATGCTCGTGTTCATGATCGTGCCCATGCGAGCAGCCCGGGCCATGGACGTGTTTTTCTTCCTTGTGCTCATGATCATGATCATGATTGCAGCCAGGCCCGTGCTTGTGCTCGCTGTGGTCGTGCGAGGGCTCCTTCTTTTGCGGTGAGGAGCCTTTGTCTTCTTTTTTGCTCATAAATTTGCCGGGCTACTTCCTTGTTCTTACTATCCGCCAATGGTTCCAAACATCGGGGCGGCGCCATAACGCCGCCCCAATGAATTAGTGTTTGTGACCGCCCTTGTTTCCTGTATTGGATTGCTGAACGGGTTGATGGTCGTCGTCATCGTCATCATCGTCGTGATGATCTTCTTCAGGAATAGGTTGGGTGAACTTCTCGCCGTTTACTTCCAGCGTGAAACTCTGGCAACCTTCAGGCACAGTGAATTCCATGACTGCAGGCAGACGAGTTTCGTAGCGTTTCAATACATTGCCTTTGTCGTCATAGATAACGCCGCCGGATGCAACGGTCATCGTTTCATCAACGAGGACAGCGACCAGCTCCGCCATTTCTTCCATCTTGTCGGCGATGCGGTGGCACCAGAGGTGTCCGATGCCGGGATATTCCTGGTGGCAGATCTCTTCCATTTGTTCTTCGTCAATTTGTTCGCCGACGCCGACCAGGACGAAATTGATCTTGGGCAATCGACCGGCTTCAATTTCTTTGGCTACCTGTGCCGAATACGCTTTGATGTCGTCCGGGTCATATATCTGGCTGTCCGTGATGATTACAGCCAGGCCGCGCTTAATGTGTTTATCGCTGTGGTTTTTGATATGGGCGACGTAATCGCGCAAGACCGGCAGCATCACTGTCCCTTTGCCGTAAAATTTGGGACCGGGGAATTTGTAGTCCTTCGCTTGAACGCCGGTGAGGTCGCCGACAATCTCCAGTTCTGAACCGTCTCCGGTTGCCCAGTAGGCAACTCGCAGCACGCCGTCTTTATCTTTGGTTGCCAGATATTCCAGCATCCATCGCATTTGCGGCTCGACTTGGTTGCGCACGCCGCCTAGTTTGGCCAGGACGCCACGCGGTCCGTATTCATCTTCCATGCTGGCAGAACCGTCCATGTAGAGCGCGACATCCAGCCCTTCGATGGTCGGGTCATGCAAGAGCGTGGCCAAAATCTTGCCGCCTTTATTGTGTACATCTGAAAATGGCTTGACGATTGTTTCGTGTTTATGACTCATTTTGTCCTTCTTTGCCGCGGTTTGAAATTTTACCGCTGCTAATTTTGGGTTATGTGCTCGATATTTTGGGACCGGTGCAAGTACCTGAGAGATTGATTTGCGCCCAGGTTTGCAAGTGAGTGAAATGTCACTCCACTTTCACTGCACCGGTTTTTGTCTGCACATTCTTAGTGATGGTCATCGTCATCATCTTCGTCAGGAAGAGGCTGTGTGAATTTCTGTCCGTTGACTTCCAGTGTGAAACTGTGAGTGCCTTCCGGGACTTTGAACTCGAGAACAGCCGGCAGTCGAGATTCGTAGCGAGCCAGAACACGACCCTTGTCGTCGGTAATGGTGCCGCCTGATGCGACTGTCATGGTCTCGTCTACCAGCACCGCGACAAGTTCAGCTACTTGATTGACTTCTTCTGCGATGCGGTGGCACCAGAGGTGACCGAAGCCTTCGTATTCTTCGTGGCAGATGTCTTCCATTTGCTCTTCATCAACATCTTTGCCGACGCCGACCAGAATGAAGTTCATCTTCGGCAGCTTGCCTTTCTTCATCAGCTTCACGAGATATTCGCAATACGATTTCACTTCGTGCGCGTCGTGAATGACGCCGTCTGTGATGAATACTGCGCAGCCGCGGCGAGCGCCTTGCTGCATCTGTTCTTCCAAATATTCGACATAGTCCTCAATGGCCGGCTTCAAATTGGTTTGATTGCCAAACTTTTTCGGTCCCGGGAATTTGTAGTTGTTTACGTCCTTTCCTTGCAATTCGCCGATCAATTCGATCGATCCGGCCGTGCCTGTAGCCCAGTATGCGACGCGCAAGAAACCATTGCGATCTTTGGTTGCCAGATACTCGAGAATCCAGCGAGCTTGCGGCTCGACCACGTTGTCAGCGACAACAGTTTTTCTGCCGAACAGCCAATCGATAAACGTCTCGGAATGACTTTTGTTCTCATACTCATCGCTCATACTGCCGGAACCATCGAGGTAGAGGGCCATGTCCATGCCTTCCACTGTGGGATCGTGCAGCAGAGTCGCTCTCACCTCTCCGTGTTCGTAATGAATGTCGGAGAAGGGTTCTACTGGTCTTTCATGAACTTTAGTCATTGGCTGTTTTACCTGTTTCTGTGGGTTGGTTGTTTGAGACGGGTTTCCTCTGTGGACTTTTTTACTGGAAATCCTTCATCCAGTCTTGATTCGGCTGCGAGCTTTCGTTTTTCTTGTTTTTCTTTTCTTCATTTGATTCAGGTTTGATATTCTCTTTGCCCGCTGGCTGACTATCAAAATCGCTCATCCAGTCGGGTTTAGCATTTAATTTCGATTCTGCTTTGGCGGGTTTTTTTGCCGGTTGGGTCGTGCGCGAATTGGCCAGTCCCGACATGGTAGTCAGGCGTGTTTCTCCGGCGCCGGCCGGGCGGTGCTTCGTGATGAAGTCTTGCATCCAGTCCACTTTCTTGGCGGCGGGTGCATTGCCCATCTGTGCCGGAAACACCTGTCCGGCAGGAATTCGAGCGGGCTGCGGCGGTGCCGACTTTGCCCGTGAACCTTGTGCGCGTGCTTCGGGCGAAACGGCGCGCACTCGAGAGCGCAGTGCTTTCAAGCGTTTTGATGGAAAGTCCGGCAGATGTTTGATCGTCGATTCGGCAATCTGGATGAAATCGTCGATTGAACCCTGGGGAGGCAAAGTTGTCTTGTCTTTGATCAAGTGCCCGAGCGCGTATGAGAGCATTTTGGGGATGCCGGTATTGGCGCCGGGCAGGCGTGTGGCCACATTGCCTTTGATTTGATAGCCGTTTGTCTCAAGCTGCTGTTCGAGCCAGGCACGATTCGGCACCGGCAAAGTAGTGCTGCGCAGGGGATGATTGACCTTCTCCTTTTCGAGATCTTCCTTGAGTGCGGAAAGTAGGTCGAAAAGCAGCCCGGAAACGACTATTTCGTTCCACGGCTCGCCCATAACTACCTCGGCGGGCATCAATGGATAAGCCATCACCAGACCTTTGCCCTGAGCGATTTCTTCTTCTCGGTCTCCGGGCAGAAGCAAGTTGAAGCAGCGTAACGTGTCACTGCCGACGGACTGGTAGTTGAAAGCGAATTTCGCCGAGTCGACCAGGCCAGCCAGGAGGTCCATTCGGTTGATGGTCAGCTGACCGTTGATTCCCCGGGCTGCGTCTGCGGAGGAAGAGGGGTACGGACCATAGAGAGTTCCGTAAAGATAGACAGGGTCGTTCAGTCCCGGCGTCTCGGGTGGCTGTTCCAGCGCCTCCAGGTAGAAAAGGTAGACGCTGGAGCTGTCGAGGGTGCGGCTGGCGGCGCTGCCGATTACTTCGTTGAAGGCGAGGTCTTGCTGGACTTCCGTAGGGAGTGAACCAAGTTTTTCGCCATCGGTTGCTTTGAGATAGCCGGCAGAATCAATGGTTACCACCCATTCACGTTCGACCAGGTGCCGCCCTCCGATGAAAAAGCTGTCGATGGCATGGCAAGGATCTAGCGTGCTTATGCAATCGGCAAACGAGTCATCGTTTTGTCGGCTGACAAAATAGCGAGGTAACGGCCTTTGGGACATGATCATGAGTATTTACATGATCTGACAACCAGCTTCATTAACGGCTGACATGAGGTAGCGTTGAGCGATTGGGTTCGTTAAGCGTAAGAGTCAACGAACGGGCTTTTATTTCCGGCAATTGGGACTGTGTTTTAGCTGCCGATTAGCTTTTTGGCAGCGACATACTCGGAGCGAATTCGCGTCAGCATGCCTTCTAGAATTTCTCGCGGGAAGTGTGCTCCAACTTTGTCCGGGGCTCCGGTATCGTGGATTATCGGGCGCGGATGCGTCTTGATAAATGCTTCCCGCAGTTCCGGGTTTTGGTCGAATTTGGCGCGTAGCGCCCTTTCGATAAGGTTGTGGTGTTCTTCCGAGCCAAGCTTAATCGTTTCCTTTCCATAGCGGAATGCTTGCAAATTGGAGCTCTTGCCTGCTTTCTTGGCTTCTAAGCCCCACATCTCGGCAATTTTTGCACGCCGAGCGGGGTCGTTATAGAGCAGGGAATTGTAGAAACCTTCGATGGATGCGTATTTGCGATTGTCGAGGACAAATTCGTGATGCGAGAAATTAGAAAGGTCTCTTCCGATTTGTTCTGTCGAGCGACTCCATGCGTTTATCGGAGCAAGATCATCGGCCAACTTCACTGAATCGTCTACAGCTCCGGCAAATTTAGTCACTGATTGCACTTCAGGAAGAGCAGCTTTGGCGGCATTGGCAGCGGTTGCTTCGGCCTGTGCGAGTCCGGTTGTTCCTCTCATGATGCTATTGCCCGGTACTGCTGGCAGCGCAGACTCGATAAACGGCAGCTTGGTGATGCTTCCACCCAGAATTCCGGGAGCAGCACCCAAACAAATAGCATCGAAAGAAACTGAACCAATCTCATTGCCCAGTCGACTGAGAAATGGTTTGCTCTCATATTTTGCTGTGGAGTTAGCAGCAGCTGCATCATCGTTAAAGACCGACCAGAGCGTTTGCGTTCCGGCTGCAGCCGCAGCACCCAGTGCCAGGCTGGTTTTTCCACCCAGTCCTCGAGTCGCAACGGTGACTGCCGCAGCTACGCCAACTGATACAAGACCGCGAGCAGTTGACTCTCCAGGCTCAGCTAGTGCTTCTGACGCTCGATTCTTAAACCCGGAAATTGCATTGTCTAACAATCCGTTCGCTTCTGACTGCAGGTTGCTTGGCTCATCATTGTGAGCTTCGCTGGATTGTTGTGAAAGCTGGAATTGGGATTCGAACATGGCGATAGAAACTGGATTGGCTTGGTTTTTCCATAATAGTGTTGCGAGGGCCGCTGGGCACTGGGGAAATTACGCTTCTGCCAATCTTGATTAAAAGCGGAAGTCCGCGGCAAAAATTGCGCAATTGCGTATAGAACCAGTCACCGACAAGTCACATACTGCGTTTAACCTAGATTTATCGCCCAAAGGGAATAAAGATATAACTGCCGAGCCGTCGTTTCTACCCGCTTACCAAATCGCTTTTCAAAACCAGTGACTCCACCCTTAGAAGCTCAACCTAAGCCTGAAGCTCGCATTGCCGAGGAGCCGCCAGAACTAGACGACGATCACGTCGCTAATGAGGCCGTCGGTGGGCTCGAGTCAGTAAAGAAAGCTACCCCGGCCAACGACACTTCCTTGCGGTCGCTTCCCAGTGAGCAAGCACTACTCGGCTTGCTGCGGGAGTCTGCTCAAACAGAGCCCGTCCAGAATGAAACGTTGAAACGCGACAACGGTTATGCCGTTACCGTCGGAAAAGATGCCAGCGGTAATATTGTTCGCATAGCAGAAACGGATGGTACCGAATGGAGTCGGTCTCCAGACGGGAAATTCTTCGTCTTGAATCAGACCGGTGAGAAGGTACCGGTCAAAGACGTGAAGGTTGAGAAGGACGGCACATACACCATTGTGATGCCGGACGGACAGCAGTTGCGTCGCAATGCAGACCGAAGCGTAAGTACTCTTGATGCGTCGGGCAATGAAAGAAAGCGGCTCAATAATGATGGGACGCAACTGCTTTTTGACGATAAGCATCGTGTCATTGCCAGTGTTGATGCCGCCGGAGCCAGGCGTGGTTACGGGTATGCCAACGACGGCAAGTTAGCTTCGATCGTGGACCCGGACGGTTCCGTGTGGCGAAGCAATGACGGCAAGAATTGGCGCAACGAGAAAACGCGGCAAAGTCGTTCCGGCGAAATTGCGGTGGCAGAGGACGGTTCGCAGACCGTAAAGAATGGACGGGGGGAGACAAACACATTTAAGATCGACGGTTCTCAGATCAGTCGCGACGCCGCCGGAAATGTGGTCGCGGTCAAGAATTTGGCCGGCGAGGAACGGCGTTTCAGTTACACGGACGGCAAACTTTCCGCCATCAAAGAGCCGGACGGAACAGCCTGGAGCTCGAAGGACGGCAAGACTTGGACCCAAGACGGAACCAGGAATTCTGCCAGGGTGGATATTTCAGTTGACGCTGATGGTTCGGTGCGTGAAAAGTATCAGGGTGGAAAGGAAGTTGTTAAGCGTACCGACGGTTGGAGCGAGATAAAGGACGGGAATGCAACTAGATTTGAGAAGAAGAATGCAGATGGCTCTTCTGTAACCAAGAACTCGCTGGATCAAGTCACTCAGATAACTGATGCGCGGGGCAGAACACGCAAGTTTGAATACGACGAACAAGGCCGCATCAATAAGATGACCGACTCTACCGGTACTTGGTCATCGTCCGATGGCAAGAACTGGACCAATGATAAGTCGAAGGAAACTTGGAAGGGCCGGCTGGAAAACAGTCAGGAAGGACTCTATCGTGAGGTTCAGGAGGACGGCAGCCGGAAAGTCTTCAAAACCGACGGTTCTAAAATTTCAGTTGACAGCAATAATAGAATCACGCGCGTGGAAGCATCGAACGGCACATGGCGTCAATTTGACTACGGCAAAGACGGAAAGATTGCGAAAGTTTCAGAGAGCGGCGGAGCCAAGTGGAGCACCACTGACGGTACTAACTGGACAAAAGAAGGCAGCAATGAAACGCGCAAAATGAATGTGTCGGTGCGCCCTGATGGAACATTTCAGGAGACCGACCTGAGCAATGGCAATCGAAGAGTCGGCACAACCGACGGGCGCAACCTGACCTTCGACAAGAACTCAGTCATTCAGCGCGCGGAAAACACAGACGGTTCAAGCACACGCTTTGACTATGGCGATCGCGGAGAGATCAAAGGTTTTGCAGTCAAAAACAAAGACGGTAGTCAGGTCACTCTCGATCCGCAGGGGCGTGTCATTCGCACACAGACTCAAGACAATCAAGTGCGTGAATTCAAATATGGCACGAACGGCAAATTGTCTGAAATCAAGGAAGCGGATGGAAAAGTTTGGACGAGCAAAGATGGCGAGAATTGGCAGTCCAATAAGGGCGATAAGTCGAAAGGTGCTGTCTGGGTCACGCCGGATGGAAATTACAATTACGTCGAAAACAATGCGGTTGTAACCAAGCGTCTTGACGGCAACACGCAATATCGCGATTCATCCGGTGCCTCGCGCACCGAAAATAAGGCTGGTCAGGTAGTTGAAACCGTCGATTCGAAAGGAGTCAAGCGCACATACGGCTATGGTGCCGACGGCAACGTCAACAGGATGACCGAAGGCGATGCGGTCTGGGAAACTAAGGACGGCAGGAATTGGACCAACACCAAAGATGGCGCACAGTGGCAGGGCACCGTCAAAGTTGAAAAAGACGGCAGCTATTTCCATGAAGATGCTGCCGGCAACAGGCAGTGGCGCAAAATGGACGGTTCGCGCCAGGACGTCAATTATCAAGCAATGGATGCCGCCGCCGAGGCTCTAGAAACCGCGATGAACCGTGGTTTTATGTGGGGTGCCGGAACGGACAAAGATACGATCTATGCGACTTTGGAAAACAAAACCGAAGCCGAGCGCAAGATGATCAAGGAGATTTGGGACCGGAAGTACAAGGACAAGTACGGCTGGGATCTCGAAAAAGAATTCGAGGATGAGATGAAAGGCTCCGACCTCGAGAAGGCGAAGTCTTTGTTGACTCGTCCGGATGGCGCCGACAATGCGGGCACTATCAGGCAGGCATTAGTTGAGCGCGGTGAAACATTCGGACGTTCGAACACCGAGCTGGAGAAGATTGTTCGCAACTCTTTGGAAACAATGAGTTCTGCTGAAATCGCGAAAACCGATGCCGAATATCGTCGTCGTTACGGCGTCAGCTTGAACGATGCCATTCAAAACGATCCGAATCTTTCGAAAGAAACCAAAGCCGCTGCTGCGGTTTATATCAAAGGACACGATCAGCGCACGCCTGAAGATACGAAAAAACTGGCTGTAGATGCGGCAAATGCCGGCAATGCTGAAATGTTCCAGGAGGCAATGCGCCGGGCTCCCAAAGAAGTACGAGATTATTTTGCCGGACCCGAAGGGCAAAAGCTCATCAAGGATAATTTCGAGGGTCATTGGTATCACGCCTTCACTTTCGGGCTGTCCGGCAATGTGACCGACACTCAATTGAATCATGTGCAAGATTATGCTGAGTACGGCAAGCTTTCGGTAGCTACTCAAGTTTCGGACAATAGAAGCTGGCTCGGCGACAACGAAGATGCCATCGAACAGTCTCTTGCAAACATGAGCAAAGAAGAGCGTGATAGATATGCTCTCGGAAAGAGAATCGCCAACAATGAAACTCCGGAGACACCGGTTTCAGAAGCGGACAGAAAGAAGGCACTCGACTATTACACCAAGACTCACGAGCAATTGAAGGCGGCTGCAGGCAAGTGGTTCTCCGGTGATTCGCAAGTCAATGAGCTGGCGAAATGGGAAGACATGATCACGCAGAAAGGCGGATCGCTGGTCACTCAACTTGCCAACCATCGCGGCAATATTTACGATTCCAGCATGCAGGATGTGATCTCCACTGTGGAGAACATGTCCAAAGACGATTGGGAGAGATTGAAGAACGATCCTGCGCAGATCGGCAAAATCGAGCAGGTTTTGAAAACTTATCTTTCGCAAGAAGAATTCGATCGCACGATGAAAGTGATCACCGATAAGAGGAACGCAGCCTCCTACGAAGCCAGTCAACAGCAGCGCCGTCCTATCCTTGATGCTATTGAAGACAACAAGCGCTGGTACAACAACGACGAAGCTGCTATCTACCGAACGCTCGAAAGCATGACGGACAACGAGCGTGCTCAGTACAAGCGCGGCAGCGAGCCGAATGCGAGCGCGGAAGACAAGAAATTCAAAGACGATCTGGATGCAAAACTGAAAGGAGCGTTGGACGCCAGCGAACAGCAAGTTGCTTTTGGTTTGCTCGATCAGGTCAAGCGCGGCGAAAAGCCTGTCATGGGCATTCTCGATAAGTTGAACTTGCAGGCTTCCTACGTCGATGCCGATGAAGCTCAGGTTATAAGAGACATACAGAGCGCTTTCGACAAAGATCCCAAGATGCGCGAGCGCATCACCAATCCTCAAACGCCCGAAGACAAGGCATTTTCTGACCAGTTTAGAGATGCCGCGCGCCGGGCGATGGGAAGTTCTGACTACGAGAAGTACGCCAAACCGCTGATAGAAACGGGCAAGCTTTCCATCGAATTGCAGATGGAGCTCAACAATGGTGTCTTCGACGACGACGAGCAGGGCGCGTACCGGGACATTCAGCGCGCCAGTGCTGCAGAAAAACAAAGAATCCTTACCGACAAGCGCTTCCAAGAAAGAGTAATGGGCTTTCTCAGTGAAGACGAGCGGAAGGTCGCTCTTGCCTCGATGGAGCAGGGAGAAATGCGACCGGAAGACAAATTGCGTTCTTATCAGCTAGGGCTGGGAACCAGTGAAGCCGAGATAAAAGAAACATTGGCCGCCTTGAATGACCGCTCGCAATTGAAGGCAGAGGGCAAGTCCGAAGCCGAAATAGACCAGATCATCCAGGGCCGAATTCAAAGAGTCAGAGACGAGTATGCGCGCAAATACGGCGGCGATCTTTCTGCCGATTTGGTGTCAGAGCTGGGCGGTAAAGACCAGCGCCAGGCTCTCAGGCAGGTAAACGGCAGAGATGCGCGTTCGGAGTTTCTCTATGCCATGCAGGAAGCCGCGACGACTAGATCCGGCTTCGGCAGCAGGTTTGTCGACAATGCCTGGGACGGCACCGGCTACCAGCTGGACAATGAGGTTAATCAGCTGGCCGCCAAGATGGTCGAAGATCCCGCCAAGATGCGTGAATATGTAGATAATCTCTACAAGATGGTAGACATGCACGCTTCCTCCAAAGAGGCTCTGGCCGACGCCGTTGTCGATACCACCATCGCCGCTGTCGCCGTTGGCGGCTCGTTCTTTACGGGAGGTGTAAGTCTTTCTCTGCTCGCATATACCGGAGCCGCCGCTGCAGTGTTTAAAGTGGGTGCCAAAGGTGCCATTATGGGCGGTGACTATGATTGGGGCAGTAGTCAGGTTGTGCTTGATGGTGCGACCGGTTTTGCTGATGGTTTCACAACATTCTTGGGAGCTGGAGTCGCTAAGAGCGCGGCCGAGAAAATGATTGTCCTCGGTGGACGCCAAATGCTCAAGGAAGGTGCCGAAGTCGCCTTGAAAAAAGGCGCCCAGGCGATCGTCAAAGAAGGGCTTGCTAAAGGCGGAAAAATTTCGCAAGAGGCGATTGAGGCGCTTTCCAAACAAATTGCCAGAGAAGGAGAAGAACAAGCTGTTGCTGCCTTGTTGCGTCGTTCGGTTACCGAAGCGGTTGAAGAACAAAGCCGAACGGTGTTGAAACAGCTTGTTATGAGCGCTCCGGCCAACACTCTTGCCGGCATGGCGGGGGGCGGAT
The DNA here is from genome assembly GCA_019745505.1 of Candidatus Obscuribacterales bacterium. Taxonomy (GTDB): domain Bacteria; phylum Cyanobacteriota; class Vampirovibrionia; order Obscuribacterales; family Obscuribacteraceae; genus QKMZ01. The sequence goes on along the minus strand of JAIETE010000056.1, from coordinate 21,648 downwards.
TGTCCGGAACAATCAGAGCCGGAGCAGAGGCGAGAGACTTTCAAGAGTTTCTCAAAATGGCAGGTACAGCTACGACCTTCGGTGCTTTGGGCGGAGGCGTTGGTCCTTTCGTGCTCGTGCCCGGCGCAATGGTCGCGGGTAAGAGTTGGAATGCCGTGCGTTCTGCCGTTTCTCGTGAAGCTTCGCAGCTCGACAATGTAGCGGCTGCGGCCAATCGCTCCGTGCATCAGCAGCCCGTCGACGAACCGACATTCTCTCGCGCAGTCGGACGTCGCGAAGTTGTCGAAGAGCCAGTGATTCCTTCCGAACCAAGATTCGCCAACGATAACAAACCTGCCGTCCTACGGACGGATGGCGAAGCGCCGGTTGTCCGCACCGAAGGTGATCCGCCTTTGAGGACAGAGGGCGAACAACCTGGCCCTGGACGTGACGGCGGAGACACTCCACCGGTCAAAGAAAAGCCGCCTGTCAGGGAAAACGCAGACACGCCGGAAAATCTTCGAGATGTCGTTGAAGAGCCGCAGATCAAGGTTCGCGATTCGGTTCCCGGACGAGAGCCGGATCTCCAGCAGATTAAAGACATATCCGCTGAGCTTGCCAGACGCCAGAACGAGGCGCCGATCATTGGGGACAAATTCAAGCAAATCCTGGATAAAGTGCCGAAAGAAGACAGGAAGCTGGCCATGCATATCATCGAGGCTTCCACGCCGAATGCTCACCGCCGAGTTCTCGATCACCAGATGGAAAATCTAGTCAAGGCGCTGAGGGAAAGAGCGCCGAATGCTGAGCGTATTACAGTCGTGGCCATGAGCGAAGACGAAGCCAGCAAAGCTCTCGGTTATTTGTTGCGCACAAATGCCGATTTGACCAATGGTGTCGATATTCGGGTTTTGGATCAGTCCACCATGAAAGCTGGTTTGCCGGCCAGTACGGGACCGATTCTTGTTTTTGAAGATCTGGCTAGAGCTACGGCTGAGCAAGCGGCTTTTCTGAAGAAATTGCCCGAATTCTATGCCACCGACCTTGGTGGCTTCGAGAGCGGCGTCAACCTCTGGGATTTGAGCCTGGCTAACAAAGTTCCGCAATCCATGGAAGCCTTGCAAGAAAAGATTGCAGCCCTCACTGCAGAAGCTAAAAAGTTGGATTTGGAGCCGTTCAGAGCGCAAGCGAGAGCCGCAGATGCTAAGTTGACCCCAGAACAAGTCGAGCGCGAAGCGATGTCTCTGGCAGTCAAGCATGTCATGCAGAAGCCGCTCAACGATGCCGCTGCGCAATTCGGCAATGCCAGAGTGATTCGCCCGAGCGACGTAGAAGTAAGTGGGCGGGGACCGCGGCTGAAGAAGGGCAATGTTGATGAAGCTTTGGCACTTTACCATTCCGATGTGCTCCGCCGCCCGATGATGGCGGTCAATAAGAAGGACGGAAACCTTGCTCTGGCTGATGTCCAGGCGAGAGATGTGGAATCTTGGTTGAAAAACTATAAGCTGAACGGGGAGAAAACCCCCATTACGCCTGCGCAGCAAGAGGCAGTCGCTGTCATGCTTCGCGACGGTATGCTCAACAACAACTACGATGTCTTGATGAATCGACTGCAGAAGCTGCCCGACAAGATCAAGACCTCGCTTCCGCCCGGCAAGACGATGGATGACGTAGTTATTCTAACCGGAGTCGAGAATAATGGCAGTGCCAACCTGGTGCAGCATCTCTACGGGCGCGTCAGTGGAGCTCGCAAAGATCAATTCGTCTCGCTGGGCGATTTTGCGGCGAATCCCAAAGCCTTCAAAGACAAAGTCGTAGTCTATATGGACGACTATGTCTACAGCGGACAGCAATTAGTCAATCACCTGGATTCACCGCTTCCTACCGCGCCCGGCGCAAAGGGATTGGTGCTGGGTGATTTGATTAAGGATTCGGGCGCCGAGCTGATGGTTGTGCAATTAGCCGGTTACAAGCATCTCGATGAATTAGCTATCAAGAATAGGCCTTATGCGCTGGTTTATGCCGAAGATAATCTGCTGCCCCAATTCTATGATTCACCGGCCCTTAAGGCGCTCGGATTCTCGGAAGCAGAGCTGCGTGTCCTTGGCGGCAGTGCTAAGTGGACAGACAATTCCGGCGGCAAAGAAGTGGGGGCAATCAATCCTTATCGGAGCCAGCCAACCAACAATCCACGTGTGGTTCGAGAGTTCAATTTCAATGTCCTCAAAGATCGTGCCAATAACTCATACAGACAGGCAGAGCGCGGTGCGATAGCTCCGAGATCCGAGGTCTCGGGCAATCTTTGGAGAGGCGGAGCGCCTGCCAATGACAAAGAGTTCGCCAGAATGGTCGAGGAGACCGGAGCCGACATTGTCATAGATTTGCGCGGCATCAACAATGACAAGGAATTACAGTCCATTGTCAGACAGAGAAGCTGGGCCGATAAGTTGCCGGACGATAAGCGTCCACAAATGCTCAATATCAAAATACCAACCGAGTATCCGGCCGTAGGTTCTGCTGCTTATGGTCAGATGCTGGACAGTCTTCATCAAGTTCAATCCGTAATCGCCAAAGCCGAGGCAGAGGGCAAGAAAGTCTTTATTCATTGCTACCACGGAAAAGATAGAACCGGTCTGGTTAATGCTTTGCATGATGTTCTTTCTCGTGGCAAGAGTGTGGATGAAGCATTAGCTAACTGGGAAAGGATCGGCGACAAGACTCGCGAGAATTTTCACCACCTCTATCAGCGAAATATGTTCGAACAGATACTCGCCGATTACCGAGCAAAATACGGAAATTAACGTACATAGTACGTTTACAGCGGGTGAAAAACTTCCGCGCCCAAGACTTTGCGAGCTTCAAAATGCAGTGCGGATTTTCTTTGCCGCACCGTAGAAAATCAGCGCGTAAATCGCAGCGCTAGTTTCACCAGTGAATTCACAATCTTCGTTTTGGAAAAGTGAGTGGCTGAGGCGCTTTTGAGTGAACGCGCTAGTAGCGCTCGCAGAGGCTCTAATGTTGGAAGCATTTTGTCAATTTCAGGTTCATTAGCGCGAGCTAACCAACCTGTTAACGGGGGTTAATGTGTGGGGAAACTACTAATCACAGTGGGTTTTAGGGCTTCTCAAATTGGTTCAAAAAATAGTTTTTCCCACCCCAAAAACTACCCCTTGGGTGTCCTGAAGCCCTTGCAGAGTAATAGAAGCCATATTTCAACACTTAGGTTTACTCGAGAAATTTGTCTTTGCTTCTTATGTCTTGATACGTTCAAGTCCTAATTACTTTTCTTCGACTCACAGGAATTTCCGTACAAGCAACCGCAAAATTCAAACTCATGCACATTTTGCGTTCTTTGACCTCCTAACTCTGGAGGTGGGAAATCTAACGGTCGATTCAACCCGATGCGAAAGCATCACAAACTCAAAGGAGGCAGCCATGAATACGCATCCGCTGAACATCTGGTCGAACTCCGATGAGGAGATCGGTCGTTTGATGTCTCACTTCGCTCACACTCCGTTCGTCCTGGACGGCGTGTCGTTCGGTTCGGTCGAAGCTTTCTACACCTGGTTGGTCATCACTGACAACGAGGCTAAGAGAGCTAAGGTCGCTCCGATGTGGGGTGCTCGTAGCAAGCACGCTTGCCCAAAGGTCAATCCGGAGTTCATCGACTACCATGGTCGCAAGATCAAGTTCGATTCCCCGGAGCACATGGACCTCATCAAGGCAGCGAACCGAGCCAAGCTCGAAGCACACCCCGAGATCGCTCGCGCGTTCGTCGAAACCCTGCCCAGGCCTATCGTGCATGTTCTGCCGGGCAAGGAACACGACCCGCATGACGCGTTCTGCAAAATCATGCGCGAGATTCGCGACGAGTTCGCGGCACGCTTGGCGTAACAGCTGAGTTGCCCGAACTCTCGCGGCTCGTCGTATGATTGAGACAACCCTTGCCCCCCCATATTCCTAGCGGTCCAAGGAGCTCCGGCGATGCCGTGAGACACGTGGGTTCGAATCCCACTGGGGGGACCCAATTTCGCGCTATATTCCTAACAAGTTTGCTGGTCTAGGGAGCTCCGGTGATGCCGTGAGACGTGCGGGTATTCAGTCCCGTCGAGACGCGCAAGCGCCTCGTATTCCCAAGAAGACCGCCAAAGCAAGCTAAGGAGCTCCGGCGATGCCGTGAGACATGCAGGTAGACAGTCCTGCTGGCGCAACCCTTTCGTCCCATATTCCTAACAAGCCTGTGGTCTAGTGAGCTCCGGTGATGCCGTGAGACGTGCTGGTAATCACTCCAGTCAAGGCGCTCTGCGTCTTGTATTCACAAGCAGACCGCATAGCAGGCTAAGGAGCCCCGGTTTTACATAGCCGTGGGACATGCGGGTAAACAATCCCGTTGGGACAGCCCTCGAATAACCCTTTAGCCTTCCCGGCTCTAGGGTTATTCGTTTTGGTGGTGTTGATACTACGGCAAATAGTAAAACATGCAAAAAAAGCAGAAATTCGGCACCGGTCAGAGTACACGAATTTCTGCTGAGTTAACCATCGTTGCCGGTTCTTCGGACGGCTTTTACTTCTTGAGCAGTTGGACTGCTTTCTCGGAAAGCGGCTTCACGAGCCAGATGGACTCCTGGTCCAGGCAAGTCTGGAGCCATTTCGGAACATCCATGCGCAGGTGCTCGGGAATGAGTTCCTTCGGCTCCAGGCTGTTCAGCACGCACACCCATGCCTCCTGCGCTCGCGTCAGCTTGACACCGTTGTCCTTGAGCTTCTGGATGCCGGCCTTGTAGGCGTTGATGTTCGCCTCTTGCTCGGCATACGTGAACGTGTAGCCTTTGGCCATGTTCCACAGGGTGACGTGGTAGTGGCTCGGGCAGGTTTCCAGAGCGTCCAAGCCGCACTCGCGCGCGACTGCTTCCCAGCCGGCGTGGGCGAGTTTGCCGACGTCAGGGATGGGAATCGAGTTTTGCCCGGGGAAGCGGTCGAGCTTCCAGGCGCGCTTGAACAGGCGCAGGAAGAGCTTGGGCCGGTCCATGAAGGTGAACGGCTTGGCGATGAAGGCGTCCAGCTGCTTGCCGCCCCCGCTTTTGGCGATGGTGGAGCCAGGAAAGTAGCTGTACAGTGACGTTTCGGCTGTGACGAGGTCGGCGGTTACACCTTCCACCGTCATCCGTTTGGACAAAACCGGGTCGTCGTAAGGATAGTCGAGCAGCGAGCAGTCGTTGGCGAGCTTGGTGCCGTCGTGGCGCCGATCGCGCAGAGCGGTGCTGAGAATGAGCTCAGCTTTGCCTGCTTTCCAGTCGCCGAGCCAGGCGAAGACCTTGATCTTCACGAAGTCGCGCTTGATGATCAGGCAGCCGTTCTTGTGCTCGTAGAGGCTGGACACGTAGGGGAAGCGGACCAGCGCTTCGCCGTTGCGTCCCGTGATTACGTTGCCGTTGATATTCGACACTTCGTCCCCGGGGAAAAAGCCGGCCTGAGTCTCGCGGAGTTCGACACGACCTCCGGTTACAGGGCCCAGAAGGGCTTTTACTTGGGGCGAAACCATGTGCTTCAGAATGAGCTCATCACTCGCTTTTGCAAGCGGGCTTGGCCCGAGCATTTGAGCAGGGTCGTACTGGTGGAATCGTTCCATTCATACTACTCCAGTAGTTATATCGGACGTTGTTACGAACCCGCCGGAACGCACGCCCGTGCGCGTCCCGGCGGATTGCCAGTTGTCGTGGTGACCGTTTTTTGCCTACTTGCGGCGCTTGCGCCTCGGCTTGTTGGTCACCATGGAAAGCGGGTCGAGAAGCTTGTCGAGCTCCTCTTGCGACAGTCCGGAAAGGCGCTGGGCTACCTGGCGAATGGTTTCGCCCGTGGTGGCAGCCTCGTGTGCGATGGCCGCGGCTTTGTCGTAGCCGAGTGCGGGAGTCAATGCCGTGGCCAGCATGAGACCTTCCTCGACCAGCTGCGGCCCGCGGTCGGTGGCGGTCAAGCCGTCGACGAGGCGGATGCGGAAATTGTCGGCGGAATTGGCCAGAAGCTCGATTGATTCGATCAAGCAGACAGCCGCAACCGGTTGCATGACGTTCAGTTCGAAAAGACCGGACTGACCGGCGACGGCGATTGTCGCGTCATTGCCGATCACTTTGGCGCAGACCATTGCCAGCGACTCGGCGATAACCGGGTTGACTTTGCCCGGCATGATTGAGCTGCCCGGCTGCACTTCAGGCAGGTTCAACTCGCCAAGCCCGGCTCTCGGACCGCTTCCCAGGTGCCGAATGTCATTGGCGATTTTCATCAGCGTCACCGCTGCGGTCTTCAGCGCGCCGGATGCGAGCACCACTTCGTCAAGCGTGCTCTGGGCCTGGAAGTGGTTGGGCGCTTCGCTGAAGCGGATGCCGAGCCGTTCGGACAGGCGCGCCAGTGCCAGTCGTGCAAACTGCGGATGGGCATTGATGCCTGTCCCGACCGCCGTGCCGCCGAGAGCGACGAAGCTGAGTCGCGTCCTGGCATACTTCACATGCCTGATGGCGTTTGCCACTTGAGCCGCGTATCCCGAGAATTCCTGGCCGAGCGTGATCGGAGTAGCGTCCTGCAAATGAGTGCGCCCGGTCTTCACGATTCTGGCGAACTGCTTCTCCTTTGCCTTGAGCGCCTTTTCGAGCTTGGTCAGGGCGGGCAGGAGCTGCCTGCAGATGAGCAGAGAAGCGGCTACGTGCGTGGCAGTAGGGATAACGTCGTTGGACGACTGGCAGCGATTGACGTGATCGTTGGGGTGGACCGCGTCGCGGTTGGTGAGATCTGCCCCGAGAATCTGACGGGCGCGAGCGGCAATCACCTCGTTGACGTTCATGTTCGTCGAGGTGCCGGAGCCGGTCTGATAGACGTCGATGGGAAACTCGCCTGCGTGCTTTCCGGCGATGATTTCCTCAGCGGCCTGCACAATCGTGAAGGCGATGCGCCTCTCCAGAAGCTCGAGTTGAGCGTTGGCTTCGGCTGCCGATGCTTTGATTGCGGCGACGGCGCGGATGAACGAAAGTGGCATGGGATGCCCACTGATGGGGAAATTGATGAGGGCGCGCTGAGTGGTGGCACCGTAGAGTGCGTCCACAGGCACCTTCACTTCACCCATCGAGTCAGTCTCGGTGCGAAAGCGTTGCTTGCCACCGTTTCCAGATGTTTTGCTAGATGACATGAGGCTTCTCCGTTTTCAGTTGCAATGCACGGCTGTGCATTCGCTTCGAAGGCGCTATAAACCACTGCCAAGAGTTTCCTGGCAAAAACAGCAATAGCGCTTATCAGAAGGAGGTGTCGGGTTGAGACGTGAAAGAAATCAAGAAGTAAATATAAAGAGACGCAAGCACACTAGAAACGCAGAACCCTCCACTTCAAGTGCATTGGTATTTGTTCAAAAAACAGCCCGTACAGGCTCTCTTCTTCATAATTACCTGTTGGCAACAGGGGTGCGCTCGCGGAAAGCCAGTGGAGTGGGGTCTTTCAACAGGACTGGATGTCAGGGGTTTGTGTGAGTTGTGCAATTCGTTCGAGCTCGCACCGCACGGACTGCGGTTTACGTTCGAGCGTGCTCGCGCGACCACTTGAAAAGTTGCTTAAGGCTTTCTCTTGACCTGGTTTTTCGAGGATGTACTTTCGAGTTGTGCTTCGACTTTATCGGCGTCCCTCGTTCTGCCCAGTGTCCGCAATGTCTTGCTCCATGCCCTCAATACTTGATAAGGCATGACGGTTCCATCTCTCGGGCGTTTTGCGTTGTAAGCGGCGATAGTGCGAAAGACCTGCTCGGCCTTCGCCGGTTTGCCGTTGTCGATGTAAACCTGTCCGAGATTCCAGAGCGCGCTCATCGTCGCTTTGCTGTTCAGTCCATCCGAATGTGCATACAACTCTACGGCGCGTATAGCCAGTGGCTCGGCCATTTTGCTGTAACCCATAACTTTCATGGCCGGACAGAGCATGAGAAGCGTGACCGGACGCCACCAGGTTGTGACTATTCCGGCGATTACCACCGCCAGTGGTATCGAAACTACGATCAAGGACGCCGTCATGATCTTGCGGCGCTTATTTTGCGCCGGTACTGTCGTTTCTACGTCAGATGCCGCCGATTCGAGATCGCTCATCAACAAACCCAATTTATCTGAGCAAATTGTAGTCGCTCAGGGCAGTATTATGTTCTTGTTCTTCAGGAAAGTTCAGATGTCGCAACCGCCCTCGCCCGGGCCATCTCAGGATCCGTCGCCCAGCTCTCCTCCTCAAGACGCTCTCGCCTCGCGGATTGAGAGCGACAAGCCGGCTAAGAGCTATCGCTTGCGAATGATGGTTCTGGTGCGCATTATGGCTGAAGTTGCGGCGCTGGTGATTGTGGCTATCCTGCCGGTTGTTCTACTCTTTCTGGGCAAGTTTCAAATCTTGCCGCTGCCCTGGAAAATAGCCATGTCGATCATGGCTGCTGGGGCCGCCATGATTGTGCCTTTCTACGGATTCGTCACCTGGAAAGTGCGCACGGATGATGATGGTTTGACTGCTGTCACAGCCTTCAAAAGAAAGACTATTGCCTGGAAAGAGGTGCGCGCGCTGGTGAAGCGCTCAACCTGGAATTTCCCTCGTTATGTTGTAGAAGGTGCCAGCGGTGAGGCTTCCTTTCCAGTCTGGCTGGACAATCTGAGTGAGCTATTGGAGCGGATTAAAGACCACCTGCCTGCCGGTTCGGCTTCCTTCAATCCCTACCGAATGTTCAGGCAGGACCCGGTCATTCTCGCTATGCATATGGCGCAATCGGCTGCGGGGCTGCTTTTCCTCGGGGTGCTCTGGTTCTTCTATGCAGAAACGCTAAAGAAAGGCAACGGGTCGGACTCGTTAATGGTGCTAATCTTCTGCCTGATCGCCACAGCGATACTGCTATGGCGCCTGTTCATCATCTTGTTGATGCCGCTCAGCGTCGAAGTCAAGCTTGAATTCGTCGTAATCAAAACCTGCTTTTTCACAGTGGCGCTGCCCTGGGAAAAAATCCTCTCCGTCAAGCCGACCATGCCACTCCTGCCTGAAGGATTCATGATCAAATCACCAAAAGGCTGGTATCTGGTGGGCAACGGCATGGATCGCAGCGACGAGCTGGAAGCGGCGCTCAAGGACAAGATTTGCGATCGAAAACAGACTTAGCCGGCGAAATTGTCGAAAAACTGCGCAATCATGCGCCGGTGCAGCTCGAAGGCAACATTGGCAGGTAAATTATCCTTCGTGAAAGAAGCCACTTCCGAGGCGTCGTCACCAGCAACCATCAAGCCTGTTGCCGGCTTTGCCAGGTAGAACAGAATGATCACGTTTATCCCCTTGCCTGGTGAATGAGCGCCCAGCAGGCGATCGATTTCGACATGCAAGCCGGTCTCTTCGAAAACTTCTCTCTGCGCTGACTCTTCCGGCTCTTCCCGGGCTTCCATAAAACCGCCCGGCAGGCACCAATCGCCCACATATGGCTCGTATTTGCGCTTGACAAGCACTATTCCCGAATCCATCGGCACGAGCGTGGCCGTGACGGGTTTAGGATTATCCCAGTGTACGAACTCGCACACCTCGCAAACCAATCGATCTCTTCCGCCCAGCTCGGCAATGATCAGTACGGTTGTGCAAACCGGGCAACTGGTGAGGGCTTGAGGTAGATTTCCTGCTCTTGGACTAATCACGGAATTGGAATCGAAAGGGGAAATCGGATAAAGGCGCTTTTTATCGCCTGTATCTATTCAACCAGACTGTGAGCCGATCAAGATTAAGACTTGATGTTTGTTTTTTGGAAAAGGCACCACAATAGGTGCCAAAAGTATATATCAACATCAACTGATGTAACGCATCGTTGGAGAACTGAGAAGGGTCAAATTATGAGCCTTTCCGGAATTCGGTCTGAAAATGGCTCGGATGATTAGCAGCGTATTAATAGCGTATGTCAATCTCATCTGTAGAATATCGCTGCTAATATGTCGCCAGAGGGGTAAAACGGTATACCCGAGCCTTTCTCGTGACAACCTTGGCGCCGCGTTTCCCCGAAGAAACGAAGCCGTGCAAAGCAAATCCTCAATTCGAGGCTAGTAGGAGTCTTAGATGAATTCGGAGTCCCTGGATAGTTTTCAACTCGCACCAGGAAAGAAAGACCAATCGCACAAGCGGAATCTCAGAGAGCAAACGCAATTTGGGACTGCTGGACAAATATCCGAAGAGCGCTCTTGCAGCGGCAACGTTTGCGAAGCAATCTGGAAACCGTCCGTCGAATCTCGGATGCTTCGCGGGCAGAACAGTTAGGCACCGCAACCTTCAGTTTCATTCCTTTTTCGCATAACGCAGCGTTTGAGCCCTGCGGACGATGCTAGATTTGCTGCAGTTCACATAAGTCGCAGCACAGGATCGTAAGCGCCGGCCAAAGTGCTTCGATTTCACCCGAGCAATTGGAAATCCCGCCGGGGGAAGCCTTTCGCTTGTCAGATTGCAAGGCGCTCAGAATTTTCTAGCTGAGCTAGCGCAGATTTCATTCGTGTAAGCGTCCGGGCGGGGGCTCTTCCGGCTTGCACTATATAAGCTTCATGACTAGTCTCTTGGGGCATCATTCTTTCGTTCTTTTTGCTTCCAACTCAGAACTCAAAACCAATACCACAGGTTTAGTTTTGCAACCACTTATGGAGCGTAGCCGCTTTGCGGAACGGTCCATGTATACGGCTTTCTAGCCAGGAGATGTAGGATGTCTAAGTCCATTCGAATACTGCTGGCCACCGTGGCCGGTATCACAGCCGGCGTGCTGTCTTACTACCTTGTCGGGACTCTCTTGATGGTCTTTCTCCAATGGCTGGCTGGCGACCCCAGTCTGTTCCAGGAGATCTACCGCGGCTTCGACGGCAACCCGTTTTTCCTGCTCCTGATGGGCGCTGTTGCACTCTACGGTGCAGTGATCGGCTACCGTCTCGGCTGGAAATATTTCGGCAAGTTTGGCATTCCCGGAGTCGTAGCACCTTACAGCGAATCAGTCGGCGAACAGCCGATTGCAGTGCGCGTGTTCGTGAACGGTCAGGACGAGCAGGGACAACTGGCTCGACTGGAAGTGTTCTCACACAAGGTGCCTGCGGCAATGCTCCGGGACTTTTACTGGAATGCCAACCCCAAGCCTCTGACGATCCACGATAACAACGGGCTCTACCTCCAGCTCATCAAGACTGGCAAGAGCCCCTACGAAGCGGACAACGCCAGCAACGAACCGACTATCGCCGTCAAGGTCCGCACGCGCAAGCGCATCCTCCACAGCCTGGAGAGCGTTTGGGGCGTGCAACCGACTTACGTTGTACAGGAAGGCAAACCGATCGCGTTTTTCCGCATGGCTCTCGACTATGTCGGCAGTCAGACGGATGCGCACGGCATGCTCGTGTGCAACGGCGCCAGGGGACTGATGGAATCGGTCTTCCTGAGGCAGCCAAAGGTGGCCGCGCCTAAGCTCAGCGTTCCCAACGCTGCCCCGCTAGAGGCGCATAAGGACGGGCGCGACGCTCGTCCAGGTGAAACTGCTCCGCAGCCGGCCAATTAACCGAGTGCGGAAATCCATTCGCCGCAATCGAGCGTTCGGCTGATGCCGGACGCTCGTATTCGGCATTCCGCGTGCATCTGCACGCAACTGATCCCAAAGTGAGTGAAAGGGCAACTATGAATCGCATGATCTCGTCAGCCCCATCCAAGAGAGCCTCGATCTGGCTCATGCTGGGGCTCAATGTCCTGTTTTTCTTCATCACCCAGTATCCAGGCATCAACCTCCTTCTGGTGCCGCTGCAGACCTTCACGACCGCCCTGCATGAATTCGGCCACGCTCTCATGGCGCTGGCCACCGGTGGCAGCGTCACTGGGCTGACCATGGTTCCGGACGGAGAAGGCGCAGGCGGGCTTACTTTCCACAGGGGAGGGATTGGACCTCTGGTTTCATCGGCCGGATACATGGGCGCGGCCCTTTTCGGTTCGCTGCTCATCTGGTTCGGCCGCAAGGAAGAAAACGCCAAGACCGTTCTCATGGTCCTGGGCGTCGTCTTCACGCTCGCGTGTCTGTTGTTCATTACGCCCGGGCTGCTCGACTCGCGGCATGGCGGTGAAGCCTGGATGAGCTTGGGCATCGGTCTGGCCATGGGCGTCGTCCTCTTCTTCGCCGGTGCCAAGTTGCCGGCCGCCTTTGCGCACATCACCCTGCTCATTCTCGGCGGTCAGACTGCTCTCAGTGCGCTCGGCGACGTCTGGTATCTGATCCAGATTTCGGTCGGCTTCTCTGCCCACGGCTCATTCAGCGATGCCACTAACATGGCGAGCTACACCGGCATTCCCGCAGCCGTGTGGAGCATCGTTTGGGGATTGATGTCCCTGGCTGTGGTGGTCTTCGCACTGAAGGCCAGCTACCGGGGCGACTCCGCTTCAGGAGCCAATGGCGATGGCTGAGTCACGTCCTGACAAAAGGCGGACGCCAAAAGGGCGCAAAGCGAATTTCCGGCTGCGGGAGCCGGGATTCGTGCCGCCATTCGAGCAGGTGACCAGCGTTTCGGTGATTCCCTTCACCGCAGACGGTGTCATGGTCGCCACGGATGACAAACGCGGGAAAGACCTTCCCGGTGGTCATGTCGCCGAGGGTGAAAGCTCTTGCGAAGAGACGGCGCGCAGAGAATCTCTGGAAGAGGCGGGCATCACGCTGCGCAACCTGAGATTTCTGCGTGCCATCGAGTCAGACCTCTACGGCAGCGAGGCGGGCGATCTCACGTACATGGTCATCATGACTGCGATCGTGGATGCCATCGTTGCCGAGCCTCTGGAGGGAACGCGTCACCTGATGACGGTGGAGCAGTTCAGAGCGGAGCACAAGTCTCTGCGTCTGGCGATGATGCACGAGCTGATCGACGAGGCGTATGCATCGACTTTCCCCGGCTGATACCGATGGTTCATGGATGCGGGCGGAGGCACAATTGCTTTCGCCCGCATATCCATGCTCTTACGCGATTTCAATTTTTACGCCAAGCTACTAAATAGGATAGTGGTATCTTGTCCAAAAGTGAAAGGATCAGTCGGATGAGCCGCTCAAGCGCATGCGTGTTTTGCATCGCTTGAGCGGCTTTTGATAAGGCGTTCGGCGCGGCTGATTGGGGAGCATCAATGATGCCCACCGCCGTGCCCGCCTCCATGCCCTTGCGCAGGAACATCATGGCTTGCCCACCGGTGGGGCTCGCCGCTGATCCCGCCGCGCACGCGCACAAGAACGCGCGAGAGCTGCTCTGCGGCAATCTGCTTTCCGATTGCTGCAGAAGCATCTTCGCGGTAAGACGTGATGGCGGTTTTAAACGTTGCGCGGTTGTTCGGTTTGCGATTGAAAAAAACAGGCACGCCGACAACCACGATAAGCAGGATGACAAAGCCAATTTCTCCCATGTTTATCTCCTAGCAAAGATGGAACTGCCGAATGTTTAGAGCGAAGCTGTCCGCACCGGACAAGGCGAAAAAATGTCAGTGATGATTCGACTGGATTTGCCCGGATGTTTTTGCTCCGCTCGAAAACGTAAGTAAGAGATGTTATTAGCCGTCTATCATTCCGGCGCGCTTTTTTGCAAAAGAATTTTTTGCAAAACATAAATCGAGCAGTCCTGTTTTCCGCGCTTTTCGGGCGATCTGTTGTTTTTTATCCGCCGATAAGTGTGGAAAACCGCATAGGATGTCTCTTGTGTGGTGTCAACAGGCACACTGATTTTGAATCTGACCGGACCATTTTGTCGGGCTGGAAGTTTCCTAGTGATCCATTCGCACTGAAAAGTGCTGGACCGGTATTACCCGCGCTGACTCGATCAGTTTCAATTACTCTAAAAAGCTGCTTTCCTGCGCGAGAGCCGATTGTGCTTGGCGGTAATAAGCCCTAGCCTGAGCACAAATGCATATGCCGACGATTTTCCGCCAGAACTCCCAATTCAAGCTCTCCCCCACTTTCCAGCCCCCTTTTTCGCAGCTAATCGCCGGCCGCATGTGCATTGCATCACACTTGTTTAGCTCTTGCGGAGCAAAACGTCCAGGCCACATCAGATGGGTTTAGCAAGCTAACAAGCAAAGGAATTTCGTGAAAAGCAAACTTTTTTTCGCTCTCATTTTGGCTGCGTGCAGTCTCGGCGCGTCGGCCAAGCCGACGGCTGGCATGCCGGTCAGCGTCAAGTACACCGTCAAGCAATTCTCGATGGACGGCACTCAGATCGGTGAGTGGTCGACCAGGTATGAGCGTCCTGTGCGGGTGGACAATTGCTGGAAGTGGCGCTCGAAATTTGCCGGTCCGTACATCGAGGTTTGCGGCGGCATCATTCAGGTGACCGGCGACGATGAGCCATTGCTCCGGACCCAGTAAAGTGCCGGCTCAGCGCCGCGCCAGTGTCTGAAAGAGAATTGCCATGGAGCACGCTTTTGGCACCAATTATCTTCTTTTTTGTCTGATCACAATCTTCGCGGTTGTGGTCGGTATCTTCGCGCCCTCAGCTTTTGAAAATGGCAGATTGGAAGAGACGACCGACGATGAAATGTCCAAATTTCATTGCCGCGTTTTCGGCTGGTCCATCTTTGCCGGTGGGCTGGGTGTGCTGTTTTCCGTGCTTGGCGGATGGACCGATTTCTGGCTGAAAGTATTCGTCGAGCTGACGCTCTTCGGATTTGCCTATTTCGTCGGACTTCTGGCTTACGAACACGACAAGAAGGTCTTCAGAAGTCGCTGTCGGGCTGTATACGCCCGATATTGCCAGGCGCTGCATGCCTTTTTCGCCACTCGGGAGGAGCGCAAGCATCTTCCCAAGCCCGATCTGGCTTTCATGAAGCGGGTCGAGGCATACGCTCCTGCCGCGCCGGACCGGGCCATCGCCATGCGAATTCACTTCGCACGCTGCCTGCTCGGTTTGCACGTGCCTACTTACGAGCTCGAAGGGATGGTGATTCGCTACGTTCGGGCCGGCGGCTTGCCCTGAGATGCGGGCGAACAGGCGTCGTTTTACCTTTCTCCTGATTCCGAAACCGTTCTTGATTTGCAAATTTAGGAATCCCAGGAGTGATCATGAGAAGAATCCCGACCCGGTTTGAACTGAAGGGAGGCAAGTTCCGACCGGACTTGCTCGCTTCGGAAAAGAGCGACGATGGTGTGTTCAATCGCTACAAGCATGCGATACAAGCAGCGATGAACGCCGGCAGATCGCATTACAACGACCTGGAGAGCCCCGTTTCGCAGGCTGTTGAGGAGCGTTTGCGTGCCGAGTTCGGCAGCAAATGGACCTTCCGATTCAACAACATGCGGCGAGGCTGCACGGTTTTCTGGTCGTAAAACCGCTCGGCTTTGCAGGAGAATCGGCTTTAAACGCTGGTTCTCCTGCTTTTTTGCCAAAAGTATACTATGGCATATAAGAGATTTCGGTTCGAAAGAAGTGGTGAAGGCTCTGCCCAGCACCACTTCTTACTCAGTACCGATAGCCAATGAAAGGGATCATCATGGGGCCGAGCCTGGAAGCTTCGTCGGCTATCCTTGTGGTCGCTCTGGAAGACTTGGGAGGCACCGGGCTGTCGGTCTTTCCTTGCGTGAGGGTGGACTCAGTCACAGGCAAGGTCGAGTGAAAGAAAAGGCTCATCAAGCACAGCATGGTAGTCATCGCACAGAAAGCGATAAAAATCGGCATGAATGACAGCCGTGTTCGTTGCCTGTGAGCGATGAACGGTATGCGGGCCAGATATTTCCTTTCTACACTCGTCAACATTTGTGGTTCCTCAATTTACTTCGAACAATACTTTCAGGCGGCCCCACGCATGCCTTTTACGTCTCTGCCAGCAGATCGCAGAGCTCGTCTGCGTGCTCTTCTTCCACTTCCAGAATCTCTTCGAGAATTCTTCTTGTGGTCGAATCGGAGTTGCCGATGAAATTGATCATCTCTCGGTACGAATCGATAGCAATCCTTTCGGCAACCAGGTTTTCTTTGACCATCTCTTTGAGATCCTCTGTTTCCACGTATTCTGCGTGACTCAAGCCGCAGATCAAATTGGGGTTGAAAACCGGCTCGCCACCAAGTTGTGCAATACGTTGCGCCAACTTGTCGGCATGCGAAAGTTCTTCATTGGAGTGCTGCAAGAATTCTTTGGAAATGGGTTCCGATTCCAGACCCTTAGCCATAAAGTAATGTCTTCTGTAGCGCATGACACAGACTAATTCGGTGGCCAGCGCTTCGTTCAGCATCTTCAGAATTTGATTGCGGTCGGCCTCGTAGCCCTCGGTGACTGCGCCTTCTTCCACCTGGCGCCTGGCATTGCGTCTCAGCTCGTCTACGGAAGAGAGCGCCTTCTTATTGTTATCTACTTGAGTGCTCATTACTTTCTCCTGCAACTCCGCCCGACTTTTGTTGATTGCAGTGGGCTTTTCGTATGGGTAACGCTTGGGGGACGTGCATGAAGCCTGGAGGTTCCTTCCTGGCGACAAGCTGAAACAGTCTCGAGCACAAAAGGACGAAGGTCTTCACTTTCGTGAAAACCTTCGCCTTGGTCTGGTTAACTAGCTCGTCACCAGACCGAACTTGTTAATAGGATCCTAGACCCTTCGCGGTAAGCTGCGCGAAACCAGTGCAAGCAGGAAGACTACGATTGCAGAACCCAGAATGCAGGGAACGAGAGCTACGCCTGCCAGCGTCGGTCCGAAACTGCCCATAACAGAACTACCTACCCAGGCACCGATAATGCCGACGATGGCAGAAGTAAAAAAGCCACCAGGGATAGTTCCAGGAACGAGGAGTTCACCGAGGTACGCGCAAGCAGCTGCGACGATAAGGAATAAAATAAACGTCAGAATAGTCATGTTATTGTCCTCTTTTCCTCATGAAATTTCGTTTGCCGGAATCCCGACACGGGGTAAGACCAACCGCGACCGGCAAAGTTCCCGCGAAACATTTTTGGCAATGCGGGCACTTTCGAGTCGAGCGTGCGTCCTCCTGCTGTTGAACATTTTTTTCTACAGAAGGAAAAGGGGCGAATAGTGGTTCTGAGCGGTTTTTCGACGTTGGCGAAGAAGCACGGCGAGCTCCATGAGAGGAGGAGTTATGGTAAAGAAATCGATTATTACGCTGGCTGCGTGCAGCTTGCTGTCTGCTGGATTCACCTACGCCGCCCTTGCGCAGACCACCGAGCAAATTTCTCTGGGCAATGCTCGTGCTTGCGCTACTAGGTGCGAGGCAACACTTAAATACTGCACGGATAAGAAGGGCAGATATGGCGAAGCTGCCACTACAAATGTAATCAAGGATTGTATAACCGCTTGCAAGACCGCTTCCGAGTTTAGCGCACGCAATTCTGCCTATGCCAAAGAAGCCTATGCTACGGCAGCAAAAGCATGCATCGAGGCGGCCAAGACTTGCGAGTCGTTCAAAGACGACGAAAAGATGCTGGCCACTGCCAATGAATGCCGCAAGACCGCCAGCAATATGCAGAAAGTCGCCAGTGCCGGAAACCCTAAATAATAATGGGAGTTAAAGCGGTCTAGTAAACTCTTATGGTTGCAATATAAGCTGGGGGCACATGGCAACCGAGAGTCAAGGCGATCCGAAGGCACAATCGGGTGAGTCCAAGCCGAAGAAAGGCTGGACCTGGGAGCGCACAATCGAAATTTCCAAAATTGCGGCGACGCTGTATGCCGCATGCCTGGGTACTTTCGTTACGATGCAGTTCAATGAGCGTCAGCACGAATTAGCTCGCATAGAAGCGATTGCAAAAATGCTTCCCAGTCTTGCCGCAAGAGAAATCGAAGAGGAAAAACATAATTTTTCCACCGGCAAGGTCGATGAGAATGCAGTGGTCGAGCATCCGGCGGCGCGCAGCAGTTCGCAAAGCAAGCAGAGAATGGTGCGTGACGGGGCTATTTGGGCGATTTTTCGCACAGCGCAAAACAAAAATATGCTGCGTGATCTGGCTAATTTGTTTCCCGAGGATATCTATCGCGTTGTCAGTTCTATCGCGGCATCAGGCAGTCTCGAGCATGATGAGGATGAGATCATGGCCTTGCAGATTGCCTCGGAAAAGCTGGCCAACAAGTACATGGATGAAAATGACAACGCGCTTGCCGCCAAGCTCTACAGTCAGGCGCTGCGCTTGAAGGAACGTTTGCGAGGGCAATCTCAGCCGCTCTTCATCGTCGATTTGAATGATCGAAACGTTGAGGAATTGCCGGCAGAAGCAATTGCCGA
This sequence comes from Candidatus Obscuribacterales bacterium, assembly GCA_019745505.1. Classification (GTDB taxonomy): domain Bacteria; phylum Cyanobacteriota; class Vampirovibrionia; order Obscuribacterales; family Obscuribacteraceae; genus QKMZ01. The sequence goes on along the minus strand of JAIETE010000056.1, from coordinate 3,445 downwards.
CAGACAGTCCGCACTTCTTGCTTCGCTTAACAGGCTGGGCGATTTGCACAGTCAAGACAGCGAAGAGAGCCATAAAGTAAATACCGGCCACTATCAATCGAAGCAACTCTACAACCGCGTTCGCAACCTCGGCAAAGGCGCAACCGAGCCGGGTGTAAAGATGCAGGTTGTACGCGCGGACCAGGGCTTGGCCAGGTTGTATGAAAGGGAGAAACGATACAAGACGGCAGAGGCATATTTAAGCGATGCACTCAAGCTTTTGGCGGATAAGCAGTTAGAGGGAAATCCAGAAAACACCGATATCAAAGAAGAGTTGACACGAATTCGAAGGTTGATTTCACCTCTGCAAACTTCGAAGTAAAGGGAGTGTTCAGAGTCCCTTTTCGGCCGGGATGTTCTTTGCATCGCGGGCGCTCTGCCTATCTTTGACGGCTTCCTTGAAACGACCGAGTTTCTCTAAAGCGCAGCTGCGCGCTTCATAATTTTCTCCTGCGTCCGGCCTCAAATCTATTGCTTTACTGTAATTCTCGTAACTAAGCTGATATTTGCCGAGCTTGAAATAGACATCGCCGATATGCTTGAAAGCTTCGTCGTCCAGCGCATTGACTTTGGAGACGACCTGATAGTCTGCAAGGGCGTCCTTGTAGCGACGCATTTTCATGTATGCTGCGGCACGCAAATTTCTCACTGTGCTGTCATTCGGGTTGAGAGCGAGGACGGCGCCCAAATCTTCCAGCCCGTGCTTTTCATCACCAGTAAGAAAATAAAAATCCGACCTTCTCATCAGACTGATTCTGCTGTTCGGTCTCAGCTCGACCAATCGATTCAGGTCTTTGATAGCTTTGGCATAGTCTTTAAGTTCGGAGTAGACCATGGAGCGATAGCCGAAAATCGCGGCGTCATTAGGCGCCAGCTCGATGGCGCGACTGAGATATCGCAATGACTCTTTGTGCTTCTTTTCGCTTAAGAGCCAAATGCCTTTGTTCTTGAAGCTCTCGGCAGAATTCGGATCGAGGGCTATTGCGGTGTCCAAATCGGCTAGTCCCAGTTTTGTATAGCCTTGATCCTTGGAAAAGCAAATGTAGACCAGCTCATAGTAGGCCTTTGCCCTGAGCGCATAGGCTGGAGCGAATTTTGGATTGATCTTGATGCATGAAGTTGCCTCAGCAACCGCCGTCTTGGGATCTTTCAATTCCTGACTGATTCGCGCTTTCAGAAAATAGGCTTCCGCCAGGTTGGGGTTGAGGGCGAGCGCGTAGCTGAGCTCGCTTTTCGCGCGCTCGTATTTCTTCAACTCTATAAGACCGCGACCCATTCCCAGGTGCGCATCTGCACATCTGGGATTGCTCCTGATTATCGAGCTGAATTGCCGCATCGCTTTGGCGCATTCGCCTTTATTCAGTGATGAAAACGCCGGGCGGCATTGAGCGCAGGCATGAGCGGCCGGGGCAAAGCCACTGGCAGTGGCGATGGCAACGAAAGTTAGAAAGAATGTCCTCGCGTGCATTCCGAGTATCGTCTGAGAGTGAGGATTCCCCTGGTGATGATAACTCTTATCGCGTGGTTTTGTTCGCTGCAATTTGAGAATTATTGGTAGCGAATGACTGTTAGCCATAGCAGAAAAGCGACAATCAGATTGGCCAGGCCAAAATACTCCATGACGTCTATAACTTCCATCTCACACCTTCTAGTCTTTTTCTGAGTGAGGATTATGTTTATGTTCGAGTGATGAGGATAAACCAGAAGATTCCAGCAACAAACAAATATGCAAAACCGAGAAATTCAGTGATGTGCATTTCGGCATCCCTCTGTCGGCGGTACTAAAGCCTTAGCACAGGCGAGGAAAGTAAAGCCAGAAGAGGAGCACTGTCGGAGCGAAAGAGTTGTCCTCGCGCTGGGCTGCAAACCGTAAAACGCCTTCTGTGACTGGGTTGTGGCGGTTGGTTACAGGTGTCGAGTCAGGCTCGCCAGGGCCGCTTTGAAGCAACAAATTGAGCCGGTTTGTGAATGAATTTTGCGTTGTGTAAATGCCGTGGCTGTCGGGCGTTTACACAATGCTCAGAGCTTTGAGAATTGCAGTTTTGCCGCCCACTTGCTTACTTTGGATTCAACTTCATCTACCGGTATTACGGAAAAAGGGATGATGAATTCGTTTCCTGGCGCCTCATCAACGTAATAAGGTCTGGCGCTGACCATCGGCAGTTCTGCTGTTTCTGCGTGAAAGAGGACTTCCGATTCCTTCAGAGGCGTATCGATTCGCACGAAGAGATCCATGCCCGCGCTTTCCGATGACATTGTCACCGCGGATTGAAAATTCTTCTTGAGTGCATCAACCAGAGCATTCCTGCGTGCCGCGTAGATCTTGCGATTTTTGCTGATGATTCTTTCCAGATGTCCTTGCTCGATAAAGTCAGTTAGTACCATCGATTCGAGCAGAGGTGTTTCGCGCTCGACCAGATCTTTTGCACACGTCAGCACTTTTGACAGGCGCTTAGGGACAATCATGAAGCCCAGTTTTGAAACAGGCGACAAGGTTTTCCACAAGCAAGAAATATGGACGACCGAATCCGATTGATCGAGGCTCATTAGCGATGGAATGGTTCTCGAGTCATAGCGAAATTCCGAATCGTAGTCATCTTCGATGATAATCGCTCCGGTACTCTGCGCCCATTCGAGCAATTTTTTCCTGCGCGTCATTGGCATGACTACGCCGGTCGGCTCGTGATGAGAAGGCGTCACGTAGACGATTTTTATCCTCTTTGGCAAATTGCACAGATAGTCGATATTCATGCCCTGGAAGTCTACGGGAATGGGAATCACGTCTGCTCCATGCACGGCGAAGCGCCGGCGTGCCCCCGGATAGCCGGGATTTTCCACGGCTACTGCGTCTGCCGGATTGAGAAGCAAGCGACATATCAAGTCCAGGCGCAATTCTCTGGCAATGAACACGAATAGCTGGTCGATGTCGCAGCGTATCGCCCGAGTGCGAGCCAGATAGCTGCCGTATGTTTTTCTCAGCGGGAGAAATCCGGCGCAAGAGCAGTTTTCGGTATGCAATTTCTTGATATGCTCTGCAGTCAGTTCACGCCATCGATCGATCGGGGCAGCATCCAGTGCCGGTCCGCCGTAATTGAGGAATGATGTGGACTGGGGCGCTGCATCCTGCGCGAGTTTCAGCAGTCTATGAGAGTAGTCCGAGCAGGTTGCCGGAATGAAGTTGACGTCCGGCTCCAATTCGAGAGGGGCGGTCATTCTGTCGATATCGCCCGGCAGTCTGCGGCAGACGGTAGTTCCGGAGCCCGGCGTGACAAGTATATATCCCTGTCCCGCCAGTTCTTCGTAGCATCGCATGACGGTGGAGCGAGATATATTGAGCTTGGTTGCCAAATCTCTGATAGAAGGAAGAATGCTTCCGGTCGCTATGTTTCCCTCGATGATTTCTCGT
>JAIETE010000237.1 GCA_019745505.1 Candidatus Obscuribacterales bacterium | reverse complement strand
TTTTTGCCTCGCTTTACTAAGCCATGTCGTAACGCGCGTTTTTTAGGTTCTACTATATTTTTTTCCCTCTATATGCGCGCCGTTTGCTGCGGGAATGCTCGATTATTCGATGGGGTCGACGTTTGACGTTAATTTGATGTGGATGGGTGCATCATGACATCACCCAGCACGCACATAAATTTCAACCGCAGGCAAGACACCGTGCGCAGTGTGGTCTGTCTGCATCGATTCTCAAAACCTGCATTACCGGAGGGTTCAGCCATGGGAGTAGCACACTTCGAACAACCACAGTCTCCAGAAGCTGTTACAAGTCACGGTAGTGGCGGCGGCAACGGAATGCCGGACATGTCCAGAGACAGAGTCGAGAGAAGACCAAATTCCGGCAGTTCTGACAATGTACTGCCTTCTCTCTCGATAGACGGGCTGGACGGTGTGAAAGGACAGAACGTACTTGCAGAGACTAAGTATTCCAATGGACAAAAGGACTATGAGCTCGGCAACGGCAACCATGTCACTGAGTTTGCTCCCGGTGACCAGGACAACAGAGTGGCCGAGGTGACTTCCCAGGGCGGTCATGTCCACCAAACAAAGTATCGGGATGGACATGTAGAAAAAACCGATGATCGCCAGGTTGATCAATCTTCTGATGAACATGGCGGCGACAGCGGTCGGCAAGACACTGATCATCGCGCAGATGGTTCGCGCCAAGGCGACCAACAGGCAGGCGCTGGAGCGCATAGTCAGTCCGGAGAAGGAGGAGAGAGCAACGAGGAGGAAGAAATCCGTAATCCTGACGGCAGCAAAATCCGCAGCGGACCCGACGGAGTGCGCAAAGAGTTTCCCGATGGCAAGGCTGAAATAACTTCGCCTGATGGCACCGTTACCACCAAGTACCCGGAAGAAACTCGCAACAAGGACGGCTCCGTTTCAAAGACCTATCCGTATGATGGTCGCAAAGAAACCTCCGGTTATGGTGCCGATGATCCCAGGGACAGCCAGACAGAGTATCCCAACGGCAGAAAAGAAGTTCACTACAAGAACGGTAACTCTGAAATTCAATTCGAGCCTAATAACAAAGAGGGAAAAGTTTCTGAGGTGACTGTCGATGGCGGCAAGAGCACAATTACTAAGTTCAAGGACGGACACGTAGAGAAGGAAGACGAGAACGGCGATATCACCAAGAGTTATCCGCCGAAAAATGGCAAGCCTGGCTATAACGTGGTCATCTCAAAAGATGCTCAAGGAAATACGACTGTTACCAGAGAGCCTTATGAAGAGATTGCAACCGACCCGAAAAGATACGAAGAGAATGCATCCTAGTTTGATGTAAATTTGACGCCGAGCGGCATAATCTTTCTCTATTGACTGTGTGTCTCTATTAGACGTTGTCACCAAATATGGTGCCTAAATTAATGCGGCGCGACTGAGTTTTCTCGGTCGCGCTGTTTTGTATTGTGCCACCGGATACGGTGTTATAGTTAGCGCCGCTCGCGATTCCGTGCGATGCTCCGAAATCCCCTAATGATAGCAGTCTGAATCAATCATTTGCAGATGTGATAGCCTTGTTATGCAGTGATTTCTGGCTGGCGTAGCGATGCCATTGTGCATGGTGTCACTACGCGTGTGCTAGCTGAGCAAAATATTCATTGACATGATCCGGAAAAAGATTTTGGCGGATTTCGGCAAGAGCGCGTCTTTGGAATGGTCGCATGAGCCCCCAAAAGCTCACCTGCTGAGTCTTTGTAAGTTTGAACCTGCCTGGTTTGGCGGTTCGTATGCGCATGTTTGTGAGCTTGCATTAATGGGATGCAGATCAATATGTTGGAATTATCCTTCGACATTTTTTTCACGTGGAGCTTTAAAGCGCAAGCAAACATAGACCAATTCCTGACCAAGCAATATTGCACGCAGTAGTTTGCTGCATAGGTTCCGACCGCACATATAGCGGTTGTATCTGCAACTCTGTTCGGCTTGTTAGAAACAGGAGAACTCAAATGAACGCAGCTACGCGAATTGCCGGCACCCTGAAAAAGGGTGATGTTCTCACCTTCAAGTTTACGAGCTTTGAACGGCGGGACGAACGAACTGGTCAGATGGTGCGCGGAATTAGGGGCTTGCATCCGGCTGCTCGCAAAGTGGTTTTCGTCATGAAGACTGCGACCCTAAAGCCGCGACATGGCGATATCCTGCTCTGCAAAATCATTAACGACACTATGCCTGACGATCCGTCGAGAGGCGTTTTGTTCGTTGCTCCTGTCGTCGGCGAAAACAAGGCGACGGGTCAGCGAAAAGTGGAGATAGTTCAAGATCGACTTCACTTCGACATATGCGAGAGAAAGGTCGCTAACGGCGAGCCGGTCGTTCTGGTCACAGTGAAGACCAGATGCGGTTCGCAAGAGAAGGGAAGGAGCGATTTCGAGATAAGAGCGAAGTCGGACTTGCCCGGCTGCTGGCCTCTCTGGGTCAAGCAGAAGGTGGAAGACCACTTGAATTTGATCGCCGCCTCTCGCGCCAACTGGCTCAAGAAGGCGTCCGAGGCCTGCGATTGGTTCGAGATAAAGAACTTGAGCAACCTTGACACCGGCGAGCTGCTCATCAGAGTTGTCCACAAGAAAAGGACTGGCTTTGATGATCCGATCGATCTCGAGGTCATTTCCATTCGCTCTCGAGGCGACATACCCCAGGGATGGACGGAGCAGACCAAGAAGAGCGTGCTGGATGCGATCGAGAAGGCTGAGGCGGCTTACGCTCAAGCGAAGAAAGTCGAGTGGTCGGTGGTCTGGTCCGGCACTGCGCCGGAGCGGTTTCCCCGAGTAATCGGGCGCGAGAAGCGGAGTGGAAAGGTGACCGCTTCTTTCGTCATAACTTCGCTCGACCAGCTAAATAACAGGGAGCTGGCGTCGGTCAAAAGCATCGCTCAGGCGATGCTTACCAGAGCCGAGGAGATCAATGCCGAAGCTCGCGCCAAGCTCGAACGCAGGAGGTTGATCGACGAGCTGAAGCATGACGCCGATGGCCAGACGCGCTTCCAGTGGGCTGGGGACTACATGACCGATGGAAGGCTTTGGTTCCCCAGGCGCAGACCGGAAGGTCTCGAGTGGCGGAAATTCCCTATTGCTGCGGTTCCGGCCGGGTATTGGGAGACCTTCCTCCAGGGACTGGAAGGAAAGATCATGGACGAGCTCCTTGATTATTGCAGGCAAGAGACCTGGCGTCGCCGGGTCGTCGAGCGTGTGAAACTGACAGAGCGTCAGGAGGAGATCAAACGCACGATCAAGTCGGAGATCGAGCGGATGGTCAAAGAAAAACAGATGTGGCAGGGGGATGGAGTTGACGCTATTGCCGTCGGCAAATGCGTTGTCTTCATTGTCGAGCGCAATGGGCAATGTCTCTATGTGGTCGACAATCCCGGTCCCGGTGCTATTTACGTCTTCCGTTCAAAGGAAGACGCTCACAGGCTGGCGCGCGAAGAAGTAACGCGTCAGGCTCTGATCAAGAGCGGAGCAATACGCATTCTTCATACGCCCGGGTGGCAAGTGAAGCTTGCGGAAACTATTGCCAGCGCTTGATTCTGGCAAGGGCGGGAAATTCCTCCCGCCCTTGTTCGCAAACTGCAGCGGTGTTTGAACACGCAGTGTGCAGTTCGCAATTCTTGAAGAAACGAAAGGAAATAGCATGCAAAGCAAATCTATCCTGGTCGCCCTCCTCCTTTGCGCTATCGGCTTCGGCTATTCGTTTGTCCCGCCGGAGGAATTAACCAGGTTCGACTTGGGCATCTTCGACTCTGGAGCGAAAGCCCTTCTGGCTCTGCTAGTCATGTTCGTCACCGTTGTTTCGCGCAAGCTGGCAATACGCTATTTTAAAATTCCAGAGCAGGGGCTCTGGCTGCCGGCGTTTGTCCATATCTGCGAAACCGTCCTCTGCGGAGTGGCGATCATCCTGGCTGCATCCTTTGCGCCGACCTATTTCCCGTATACGTCGGTGTTTGTGGAGCTATTCTTCTGGTTTGTCGTCGGCTCCATCGTCGTGATTCTCGGTGTCGTCTTTGGCGACCTGCCCTGGGGTGAGCGAGCGGCTGACTAGGAAATGAAGTCAAGACGCGTGCCTGCAGGCATGCGTTTTGTTATTTCTACCGCCTCGCTATTCGGCAAGGCGGTTCTCGATTTAGAGCGGCGTGCAAAAAAGTTTTGCCACGCCGCTCTGAGTGTAACTCCAATAGAAAAGGACTAGAAAAATGGACACTAATGCAATCATGATGGCGATCGCCCTCATCCTCTTTGTGCTCTTTCCTCTGCTGAAAAAAGTGCTGGCTGCTGTAAAGACTAAGTTCGAGCGGGGCGAACTCAGCAAGATTCATGAGACTACCGGTTATTCCCGTCGCACGCGCAAGCTGAAGGGCGCCGATGCGCGTACCAAGCGTCGGAGCCTTTTCAAAAAAGCGACTGAGAAGCCGGCTGCCGTCATCAGTTTTGACGGCAATTTGCATGCCGAAGGGCACGATTTGTTCGGCTTGCTCGCCGATGAAGTCGTGGAAAACGCGGACCATCTCTCGGAAGTCGTCGTCTGCCTCACCTCGCCGGGCGGCAGTGTGCCTCCTTACGGACTGATGTACGCTCACATGGAGCGCATGCGCAATGCAGGCGTTTCTGTCACGGCTTGCATCGATCAGTTCGGCGCTTCGGGCGGCTATCTGACGGTGGCACCGGCAACGAAGATCGTCGCCGCGCCGCTGGCGATGATCGGCAGCATCGGGGTTGCCGCCCACCTGCTCAACTACAGCGGACTTTTGCAGTTGCTCCGCATTGAGTCGGTGACTCTGGCTTCGGGCGAGCATAAGCGCATGCTCACGGCCACCGACCCTGTCACCGAGGAAGGACGAGATTTTACCACCAAGAAATTGGAGGTGATTCACCGCATCTTCATCAATGCGGTGAGAAAGCATCGTCCCAATGTGTCCGAGGAGATTTGCGACGGCGACAGCTGGTCGGCGCAGGAGAGCATGGAGAGAGGGTTTGGTCTTGTCGACGAGCTGGGCTCCAGCATCGAGTATCTCTCGGCTTTGAATTACGAGAGGGATCTCGTTTTTCTTTCTGCCAGAAAGTCCAAGTTCGCGACTCCCTTCTTCAATTACACCACCGGCATTGCGATGAACATTGTCGATCGTGTGATTGCCAGGCTGACGGATACGAGTATCCGTCTTTGATCCAGATCTTCCGGCGACCGATTCTTTTGGCCGCCGGAGGCTACTTACCTTCGTCTGTAGTGAAAGGACGCTGTCATGAAAATCGATCTTCAATCAGAGGCGCGAAGCGCTTTTAGTGCGATCGGGGCGCGCGCGGCCGGTCATCTTGCGGTGGTCGGCGCTCTTGTTCTGGGTGGTGGCAAGTATGTCGCTGCCGTCTTCAAGTTCAAAGGAGCCGTCAGCATCATCTCCATGCTAGTCAGCATTCTTGCCTATTGGTGGACGAGCAAACTCGGCCTGTCCGGCGCGATTCTCTTCGTTGTTCTCCTGCTGGCTCACGAGATGGGTCATTACTGGACGGCTAGAAAATTGGGGATCGAAACTAGCCTGCCTATGTTCGTTCCCTTTCTCGGTGCGCTCATAAGTATCAGAAGCAAACCTGAAGATGCGGAGAAAGAGGCCTGCATGGCGCTGGCTGGTCCGGTGCTGGGCGCTCTGGCTGCCTATGCATGTTTGCCGGTGTACTTCTGGACTGGTGACAAGCTCTGGCTTTGGGGCGCTTCCGTCGGGTTTGTCGTCAATCTGTTCAACTTGCTTCCGGTATCTCCACTCGATGGTGGTCGCATAGTAGGCGCTGTCTGGCGAGGTTTCTGGCTGGTTGGACTGGCGGTTCTGCTCTGGCTGGCACTGCGCGGTCAGGATGTGTTTCTGCTTCTGATCTTCCTTGCCGCGCTCAGCGAAATCAACGAGAACTGGTACGAATTCAAACCCGAATTCTGGCTCTCCTGCGCCCTCGGTACTGTGGCAATTGCCGTGTGGTGGGGCAGCTTTCTCGTTCTGGTTCTGACGACCTTGCTCTTCTTGAGCTATTTGACGTGCAAGCGCGCCAGGCAAAACGCCGAATCCGAGCGTGTTTACAAAGAATGGCTGTTGGAGCAAGCGGAGGGCTACTTGGAAGGCAGAGTCGACTTCGAGTCCAGTAGCGAATATAGAGGGCCGAAAGAGGAATTTCGCAAGAAGGTCGAAACCGCGAGGGAGCGACTCCTCGAGGATCTCAATCCGGTGGAAAATGAGGTCGATCTCTATTATCAGGTTAGTTCGGCAAAGCGGTTTCTCATCGGTTCTGTTTATCTCGGGCTCGCCGGTGTTCTTGCTTTGTCTCTCTTCTGGGTCAGCTCGCTGAATGTTTTTCACTGACGTAAAAGCTACCGATCTTCAATTACACCACCGGCATTGCGATGAACATTGTCGATCGTGTGATTGCCAGGCTGTCCGGTCCTAACCTAGGGCTCTGATCACGCCACGAAATGTGGTGGCAAGTCTGCGTCGCGCCGACAATAACTCTGTCGGCGCGAACACACCCATACAGCTGTGGAGAATATCTGAAAAGTTCTCCGCGACTGCCTGGAGAGTCTGCAACCAGAACAAGAGGACTTTGGTCATGAACATTGGGTTTCCTGATTCTGTTGAGAGTAGCCTCGGCCTCAGTGAAGAGTGCTCGGGCGTTACTCTTTCAAATGTCGATGGCATGCTTGAAAGTGCGATCGGGTTAAGTGAAGAGGAACGCCTGTATCTTGCGTCCTTGAATCTAAGTGCGAATCAAATGTCGGCAGTGCTACAGTTGCTCGAACACAGTTATTTGAGCATGGCTTTTCGCGACGCAAACAAGAACTGTCGCAATTTGCGCGTGGCCGTTTGCGGGAAGCGAAAGCTTGTTGCCGCCTACATGTCCAGGCAAGCAGAATCCATGGGCGATTGCTTGCAACGAGACACCAAATTTCATGTAAGCGACACGCCTGGACGGCGTGAGGTTGTTATGGTCGGCTTCGACCATGACTGATTTGGCGTTTTGCTGACTATCTCGGCTGCGTCTTGCATTCATGAGTCGTACTCGGGTTGCAATCGCCACCGCAAATGCTGGTTAGTGAACGCGTCCTTTGGGACCCGACTTATAGGAGAAAAATAATGAGTTTTCCATTCCAACGCATCTTCCTCCTGTTGCTGTCTCAACAGCCGCAGGCGGATGCAGTTTCGTTGGCAGAGATGGCTGACGAAACAGCAAAGCGGGTTCGTCCGTGCGAATTGTCTGGCGCGGATAGCAACGTGCAACAGAGAGGTGAAACCCCCTTTCACATATTCGAGGCGCAGCTCTCAGGCGAGGGCTCTCTAATTTTTCATATTCCGCAAAATCGCGCGGAATATGATGCCGACAAGCGTTCGCAACGGCATCTGCGCAGGCAGCGTTCAAAGGCTCGTGATTTGTCTCGACAAGCCGCACGTAGCGTGAAGCGATCGTGGGCGTTTGCCAATGCACGTGCCGGACAGCCGTGACGGGAATTACTACGAAATTGGCCCCTGATGTGGGGCGAATCCCGGTGAAGCAGACATTCCTGTTCCGTAGAATTTAGGACTAAAAGGGGAAAAATACCATGTCACACGATGGCTATGATCCGCGTGAATACAGAGAGATCCTGGATTTGCGCGACAAAAGGCGAGCAGACTTTGCAGCACGTAGGGAGGCAAGATTGCTCGCTCGCTGTCGTGCGATCGATGCGCGCATGCAGCACTTTAGGAGCAGGCTCCTGAGCCTTCTCAAGCAATACGAGATGGCTCGTTAGGATGACTGTTGATTGGTAAAAGCTCGGGCGCTGGCTCGAGCTTTTGCCTACTTTTTTTGACAGTATTATACTAAAAGAAGTAATAGAGGTGTTCGCAAAAGATTATTGGGGTGTACCCCAATTCGAATCACCACTGCGCGGATTTAGCTACTTAGATGCCATCAGCATTTGATGTGATGGCATCTGAACTTTTGATGCGAAGCCGTGATTGCTAAATCTGCTACATGCGGCTGATTCTAAAGGGGCAAGCGAATAAGGGATGACTCGAATTGTAATCGAATCATCATCCTTATGTTTCACTGGGTGCCATAAAAGCAAAAGACTCGAGCTGTTGCTCGAGCCAGTGCACATCATCTTCACGCTTACTTTTATATCCTGACGAATGTAAAATCCATATAAAATGCAGGGCTTGAAATCAGGTGTTCGAAATTTAGTTGTTCAACATCGTAAGCATCAAGCCAATGCTTGCTATTGTCAGAGCGAGCATCGTTTCAATTTGCTCTAGATGGATCGAAAAAATTTGTGCACTCGCTAGTTCTTTCACACCAACCTGCTCGTAACTTTTCATGAGAGCTGCTTTTGAATCCAGGTAACGTTTCTGCACAAGTTCGCTAGGACTGTGCATTTTTGCTTGAAGCGCTGCGGCTTCGAAATTTTCTCTTTGTACCGATTCAATTTTGCAGCTCGATTCCTTGAAGGTAGGTGAAATCATCGATGCCCTCCATGAGTTGTTCAACAACAGTTCTACATTGAATAGAAGCGGTCGGCATTAACAGAGGTGCCGGACTACGCAGCGAAATGTTGAGCACGCATGGAAGCGATGCCGCTGCAACGCGGGTAACCAGGTGACTATATATCTCTAGCTGTCAAATAAGAGTCAAACGGTATTCATTTTTGTGGACAGGTTGTTCCAGATCCGTCCATCCGGCGCCCGACACACGTGTTTTCCGCAAAGTGTTTTATGCGAATTTGACATGTTTTCGCCGATTCTGATTGCAACAGCGTGGTTGCCCCACTGAATGCGAAGACCGGTGCAAGTTGCATTACTTGCATTGCGGGCTGAGCGCTGGTGTTTCAAGCGATATTAAAAACTGAGGACAAAGCTCATGCCAGATATTCCATCGAATTTAGAAGCGCAGAAAGCGGATGAAGCGAAACCTGTTCTAGATTGGGCTGCCTTAAGCGAGGACGTCAAACGAGGTATTGATCCTTTCTCGGAATTCGATGCAACTGGCTATGAGCGAGTCGAGCCGACGCCGGGAAGAATGGCAGGTTTGAATGCGGAGGCAAACGGTGCCGAGCCGATTCGAGTGACTATGCATGACCAATTTGATGGGCATCGCGAGATGCTGCATCCTTCGATCGCTCGGTATCGTGACGCAAATGGAATGGCGTCAGTTGCGAAAGCATTTGGTTCTAATCCGCTTGAATTTGATGCTGATATATTGCGCCAAGCAGAGTTAGAGCATGCTAGTTATGGAGACATCGATGCAACCCGTGAAGCTTGGTATCCGATCACTTATCCTTCGGATGTTCTAAGACGTGCTGAAAACCCTCCTGTCGGATCGATTGAAAGCGAAAATGGGGCTGAAGTTAAGGCGCCGACACGCTCCAAGCGAGATAACGCTCTGGCTCAACTTGGAGAGTTTGGCGCTGGGCTGAACACAGAGAACGCGTCATTAAGGCGAGATGAGCTGAAGAGAGAATACAATTACAAGTTGACGCCTGAGCCTGGTAACGACCGAGCCCTTGGAGTTATGGAGTTTCGTGGTGGTATATCTCTCGATAAAAAGCTGCAAGCCGCTGGTGCCGAAGCTGTTGCCGGTGGCAAGGATGTAGTTGTTGTTCACGGCAAGCACAAGCTGTATGTGACACCACAGACAGATTTGGGGGAAAAGTTCAAGGAAATTCGGGGCTTCGATGATCGTCAGGCTCATAGGCGAGATCTTTCCCTTCGTCTCGAGGAGACGCCTGAAGGAACTCGATTGGAGTACGAGGGAAAGAATCTAAAACGAGCTGTTAAGGCGGCAATCGAGGAAACGCGAGAGATGCACAAATCACTCGTTCTCACCGCCAACGGTATCGACCTGGGTGAGATTAACGGCTCCTCTCAGTATCAGGATTTGAAAGCCCAATACGATCAAGCTCGCAAAGCATTAAAAGTGCAAGCTCTTCCCAAGGAGAGTGGCGATACTAAAGCGAAAAAAGAAGCTGCGAAGAAAGAGTCCGGAGAGAAGGTAGAGGAGGCTGCGCCCAAAGCAGAAGCATCTGCCCCCGCACGGCGTATAGATTTTGGTGCGGACAATATGACTATCGAGCGATACAGCCATCCAAGCGGTTTTTCGCTGGTGCGTGACCGTGCCGGACAGACAGATGCGCAAAGTCTGATGAAGCCGCAGTATCGAATCCTTTCAGACAAAGGTGAGGCAATCGGCACTTTCACGGGTCGCTTGAGCATGAATGGTCAAGAAAAGCTATTGGCCTTTCCCAGCAGAAGTATGCTTGCTGATGACTTGAAGAAGTTCGAAGCGGTAGCCGAGCAGATGGGATTGCGCAAAACCGAACCGGACAAATCAATATCTGCTTTCGCTGAAAGTGACGTGACGAGTGCAGGAGAGCAGTCTCAAAACCAGGCTCGACGCGAACTAATCGAGAATGGTGAAGCAGAGTTTGCGCCCGGGTATGATAAGCGCCTGAGTTTCTTCTATCCACCTGCGGAAGACTCTGTCTCTGAGTCTGCACGAACGAATCGCGAAGCGGATAAGCGTAAGTCCGATCTCGTCGAAGGAAAGGAGAAACCTGCTACTGAAGTGCACCTGCTTGGTGCTGTCGGAGCCGGTCACCTTGCGAACCCTGACTTTGCTGAAGATCGAGCAGCAAGGCAAAGAGCGCAGGAACAATTTGAGCAGGCGATGAAAGGTGCGTCAAAGATAACTACAGAGCAACTTCCCGGCAGAACAGTTAACGAGCCGACAAAAGTCGTCGGTGGAGGCAAAGCCGCTTCAATTGCTGGTGGTGCCGCTGCAATCGTGACGGTTTTGACTAAAGGCGCTGAAGCGGCAGGAATTCTCAAGTAGGTTGCATAGGCGATGAATCTGCCGGAAACGCTCGCCGATAATACATACAAGCTGGACAGACTCACCGTTGGAAAGGGCGTTCCTTCCGGCTGGAGTCTGTCCGAGGCGCAGGATGAGACTGCATATAAAACGCAGCTTAGAGCAGGGGTGAAGCTGTTCGAAGAACTTTATGCGGCGACGCTTGCGGTAGATGGTCTGAACAAAATGGGTGAAGCCATCTCTCTGCCTCAAGGGATAAAGGTCGAACATGATAAGGGACAGCCGAAGCCGCATATTGATTTGCCGGATAAACTCGACTCTCTCGGCTCTGATTTGCGTGTAGCCAGTTATCAGCGATGGCTGGGGGAGAATCTTCCTCGAATCAAGAAGGCGGCTGAGGACATCGAGTCCGCGAAAAAAGATCCATACCTCCGAATCGAGTCTGTTGATATCGCGCTGTCGCCCAGCACTGTAATGGGCGAAAAAATTCATAAGAAAGCAATTCTTGATGCTGATGGAAGGCTTGTTGAGATTATGGATCCTGCTTCGCGCGACAATCGCGTCGAGCGCAAAGACAGCCGGCAAAACTCGCCATCTTTGAGTGCGATTGATGTTGATGTCCTGAAGAAGCGTTATGATGCAAGGCGCGTCAACCCGGCAGATCCGGAAAGCGATGTCATTGTGGATGTCACTGCTCAGGCTCAAAGAGGAAGGTTTGGTTATGACCTTTTCAATGAGAATGTTGGAGCGCCGCTGCTTGTACAACATCGCTTTAAGGCCGATGAAATGGTCTTCTATGGCGACCGTTTCGTGCCGGCTAAGACGCTGCCGAACGCGGCAATCCGAGACAATTTGGTTTTAGCTGCAGGGAAAACATTCGATATTGTACTTGACGGTGCAATGGTTTCTCTTGGCCTGAGCAAACTGGCAAAGCTGAACATTTTGCGCTCTTGCAGTCCGCTGATCGAGGAAGGTGCGCCAAAGGCTGCTTCTATTGTTGCCGCGGCAGTCAGTGGCAGATCGCTGGCAACGGCGGCAGCCTATGCATTGACAGAGACAGCCATGGGCGCAATGGGATTTTTCGCCAACAACAAATGGGGTGAATCCAATGCTTCCTGGGTGAACGGCGTGAGAGGCACTTATTTTACAGGGCTTTGCATCGGCGGTTTGTCTCGTCGATTTGCTAGTACTATCAGCGGTGGCGAGTTGTTGAATGGAAAGCTTATCGAGACGGGACCTAATTGGCTGCGCAGGGCGGATAGAGTTGCTGAAACTTCTATGCTTGCTTCTCTTCCTGTTCAGGTCGGTTCTGTAGCATATTCAACATATGAACAGACGAAGAGAACTCTCGCCCATCATCAAAATAGTAAGGCTCCATTGCCGGAGAATCTTGTTCTGCTCGCCGCTCGCGCCTTGCCCAGCCGCGACTCGGTGAAATAGTCCTTTGGCTGACAGAGTTAAGGAGGCTGAGGCGTATCCACCGCCTCAGCCTCGCCGCACCGTTTTCGTTTTGGTTCTTTTGCCTATTCGAGCCTGATTCGGCTTATCTGAGAACCTCTGGGTACAACATAACTTTCGCCTATTTGCGCGCGATACAATGTTGAGCCCAGACCTATTTCGGAATAAGGTCCGATGTAGGATTTGTTTGCCTTAACGTTTGCTTCGATTTTGGCGTGATGAGCGACTTTCGTTCGACCAGTAAGTGTGACGAACGAATTCAAGGTCGAATCCGTTCCGACAATCACATGGGGCCCGATCCGCGAACTTGGACCTACTGTTGATCCTCTTGCGATGAGTGCTCTCGAGCCAATTTCGACATCGTTGAAAACCTTCGCTTTCGTGCCAATTCTTACTTCGTCGGCGATTAGTGTGCGGTCTGCAATCAAAACTCTGGAGCCGACCGAGACACCTTTGCCTATTTGAACTTGGTCACCAATTAGATTGTTTGCTTGCAGTGTAGTTTGCTCACCAATTGCGACATCATGACCAATCGTGGTTCCTTCGCCGATTCGCAACCCTGCCTCAGCCCTGAAATTGGAAACGCCCGAACCTATTTTTACGGGCGCCAGCTCGGTACCGGCAATCTTCGAAGGTCCGTTGATTTCAAAGCCGGAGCCAATCATGGCATTGTTTATTTCAATGCCACCACCTTTCAGTTTTCCCGACTCGAGAATAGAATTTGTGACTTTGGGAATTTCATCGAACTCTATATATGCGCCCGTCGGTTTCGCTGCGATTGCCTTTATTTGCCCAGCCAGGCTGTCGAGTTTCGCGATCAATGTTGGAGATATTTCCTCTATGACGCGAGTGACTGCGGCTGATTCGCCGGCGGTGGCTTTGATGACTGTGTGAGGTAACTCTAAAGGAATGGGCATTTCAATGTGTCCTCTTTTTAACAGCTGCCGGTCTGCGCTTCAGCCGGTGAAATTTGTGGCGATTTGAAAAATCACCGTACGCTATATATAAGTCGTTTAATCATCAAATGAGTGTAAAACTTCCTTGCTTCTTCCTACGTGCTTTCCGCATGTACGGCGTGTTTTCCGCTAGTTGGTTTGACGCAAATATGATCGCGGGCATTCCATGATTGCGCAAACGGAATTACATGCGGAGGTGGAACGATGTTCCAATTGTTCAGTCTGGTTATCGCGACTGTAGTGGCATCTCTAATAGTTTTTGGTCTTCTCTGGTTTTTGCGCGATGTGGCGAGAAGCTTGTTCGACACTCCAGGGTGTCAAATTCATGGGAAATCGCCGTGCTCGTGCCTCAGTCTCAGTGCTCCATTCATGATTCGAAGCGAGACCACTTTTATAGAAAATTGTGATTCGAAGCCGGTAGGAGTTTCTTGGCACTAATCCATTTGACTCTAATTTGACGTTGTCGATGTTTCAATGTTGGCAGTCCGAAACCCCCGCCAACAACCAAGGTTTGCCGTATCCAATCTGATTTGCGGTATGGACATATCCTTCGATTCTTGAGGTTATCTTATGTCAATTCATCTCGATGCCCCGGAAAGATTTTCTCAATCCTCTTCGTTCGCAGATACTGCTCATGCTGCAAGAAGTGCTCTTTCGGAAGAGTTCTTTAATCACGCGATCAGCGCAGGTTCAGAAAGAACTCGCGTTGCTCAAGGGGATGAGCCGGTTGTTATACATTTGCCGGCGCCCGAACCGGCGCCTGAGGTATACCATGGCGTTAAGGATGGGAAACCCTTTACCGTAACGATCGAGCCCTGGGAGCCTCATCCGGAGAAGCGATAGTTTATGCGCACCGAAAATTTTATGAGTTTTTGATACTGGCGCACTTATGTTGACAGAGCACCAAACGTTTGTGCTTGCCAGGCATAGACAATCGCATTGACAATTTGCCAGGGAGAAGATCGAGACACAAGTCTCGATCTTCTCCTTTTGTGTGGTATTGTATATGGTGCCAAAGGTGGCGTGGTTCGCGCGAGCTGGCATCGTTAGCAAAGCCTTTTAAACAGTAGCTTTTCTCTTCGTTGAGTGGCGGAGTGGATGTCATTCTCTCGCGTTTAGAGTGCTGGCACCGCTGTGCCATTGTTGGTGGTGTCAAGCGGCATTCGCTAGCGTGGCCACCCTGATTCTAGCTGGCCCGGCTTGTTTTAATTTGCGCTCGCGTCAGAGCAATGCTCTTCAGCCTCGCCCAAAATGCTGCGTCTAAAGCACTTTTGAGCTCGCTCTGGGTTTCTTCTTCAGCTCTATTTCTTAGGTTTTGACGATTTGCATTTTCTGATGGCAGCTCTTTAAGGTTCAGGTTATTGATCATTTCCTTTTCTGCTTCGCCATTTAAATAACTCAAGAGATTGTCGATTCCACGAAGGCCGGCTTAAGCACAGCGAATTTGCTGTGCCTGGGTAATTCCAATTTGAATTTCCACCTGTTGCAGTTTTGCTATCGGTAACTGCGCACAGGATCAAGCCTGGTCTAGCTAAGACCTGAAGCGAGAGCAATGTGCTCTTGCGCAAACGAAAGGGAAACAACATGCAAAGACCGATTTTCCCCTGGGCGGTGGCACTGGCAGGACTTGTTTCTGCATTGCTGCTGCCTTTTGCGGATGTCTATCCGCTCGTGCCTGCTTATGTAAGTCAGGCATTTGCCACAGAGCATCGGTATATCCCCGAGGCTGTTGGCATGTTTTTCGCATACATGTTCCAGCATGAGAACACGAACTTGCACTGGGTAATGAACTTCATCTTCCTTTTCTGGTTCGGCACCGTACTCGAGAATGCGATTGGTCATCTTCGCATGCTTGCATTTATCCTCGGGACGGGCGTGTTTGCTGGTCTGGCGCACTATCTGGCCGACCCTGGACTGACCATTCCTGTTGTCGGCCTGTCGGGGGTGATCATTGCGGTAATCGCCGTGCTCACTGTTGCTACTCCGCGCTTTGCTCTGGTGAGTGTTCCCTCTACGGAGCTTACTATCGTGCGCATGTGGCATTTCGGCTTGCTTGTGCTCGGCACGCAGTTCTATCACTTCTTGCAAATGGCTCCGGGGGACAAGACTGCTTACTGGATCCATTTCGGCGGCGTTGTCGCCGGTCTTGCGCTGTGGTTTTTCTGGCTTCGTCAGCGCATCGAAGACTTCAAGCGCAGTCCTGCCGGCGAGCATTTGCTGCAGGCCTGAATATGCGCTTTTCCTAAACCTTCCTGAATAGAAGGAGTGAGAAATATGAATGCGATATCGAACCTTCGGCTGCGCTCGGCGGGCTCGCTTGCTCTGGCATGTGGTGCCGGCGTGAAAGATGCCTTCGAGCATCCTTTCGGCCAGTTGCTCTTCTACAGCTGGCTTGTGATGGTGCTGCCGCATGCATATTGGCCGGTAATGGCGGCGATTGTTTTTGCCGTCATGATCCACGAGGTGGGCCACTGGGTGGTGGCAAGAACCTGCGGTTATCCGATCGATACTTTCTCGATCGGCATTCCGGCTGGACGTGTTCTTGAATTGGGTCGCGTAGGCGGCACGATGATTCAGGTTACGCCCTACTGGTTCCTGGGTGGTTACGTTACTTTCGAGCCGACCGCCGAGAGCGTGATGAGGACTCCGGTGTGGAAGCGTGCTTGCGTTCTGCTCGCCGGCATAGCCTTCAATCTGCTCGGGGCCGTTGGTCTCTATTCGGCAAGCGCCTATATCGTCGGTAATGAAGTCTTTCGCGATGTGCCGGTCGTGGGTCGCATCAATGAGACTGGTTATGCCGACAAAGCCGGATTGCTTTCCGGAGATACTGTGCTTGCCGTTAACGGAATTGCCACAGGCAGCGCCAGGCAAGTGATTGTTGCGATTGGGCAGCGGACATCAGAAGATATTCGCTTCGACGTGTTGCGCGCGGGGCGTTCGCTGGAGATAACGGCTCATGCGCCGCTCAACCAGAGGCTTGGCATTGATGTCGGTCTTGTCGAACGGCAGCCTATCGACGTGGCCAGCGCCGTGTCGAGAGGAGCGTCATCCGTCTGGAAAATGCTTTCTATGACAGGACAGCTTATCTGGACGTCCATCGTCGGAGCCGATGAAGCAGGGACTGTTTCCGGCAAATCGGCGAAGCAAGTTGGTTTTGAGGTCCACGGAGTGGTCGGGTTCATGCAATTCGCGGCCGGATCTTTCTCAAAAGGGTGGGCTTCATTCCTGGCGATTGTGGCTGCGTTCAACATCAACCTGGCCATCTTGAACCTTCTGCCGATACCGGTTCTTGACGGCGGTCATGTTTTCTTTCTTCTGCTGGAGAAGTTGCGGGCGCGACCCGTGGCTGTCGAAACACAGATGAAGATCATGAAAGTCTGCATGTGGGGACTGCTTGCCCTGGCACTCTTCGGCCTGTACAACGATCTTGCTCATCCCTTGTCCGGAATGCGCTGAAGGGCATGAGAATGCCTTAGGGTGTCCGCCCTCTCAATGTGAGCCGGGCGGGCGCTCGTTTTTGCAATAAGAGAAGACCTACGCATCTTCTCTACAGAAAAGGAGACTGAATTTGTCAAAAGAAGAGAAAAAGCCGCTGAGCGGAAAAACGCTCTTCATTACTGGTGCCAGCCGCGGCATCGGGCTCGAAATTGGAAAACGTGCCGCTGCCGATGGTGCCAACGTCGTGGTTGCGGCCAAATCCGAGAGCGAGAATCCGAAGCTTCCAGGCACCATCTACACGGCCGCCAAGGAGATTGAAGAAGCGGGCGGCGTCGCGCTGGCAGTCAAATGCGACGTGCGCAACGAAGACGAGATCAAGGCCGCCATTGAGGAGGCGGTCAAGACCTTCGGCGGGATCGACATCCTCGTCAACAACGCTTCGGCGCTCTCCATGACCTCCACCGAAAAGACTGAGCTGAAGCGCTTTCGTCTGATGCATGAGGTCAACGGCGCCGGTTCTTTCTTCATGGCCAAGCACGCCATCCCCCACCTGCGCAAGGCTGCGAACCCGCACATCCTTACCATGTCGCCGCCTCTTGCGCAGATGTCCGGCAAGTGGCTGGGACCGCAACTGGCTTATGCTATGTCGAAGTACTCGATGAGTATGGTCACCATGGGGCTCGCAGCTGAGCTGGCTCCTGACGGTATCGCAGCCAATTCGCTCTGGCCTAAAACCCTCATCGATACGGCTGCTGTTCGTCATTTGCCGGGCGGTGAAGAGCTGGTGAAACATGCGCGCTCCGCACGTATCGTCGCGGACGCCGCATACCATATTCTGACGCGCTCGGCCAAAGAGTGCAGCGGCAAATTCTTCGTCGACGAGGATGTTCTGCGAGAAGCCGGCATCAACGATCTCGAGCAGTACGCCGTGGTGCCGGGCAACGAGTTGCACGCCGATATCTTCCTGGATTAGGGCTTCGGTGTGACAGCTTGAACATGTGTATGCGCGAGAAATCGCGCATACACTTTCGACTTCTTCTAGCCCTTTCTTTTTTACCAAGATACTAAGCAGGGTAGTAGAATGGTGTTGCGTAGTTTTCGCAGTGGGGATGCGGTTTTCCGCTGGTGTATTTGATGCCTATTTTGCCCGGGGCTGACCAGAATGGCAGAAATCTCAATTCCAGCGGGAGGCGATACCTATGTTTGAAGGTCCTGAGGAGAAATCCTCTAAAGAAGCGTCCATATCGATGAGCCCGTTTCAGCGAGAATTGGATCTTGTTAATGCGAGCTTCGAAGGCGCATGCGGACGTGTTAAGCAAGCACTCTCCTCTGAAGAAACTACTTTTCTTGGTGTGAAGACGTCCCAGCGCTCTGCTACTGAGCTGGAGATTATGTCATCGTTCGCATTCGGCGCCGGGCTGAGAGTTATGAGTGAGGCAGGGGGACCATGGCGCGGAGTCGCCAAAGTGGCACTCGCCGCAGGGGTTGTGGGTCTTGGTCATGATGCGCTTACGCGAATAGAGAAAGCGGCTGACGCAGCCCATCAAACCTGGATTTCGCCGGACAATCATGAAAAGAGTAGAAAGATTGTCGCAGAGAATATCGGA
The DNA here is from genome assembly GCA_019745505.1 of Candidatus Obscuribacterales bacterium. Taxonomy (GTDB): domain Bacteria; phylum Cyanobacteriota; class Vampirovibrionia; order Obscuribacterales; family Obscuribacteraceae; genus QKMZ01. Next base: position 14,712 of record JAIETE010000237.1, on the reverse strand, counting down.
GCAGCGTTTTTCGATTATCCGGTAATGCTCGCTTACGGCGGTTTGGGTTCTCGTATCCCCGAAATTGGATTGAAATTCGAGCAAAAGGGCTTCACCGCGCTCAGCCGCGCTCTGTCTGAAAGCCCTCTTACAGCACGTTTGCAATCATTGGGTGACAGATTCGATCTTTCGAGATTTAACCCACTGCGGGAGACCACCAGGACTTGGAATGCACAACCTGCATCCTCGCCGCAGATGGAAGGCTCTGCTGCCACCACTCAAAAAGCTATGCATTCACCTAAAGAAGTTGGGAAAGCCACGTCTGATTCGGCTGTGAGCACTGCAGAACTGTTTGGCACTGAGAGTCACAGACCTGACCCGTCCATATATCTTGAAGCTGCAGCAAAGAGTAGCCTTCCGCCCGGGTATGAAGTGAAGTTTGGCGAATACGATGGAAAGCCTGTGCAAATCAAGGTCTATCCGCCTGGTCTTGCACGTGGTGTTGATTCGCCAGGAAAAGTCGGCTACAGCACCGGGGTGGGTCTCGGGCGTGGAAGCAAGATGGTGATTGCTCCTCGTATGGAGTGACCACAAGGGCTTCTTAAGCATTGAGCAGTCAAAAGGCCGGTGAAGCTTCGCCGGCCTTCTTTGCGAATTCGGTAAGACGTTTGACGAAAATTTGACGGGTGAATCAGTAGCATTCCAGTTGAGCTTCCAGCCGCCTTACCAGAGAGTTTCCAATATGACTGAATCGCACTCGCGTTCCTATGTGGAGCGCCGCCATCCCCATGAAGATCGTGATTCTGCAAATTCTCATGCCCGAGGCTGGGCTGATGTTTACAGCAGCAGAATGGAAAGACCCAATCCTTCCGTTTATCAGCCTGGACAGTCCGCGCACGAGTTTGTCCAGAAGCATCTGAATGGAACGGAACTGTATGATTCCGCCGAGACCAAAGGCGGGACGAGCCGTTCGCACGCTGCCGCTGGCGCAGACAAAGGTCGCTTAGATAGAGCAGGCGGAAGCGAGCGCTCGGCTTTGGGGTCGCCCGATGAGGCCCAAAGGAAAAGGGAGGTACATGAAACTGGCGCCAAGGTAGCCGACCATCTCAAGAAAGACCCCCATGACTTCAAACACGTGTTTGGCGAGCTTGATGCATTGCGCAAAAAGGACCCCGCACACCTGTCCGAAAATCTGCGCGAAGTAAATAATGCCTTGCATGAGAATGGGCTGCTCAAAGGAATGTCGATTGTTCGCGACAATAGAGATGGGCATGAAGGTTGGGCTGTCGTAGCAGAAGATAAGAGCAACGTAAATCCCAAGCATAACAGGACGATGGTCAGCACCAGTCATGAAGCCCATGAGTCCTCGACATTGAAGCATCACTATTCAAGCATGCATTACAGACGCGGGCACTATAACGGTTGGCATCAATCCGTCGAAGGCGGTGGTGGCGGTGATGGTGGCTTCGATAAGCACGCCGTTGGCGGACATGTTCCACCGGGGGCACGTCGTGAATTAATTGAGAAGGCTCTCAAACTGGCAGGTGTGCCTGTGACAGAGCAGAATATTTCCGCTGTTAATAAGATCGTCACGCGCGAAAGCGGGTGGAATCCGAACATCACTAATAACTGGGATATCAACGCGAAGAGAGGACATCCATCGACCGGACTTATGCAGACGATACCCTCTACTTTCTCTCGATATGCGCTGCCCGGAATGAACAACAATATTCATGACCCGCTCTCCAATCTGGTTGCAGGAATACGTTATGCAGAAGCTCGATATGGAAGGCACGGTATGTCTGGTGTCGCTAAGGTCGCGAGCCGGCCGGGAGGATACTAAATTGGATCTTGTCTGGAAGAAATCCGGATATTTACTATTTGACTCCGATTTGATGTTTGCCTTCGTATAACTTGTACAGAGCTACTGTTTAACGCGACAGCGGCTCTCAGAGGACGAATAAAAAGGTGTCGAAGCTGGAGCCGGCTGGTCCGCTCCAGTTTTTGACGTTTAGTCCTTCTTCTTTCCAGACGGCATGCGATAGCCCACTCGCGGAATATTTTCTATAACTGTGCATTCGCTGTCGTCGATCTTGTATCGAATTCGTTTCAATGATGAACGCAGGGCCTCTCCCGTGGCATCGCTTTCGGAGTGCCAAACGCGCTCCAGCAGGGCGTTATTACTGAATATTTGATCCGGATGACGCATGAAAAATTCAAGAAGAGCAAAGTCTATTGGAAGCAGGTGAATCTCTGTGCCTGCTTTAGAAACCTTCCTGGTGGATGGATCGAGTACCAAATCTCTCACTTGCAGGATGTTAGCCGTCACTACCTGTGGACGACGAAGAAGGGCCCTCAATCGGGCAGAAAGTTCGCGCAAGTCGAAAGGTTTCGTCAGGTAATCGTCCGCGCCGGCGTCCAAGCCTGATTCTTTGTCATTTATTGTGCTGCGGGCGGTGAGAAACAAAATCGGCGTTTTGCCTCCACGGGAGCGAAACTCCTGCAGAATGTTCATGCCGGATAGACCGGGCAATGACCAGTCCAAAATTATCAAATCGTAAGTGCAGCAGAGTAAACGATCCAGCCCTTCTCTGCCGTCGGTAAAATACTCGACTGAGTGTTGTTCGGATTTGAGAAACTCCGAAACCGTAAAGACCAGATCTGCGTCATCCTCGACTAAAAGTATTTTGGCCATATCCTCTTTCTGGCGCTCTATGAGGTGAAACAAAATAATAAACCATCCGGCGCTTCAATTCAGTTGCCTCCTTGGCTTTTGCAGTACGAACACAAGCAGCTTCCCTTTTGGGGAAGCTGTCTGTGGGCTCAGTTTCTAGGCGGGGGAAGAAAAAACTGTGTTGGGTATCAAAGCAACGGGCGCATGTTTGGTTGCTGGAGGTACAGCCATGCGCCGTATGCTCGCTTTGTCGAAACCTAAGGATCGATGTCTCTGTTTCCAGTAGGATAGAAGGTGGCATTGGCGCTGTGTCCGGGCCGGAGATTCAAGTTGGGCCGGATGGTGCGATTGCCGTATGTGTCTACGCTCGGACCGAAGTCAAGCGTTTCTTCGCCAAATTTCAAACCTACTCCAGCTCCGGCAGAGGAATTCTCATTGACGTCGAAGTGAGCTCCCGACCTGACTCCTACCGTATCCGCAATGCCGGTATTGGCACCAGTATATGCGCTCAGTCCGTCAGCGCCTATTGCGGCGCCTGCGTCAGCCTGTACATCGACGGGCCATACTTTGCCCCTCACGTCTCCACTTACGCTCGAATTGCGTCCGAGTTTTGCTCCGAAATCGGCGTCGCCGTTGACTACGTTAAAGAAGTTTGCTCCCGCACCAACTTCGCTATGCAATCCGTCTTCTTCGAATCCTAAATTGGCATTTGCTCTTGCATGCATCGGCCCGCCGTAGGGCATGAATTCCGCGTTGACTCCGGTGTTCTTGCCCAAGGATAAATCAGTGCTGGCGATGCCTATATTCACCCCCGTTTCAAGCGAGCCGTCTCGCACGCCCAATTTGACGATGCCTAAATCGACGCCGTGAAATTCGCCTCGCTCTCTGTTATAGGCCGAGTCATAGGCCGGCGAGTTGGGAGACTCCGGAGCAAAGGCGCTTTGAGGCGCGTATCCGGGATGCAAGTTGTTCGGCCTTCTCAGTTCATGAACGGTGCTGCCGGCGTTCTGCTCATACATTTGTTCTGCTCTCAATTTATCCTGGGCAGCCCTTAAGCGCGCTTCTTCATTCATTTCAGCTCTCAGCTCAGCTTCCCGCTGGTGCTGTCTTTGTCTTTCTTTTTCACGCTGTTCGTGAGCGTGCTTCTGATTTGCTTCATCGGCGTCTACTTCTTTCATCGCTTTTGACCAGGCTTTCGGGTCTGTTTTTAGGAGCTTGTTTCTTTGATCGAGTGCCCAGTCCCAGGCGGCCGGATCATTGCTTTTCCAGGCATCCCAGGCTGCATGCGCGGTCTGCATGTCTTGTTCCGTTTGATGACCTTTTGAATTCATCGGTCTTTTTTCTGCTGTGTGTTCTGTTCTTGTATGTCCGTCCATGAAACTTGATTCCTTGCCTTGTGCTCAGGGGAAGATCGAAACGTAAGCCGGCAGAGTCGATGTCGAACGTAAAAGGCGCTCTGCATACACCCATCTTTCCGCCTGCTTATGGCGAATTTGTGGCGAAGCAAAACTGCTCGCTATTCAGGTGTTCGGAGAGTTTGTCCGGGGTATTGAACTGTATTGCGTCCCCGGAGTCTTCAAGACTATTAACTGTCTGAGCGTCTTGCGGGGCGCTGCGGCACAGTAAAGATAAACGTGCTTCCCGGCTCGGATTTCGCGCATTCTACTTTGATGGTGCCGCCGTGCAGTTCGACAATCGCCTTGCAGATGGCCAGACCCAATCCGGTGCCGCTCATATTGGCGGAGTCAGAGCTATGCACCTGTTGGAAGCGATTGAAGATCGACTCGCGCATATCTTCGGGTACACCTCTTCCCTGATCCTGAATGCGTACTTCTACATCGTCTTCCTTGATTTCGGCAGACATGGTGACTGTACTGCCTTCAGGAGAATATTTGATGGCATTGGAGCCTAGATTGACGAGCACCTGCACCATGCGATCGGGGTCGGTGTAAATATCTATATCAGTATCCAGAATGTTTATTGTTATCGATTTTTCCTCGGCTAGAGGCGTTATCACCTGTAGACAGGATTGAAAGAGATTGGCTGCCGGGATTTCGACCAAGCTGAGAGACAATTTTCCTGCTCTGATTTTTTCGATTTCCAGCAGGTCATTGATCAATGTAAGCATTCGTTGACTGGCGCCATCGGCCCGCAAAATCAGCGTTTTCGCTGCTTCAGGTAATTCGCCGGCTTTGCCGAGCACCAACATTTCATGAAGATGTCGCACCGCAGTAAGCGGCGTGCGCAGATCATGGCTGACCATGGCTATCACTTCTTGCTTGATTCTCTCTGCGTCTTTTCTCTCGGTAATGTCATGCAAGACGCAAAAGTAAGTCTTCTCTTCGCGGGACCAGTACGCGGAAAACAAAATATCGATGGTCACCCTGTCCTTTCTGATAAGCCTTGTTTCGAAAGGCTCGGGAGATGGACTATTGATCAATGTTTCCATGCATCTATTAACATGGTCGCGCTCTTCGGGCGCAATCAAGTCGATGTAGTACTTGCCGAGTAAGTCGTCCATCGTATAACCAAGGACTTTCTCGGCTGCAGGATTGATCGCTGCGAATGTGCCGGACTTGTCTATCGAGCAAATCACATCGCTGGCATTTTCAATCAGAGCACGCTCGACACGCGTGGCTTCGGCAAGCGCTTTGGCCATCATGTGGAAAGCGCTGTCCACCTGCGCGATCTCGTCGTGCCCGGAAAGCGCTGGCAGCAGCGCTTCTTCTCTCGCCAGTCGCACGCTGTTTTCGGAGAGTACCGATAGCCTGCGCGTTATGCCTTTACTCACCACAATGGCCAGTATCACTGTAAGCGCGACCCCGAATGCGATCGCTAGCGATAATTGCTGGCTGATCAACAGTCGGAAATAGGCCTGTCTTTCCGGGCTGCGATCGCCAATTTCGTGCTGCCGTCTCGCTAGAGAGAGGAGTTCTTCAGAAACGATTTGTTTGACCTTCACATTGAGCGACTTTTGCATGGACAGGCATCGCTCAATGTCGCCGCTGTCATATGCGGACTTGATTGAATCCAGCGTATCATTCGCCTCGTGCGCGCGTCTTTGCACTTCATCCATCAATGCCGAAGCACCGGGATCATCTTTGACCAGTTCTTTTACTCTGCGCATCTTCTCGAATGCTTGACTGACCATTTCGTCCTTTCGTTCTCGGACGCGAGGATCCCGCACGAAAGCGGCTGATTTGATAGTGGTGAGCATGTCATAGAAGTCACGTACAATCAGGTTGATTGTGTCGCTTATTTCTCTTGCTTTTAATGCTTGCCTGGCGTCTTCTTGCGCTCGATTGAACAGGTCGGCCAGTATTCCATAAGTTACCAATTCGAAAATGAGCGGAATAGCAACCAGAATCAAACCTTTCTGAAACAGGGATATTCGCAGTTGCATCGTTATTGGCTATGAAGTTTCCGCGCCGGATTTACGTATTGTAGCCGCCGGCGGAAGTTTTTTTCGGCAAGTTGTCATTGCGTCGGTACAAATCCGACTTTCTGAACCGATTTTCTGAAATCATCCATTTATCGGCTGCATTGCACAAACCTGCACAACTTTTTTCCCTTGGCTAACTTTCGAACAGCAGCCGTTTTCAGTTGTTGCGTAGGACAGAAAACTACAGTGCGCAGATTTCTATTTGTCAAAAGTTGCTTGAGTCCGGACAGACCGATATTTGTTCCTCTGATTGAAAGGTATTCCAACTTGCGCATTTTGGAAATATGAAAGGCCGCGGTATCTCCTAGCGGGAGGTTTTCAATGTCCAGATGCTTAATATTGGAATTGGCAAGCGGTGCCAGATTTTCGTCGCTGATGCCAGACGTACTTGGAATTCTCAGATATTCAAGCGTGCTCTTGCCGGCCAGAAATTTGATCGATTCCCGGTCTAATCGGATGCCTGACAAATCCAGAGAACGCAGCTGTGGCATGGACAGAAAGTAAGGAATTGCTTTAGCGCTGATGCTTGACCAGCCGGCTGAAACCGAGATTAGTTTTTGGCACTTTGACAAACCGGCGGCACCGGTGTCGTCCAAGTTTGTGTGGCTGAGGGTGACACTTTTGAGATTGGGAAGAGAGGAGAGTTCCGCTAATCTCTTGTTGTTGATGCCGCTGCCGAGCAGATCGAGATCGACTATCCATGGAGATTGCAGGATTTTATCGAAGCCGAAGTCATTGATGTCAATCAATTTCAGCCGACAAATGCCATCTTTTCGATAACGGTTTAGATTGGCAGTCAACGATTCGTTGGAAATTTCCGGGCGTATCGTCTCTCGGTTCACATAGTTGTGAGGGGCGACATATGCAGCAGGGGGAGTTTTTTTCCGTTCTGCGATTTCGCTTTCAGTTACTAACTTGTGCGTAACAAATGAAGAAATTGCCGAAGAGAGCAAAATTGTTGCCGTCATGATCAACGCGAATATGTTCTTGGATAGCTGGAAGCAGTTCGATGGTTTGCCGGCTGCTGCGGATTTCTTCTGCAAGACGACCGTATTTGCCTGAGCTCGAGGGTCTTTGAGTTGGCGCTCCAGAGCAGCCAGTTCGCCTGTGACCTGGGCTAAACTCTGGTATCTATCGGCGGGTTGCTTTTCAAGCATTTTGGCGACGATATGCTCCAACAAGGCGGGAAAGTCTTTGCCCATCGACGCTTCTTTCAATGTCGGCGCTTGCTGCCCCATGTGCAGCATCATTGTCGCCAGCGCTGTCTGCCCTATAAATGGCGGTGTGCCGGTGAGAGTTTCGAAGAAAACACAGCCCAGAGAATAGATATCCGACCGCTCATCCACTGGTTGGCTGGCACATTGCTCGGGGCTCATGTAGAGAGGGCTGCCGAATATTTCTCCGGTGCGGGTGAGTGATTGAATGCTGTCGCCTTCTTTTTGAGTGAATTTAGCCAGACCGAAGTCAACGATTTTTACTAGACCTTCGGTCTTCTCTCCATTGTTTTCCACAAGCATGATATTGCTTGGTTTTACGTCTCTGTGTACGACGCCTTTTTGATGTGCATAGCCGAGTCCGAAGCAGGCATGCAGAAAGATCGGAATCGCTTCGCCGGCATCGAGCATTCCTTTTTCCGCGATGCGCTGGGCAAGGCTCTTGCCGTTGATGTAGTCCATGATCAAGTATGGAATCTTGCCGTCCAGCAATCCGAAGTCGTGAACCGTGATCAAGTTGGGATGATCGATGGCGAACGCCGCTCTTGCCTCATGTTGAAATCGGCGCACGGTTGAATCGGACAGACGAGAATTGCTCAGAGTTTTAAGGGCAAGCACTTTGCCCAGAAAGACTTGCTCGATCTGGAAGACCATTCCCATACCGCCCTGCCCAATCATAGAGCGGATCAGATAGCGGTCGCCGACGATATCGCCTGGTCTCAATATGATTTGTGAGCTTACGTCCGCGGATGAATGTGAGTTTGCTTGGCTGTGCGACCCAGACATAGGGTTACCTCGAGACTGCCTGGAGAAAGTTCAAGAGGGTCTGGTTGCGGTAAGGCGGGAAAGCACGTATATCAATTTACACGCGCAGCGTGACTTCATCGTGATGATTTGGCTTTGGCTGCAGTTTTTGCAGGGTGGCGCCGAGCACCGTTATGGCTCGGCGGCGCGTTTTTGGTTTGACGAGAATTTGATGCCTGCTGAGGCACGATGTCGGCTCAAGCGGTCTGCACACAGCGGTAAGACAAATCCCCAACACTTCTTTTGCGCATTCAATGCAGGAGTTTTCATTTATGGTAGAGCAAGAAATCAGAGGCGCTTATGATTCCAGGCAGAGCGCAGACAAAGAAGCCGCACGCGATGCAAAACAGATACGTTCGACGTTTGAACAAGACGGCGCTGAAAAGGCCGTGCAACGCTTGCAAGCGGAAGTCGACTCTGTTCCGGCGTCTCAGCGTCAGGCTTATAGTGCCGCCCTTATGAAAGATCTGCGGTCGGACGGCAGCCACACCAATCTTTTGCCGGAGATGGCTCTTGCATTCGGCAACGCCAACAGAGACAGTGTTTCTGAAGGTGGGTACGTGACGCGGTCGCGCATCGCAACAGCTGTGCAGAATGAGAAAAATCCGGTCTATGCCGAGATGTACAGGCAGTTTGGCGACAAATTTAGAGATATCCGGCACGAGAAGCAAAATCAATCCTGGATTTATGGAGATCACTCCTTTGCGCCCGGCATTCTAAATGAAGCCAATCATTGGGTCGCCAACAAGTTGAATGAAAAATTGGGCGCGGACTGGGGCGGTGGAGTAAGTGTAGGTGATCTTTCCAAAAGAGTTAGTGAGCATGGAGAAAAGATCGACAAGCGCAATAAGGATCGCCAGGCCCTTGGATTACTCGCCAGCAAGCCTGAATTGTTCGATTACGTAGCGCAAAATGACGGGCAGATTTCTCGTTCGGATGCAGAAGCGTTTCGCGAGCAATTGCTGCTCGGCACGGGCGAGGAAGGCAAACGCTTGAGAGAGCGTTTTGGCAAGACTCCTCTGGAGCAAGAAAGGCTTACAAATGCCGCTGGCGCCCTGGTTGATTCTTTCGACCACCCGGCAAACTTGGACGGGGCAGCCGGTTCTGTCCACGAGGATGGTTGGGACCTTTATGGAAACAACCCATTTGGCGGCGATTACATGACCAGGGAGAGCCTTGCTCGCGGTTTGGGTTATAGAAGCCCTCAGGAGGCTCAAAAGAATGTTCACAGCGACGCTAGAGGTCTCCTCTCGGCAAATCCGGATGTTTCATCCGCCAATGATTTTTCTCAAACGGCCCAGCGCCGCGGAGATGGTCCCTGGCAGGTCTCGGAACACATGCTTGCCGGGCAGAACAAACATTTCGAAAATCCGTTCGAAGCACAGAAGATCCTGACTGATGTTCTGAAGCAAAGTAATTTCTGGACAAAAGACAAGCAAGGCGAGCAGAAGGTGACGCCGGAAAACAGGAACGAAATGCTCGGCGCAATAAAAGATGCTGAAGCGAAACGCTCCGAGCAGAGCGGTGCTGCTGAAAACAATGATCTATCCCGCTGGTTTGCCGCCCGCTATCCTGAGACGATAGAGAGCAAGTCTCCTGCCAGAGCTGATGTAGAGCCATTATCGGACTTCGGCAATACGCGATTGCGCGGACCCAAGGACGGTCCAAGAGCGGTAGCCTCGCGCATGATTCATGGACAGGAGCAATTTTTCACCGATCCGCACAAAGCCGTGTCAGACCTTTCCAGCGCGATTGGAGTGAAGGCAGGCATTCATAATCACAGGAAAGGCGCAGAGCAAGTGACCGCGCGAAATCTCGATAGAGTGATCGCCAACATTGAGAAGACGGGCAATGAAGAGCTGCTTGATTGGTTCAAGCGTCGATATCCCAAACACTGAGTTAGCTCGAGAACCCAACCCCCGGCGCCACCATCCTGAGATGGTGGCGCCTTGCCTTCAGGTGCGCCCTTCCAATCGTTCTTTGACGAAGATTTGATGGCTCAATTTCTATTATTTCTAAGCGCCAGTTTCTAACCTGAGAACATATGAGCCGGGTTTCTGAATTTCTATCAGGTGCTAGTGAAGCCGTTCAAGACCATTTCGACGGCTTGCGGCAAATTGCCGGAGCAGAGGTAAATACTTCCGGCAGAGAGTCTCGAACGACTGCCGAAAGCATCGGAGCTGCTGTCGGCGAGTCGGCTCTATTCCTGGCTGCCACCCTGCTTGCAAGAAAAATTCCCGGTGCCGGCAAAATATGCGACGGTAAGCTTGCCGGTGTCGTCGCCGGTGGCATGCTCGGCTTTACTCAGTCGGTGGATCAGACGGCGCCCGTTGCGCAAAGAACATTCAATACCTTGCTTGGTGCCGGCACGATGGGCATCCTGGAATTCGGTCCGGTCGCGGCAGGGCATCTGCCCGGTGTCTTTTCCAGTCAGAAGACTCTGGCTGGAAACGTCGCGCGGGCTGCACTGGCCAATGGAACGGCTGGGCTGTTCAGCACTCAAGGTCAATCCTATATAAAAACCGGTCGCCCCGCCTCTTTTGATGAATCGCTTGCCTCCGCAGGCACCTGGATGTTTACAGGCAGTGCTTTGAGCGCAGCCGGATTCAAGCTCGACGGTTACAGGCAAAAACTGTATGCGGCGCGGCGCTGGCAAGAAGAGCGTCCATGGAAATACAAGCAGGTGATCGAGCTGAATGCTTCCGACTTGCAGGTCGGCGAGCGGCTCTCACCAGGCAGTTACAGAATAGGTTATGAGAGTCAGGGCGCCGGACGAACATTCGACATCTATATCTCAGATGGAGCTGCCGCTGCTAAGAAAGCGCCTCTGACCGCGTTTTTGCATGGGCTGTCCAGAAACGGCGAATCGACAAGCATCGTCAGAGAGCTAGAGTTCAACAGGTTGGCCGACGAGAGTGCGGCGATTGTCGCTTATCCCCATGCTAGAGCCGTTCAGCGTGGTCTCTTTCGCGGAGTATTTCAAGCCTGGAACGACAAAAACTTCGGCTTTCTGCGTCACGATAACTCGTACAGTGATGTTGTCGCGTTCAAAGATATGTTAGGCGTAATATCTCGGCATGTGCCTTACGCCGATACAAGCAATATTGCTGTAGGAGGCTTTTCACTGGGCGGAAAGATGGCTCACCGTATTGCCGCCCATCTGGATAATGTTTCGACACTCTCGACGATTCACAGCACTATCGATTTGTTTGACAAGAAAGCCATCAAAATGGCTGCGGAACGCCATCCGCTCGATGTGCAAATAATTCACGGCAGAAAAGACACCGTTTTGCCGTTTGCCGGCGGAAAGAGCTTATTCACGGCATTTCTTGCCAATTCCAATTTGTCTCGCCCCAGCCAGCAAGCTGAGTTTTGGGCGGCTTCCAACCGCCAGTTGTCTGCGGCTTCGACGTTTTCCAATGGCGGACAACCCGGTTTTTCGATTGCTACTCATGACAGAGGGACATTTCGCCAGCGAAGCTTCAAATCTTCCAATGGCTATCAGGTCGAAGAATTGGTCACTGCAGATGGTGCACACCGTGTTCATGGTGCTGAGTCCGTTTATGATCTGACTCAGGTTTTAACCGGTCGCCCACTGCCGGCATGGAGATTTGATGCTCGTCTTGAAATGTGGCGTTTTCTTATGGATTCGCTAAAGCGAAACGAATCGCGCGTTCAGCCTATTGCTGCACCGGCAGTGGTCGCGTCGAGAGGGGGCCCTTTGCGCAATTCCGACTTCGTAGACGGCGAAATCCTTGACTTTGGGCGGCGCTCGGGAGGATTGCTGGATGAGCGCTTTGCCGACATCTACCGTGCTGCTCGCCGCTCGATTGGCCGCGTAACCAGCGAAGCTTCGACTAGCACAGGTTTTGTAGTCTCTAAGGACGGCGCATTTCTTGTCACCGATCACGCTGTGTCGGACGGTCAAAGCACGGTTAGTTTGCCATCCGGAATTTATAAAGCCGTTTTGTTGGCGAGGCAAAGTCGATCGGATTTAGCACTCTTGAAACTGGAGCCAAATCATCCTAATGAACTGTTCAGCCCCCTCAAGATCGCCGAACGTCCTGCCCGGCTGGGGGAAAAGAGTCTGGCCGCCGGCTTTCCCGTCGTCAGCGAATTGGCGCCGCCTTACAGAGCGATGACGGGCCGCTTGTTTACTCATAATTCCGAATTCGGTGACCCGATTGTCCATGAAGGCACTCGATGGGATGGATATTTCATGCGGACTGCCGGCGGTGCTTCCGGCAGTCCGGTAATGAACGGAAAAGGCGCTGTCACTGGAATCGTCTCTTTCAATCGCCGTTTCGGAGATGGTCCTATGCAAGTAAACACTACCGGAGCAATCGGCACGCCAACGCTGCTGCGTTTTCTATCCGAAAATATCGGCGTTTAGAAATTGCCCTTCGATTTGACGGGGATTTTATACTGCTCCACTTATCTTTGATGCATAAGGTTTTTTCCCCACGTGAGTCGGCGAAATTGACTAGCATCAAGAGTTTTTATGAGCAAATAGAATTCGGGCGTTATTCGATTGGTCCGGCTATTGAAGCGGCGCGAAGGTGCCAAGAATTGACGGTTGAGACAGACAATCAAGAAAATATCATCGCTATTTCCCATGCGTCCGGTGCGCAAGCACGTCTAAATGCGTCCTACACCATTGCCAGATCGAATGAGGGATCACTGTGGTTCGGCGACCGCGCAGGTCTTTGGCATCCGCTCGATTAGCTGATTTGGCAGTCGTGCAGGCGGCAAACAGGTAGATTTCTGGGGATGGACGTGCTCCGCTGGCTAAGCCGGTGGGGCATTTCCTTTTGCAAGGTGGTGAGTTTGGTCTACCTGAAGGAAATGCGATCTTCAAAGTTTTCGACTGTGGCGCTGAGCATTCTCAGCTGCCTGATTGAGGAGTGTTTACTCAATAAGGCGAGCGAACGAACGGTGTGAGAAATAATTTTGAATCAGGTTGCGCGACTGCCGCAGCGAGTTAGATGTGATGCCCGTTGATGCGTAGTCTGCTAACTCCGCCGTTGTTGATATTAAGGCGCACGTGCGTAATCGGCCCTTTGAAGAGCACTTTGGAGTGATCAAAAGTGTGTTGATGGTGCGGTTGAGTTTCAGTTTTTGCAATTAGAGGTTTCCAGTCATAGTCGGGCCAGGTCAGATAGTCCACTCGGCTGCCTGGAGCATGCAGGCAGTCTATCCAGGCCTCTTTAGGCGCGTTACCCTTAAAATGATTTGTGTCGATTTCAACGTTGTCGACTGTTCCGGCGGAACCGAGTTTTACGATAACCCAATCATTGCCGTCTTCTCGTCTGCGTTTTGTTTCCCAGCCGTCTCCCATATTGATGCCCCGACCGGGATAGATGAGATTGTCCTTGTTGCCGAAAAACATGTCATTGCAAGCAACTACGCTGCCTCCATGCGTTATCAGCGCCAAATCGGAAATCGTTTTTTCTGAGATAGAACCCCAGTCCATCCGCACTTCTCCAAATACGCGCAATCTGGCTACACCGCCGTCGGGGTAGATGCGAAGTCTGACCGCCTGCCAGATTTCGGGGCTGCCGACAGAGAAAATGTTTTGACATCCTTGCTTTAGCGGTACTCGAGGAAGAATTTCCTGCCACTGCGCATCTTCTTTTGAAATTTTTGCTATGTCGCGGTGAGCGGGGTCATAACGCAATGCGTCGAGTGCTGCATAAGGAGGGTGGTTGCCAAGAAAATGATTCGTATCTATGTCCACGCCGCGTATGACGCACTGAACACCCAGTTCGACTATGGCAAAATCCATGCCCTGGCGGCCGCCTTTTCTTCGTGTCTCCCAGCCGTCATAAACCTGTCCTGTTTCGTTGAAAGTCGACGGAGTAAAGGCGCTGCGGCCTGGTTTTATAAGTGACTCTTTGGGAGCAAAGAACTCGTCGGATGCAAAGAGGACTTTGCCTCCCAACCGCTCTTGAGCAAGATCGACGAGATTTGCGAAGACGGCTGGTTCCAGATTGAAATTGCGCTCCATTTTGCCCTCCGAGGCTTTTTCTGCTTTACATTCGCTCGTTACGTTTTCAATAAACTGCAACTGTTGGCGCAGCTGTTTTATCTTGGCTTCTCAGAATTGCCCAAAATTCCTCTATCCGTGCAAAGTTTAAGATTCAAAGTATCTAGCTAAAACGCTAAACACTTTATTTTGCCCTTTTAACTTCACTAAGGTCCAGTGTTACTTTCTCAGCATTTCTAAGAAAAACAGGCCACTCATTCACATCCTTCTCCCCTAAGCGCATTACCTCTTGCAAGCTCTTTACTTCGTCAAAAGACGAAATATACACGTGCGCGGTAAGAGTTGGAGAAATCGTCCCGTTTTTCGAGCTGAGAGCGAGCCTTAATACAACGTCAATCTAACCCGAAAGGAGGTTTTCACCGTCGAGAGAAGTTACTCATGGCTGCATGGCCTGACGGTGAGCCAACAATCGAATAACCAACTGGGAGAACTCCATGCCCAACCCCAACACCCCAGGGGAGGACAACAGGCAGCCTACTCCTCCCGGAAACGGTCGAAATAGAGCCGCCGATGGCGGTCGTGAAGACACCTATTTCGAGAAGCTGCTCAAATA
>JAIETE010000240.1 GCA_019745505.1 Candidatus Obscuribacterales bacterium | reverse complement strand
ATTACCGGCCGAATCGCATTTGTCGCTCAGTATCAGTTGCAGCTAGAGGGCGTCAACAAGATTGGTGTCGAAGCAAGGAATGAGAACGGCAAAGGCTACTTACTGATTAAGGATGGAAACACCCACATGCAGGAGAAATTCGACCGCGTCACCGGTCAACACCTCGGCTTCACATCGATGGAAATTCCGATGTGAGAGTGAGGAACGCACTAAAGAGCCTTCAGACCTTCGGTAGCTAATTTATTGTCCGGATCTAGTCTCATGGTTTTTAGAAAGTCCTGTTTTGCACCTTCTTTGTCGCCGAGTTTGAGCTTTGCCCTTCCTCTGTTGGCGTAGGCCCCATAATAATTGCGGATCTTTATAGTCCGGTCCAGGTCATTGATTGCTTCCCGGAATTCGCCGAGCTCTATTCTCATTATCGCCCTAAAATACAAGGCCTCTGAGCAATGATCGTCGCTGCTGATTGCGCGATCAAAATAAGATTGAGCCTTTCTGAAAAGCATTGTGTCTCTTTGCTTTGCTGCAATTTTAAGGATGTTAACACCGGTGTCCGTTACGAGAGAAGGGTCATAAGGACGCAGTTCCATCGCTTTTTGAGAGTCCTCGCAGGCACCACGATAGTCACCTTTAGAATTACGAGCAATTTCTCTTTCTTTGAATGCTTCTAAGTAGAGAGGGTCCAGGGCGATCGCCCAAGTTAAATCGGAAACTGCGAGATCATACTCTTTAAGAGTGTTGAATATTTTTCCGCGAAGCCAAAAGGCGTATGGTCTAGAGGAGCAAAGTCTGATTGATTCTGTCAGATCGCGCAGAGCCGCGGAAACTTGTTTTGAGCTCCAATATGCGACTGCTCTGTTAGACAAACTAATTGAATCATTTGGAGTAATACGAAGAGCTGCGGTGTAAGCCTCTATCGCCAGCTGGTATTCCTGCGAATGATAATACGCAAGTCCCAATATGCTGTTTGCTGTTGCGCTATTGGGTTTTAATCTGAGCGCGCGCTTGCAATCTCTAATTGCAGCTCGTGGATTTGAGCATGAGACTAATAAGCCTGCCCTATTTTCTAAGAAAACGGCGCACTTCGAATTAAGCTCAATTGCTTTTGAATAATCCTGAATCGCTCTAGCCTTCTCACCTAGGCACTCCCATACTGTTCCGCGATTGTTGTAGGCGTTCGCTCCAGAAGGTTCTAGTTCTATTGCGTGGTTAAAGTCAGAAATCGCGAGTTCATTACTGTTTTGAGCTGCATAGGCGTTTCCGCGATTGTTGTACGCACTTGCATATTCATCATTTAGCGTAATGGCGCGACTGTAGCTCAGTATTGCTTCTGTAACCTGACCAGCGGATTGCTCTCTTTGTGCTTTGTCAAACCATATCTTTGCCTTTTTCAGGCGCTCTTGCTTATCTGCTGGTGTTTCACCTGTTAACCCTAGAGTTAGACCGGCAATGAGGCTTAGGGATATCAGCAAGACTGGAATTCTCATAAGTCCAGGATATAACTGATCCATTTGTACGACTAGCGTAAAACCAACAAAATGAAAGGAAAGCAGAGAAAATCTCTGCTTTCCTTGTGCTTATTGTTGTTTGCTCGTGCAAACTGTTGCGTCGTGTGAAACTCGAATCTGCTTCTAGGTAGCCAGGCAATCTAAACCGCTCGGGGTCTGTGGAAATGCAAAAACATTGCCCTTTGCTTTAACTTTGGAAAGCCGGCTGCTGAAACTGGCAAGTGTCTTTTGAGCTCGGCAGCTGACGTATGGATTTTCATCTTGAGCCAGCTTTGTGAGCACGCCCATGGATATGTAAGGATCTTCCGCCAGTCCATGACGGACAGTCGGGTCGGGATCACGAATCAGACTGAGCACGATGTCCAGTGGTGCTGCGCGATTAGTGCCCGCAGCCAGACGTACTTCCGGGTCTTTGTCTGCGGACAATCTTTTCAATATCCATTCCGGAGTGCTTTCGTTTTCCGCAACGCGCCTTCGTATTCTCGAACTTTCATGCATCGAGAGTTTGTCTAATGTTTCGCTCGTTGCCGGTGTTTGTCCTGCTCTTATGTAGTCGCTCAACCAGTTTCTGTGCATATGTATCACCTCCGCTCCTCGGGTGGGATGATTTCAACTTTGTATTTAGTTCGATCAGGTTCAGGAGGGGCAGCTCTTATGCACTGCTGCCCCTGTTTATCCTGTAATCAGCCTGGCGGGCTGTTCTTATTCTTGACTGGAGATTTTATTTCCGTTCAATATATGCGAACCAACCTCCTCAAAAGACAAGGTGCTTCACTTACTCAACGGAAGGAACAAAACCTTCCAAAAATTTTTTATAGCAAATGGAATGTTCGATCGTCAAGGGGGTGGGCGAACTTTTAATTTCTTATGGAGAAGCGCACTGGTTTAGCCTCTTGCACAACCGTCACCCTATAAATATGTTGGATTATTTGATGGTTTTTGACAACGGAAAGGAACGAAAACAGCACTGAGGGCAGTGGCAAAAATGTTTAAAAAATGCTGTAAAAAGTGTGGACACCTGGTCTGTCATCGATAAATTATTTGGTGTGAACTTTCAATCGCTCTTTCGGCTGGATAGCATAAATCGGCTGGAGCAGGGGTTTTAAGAGATTCGGATTTAACAAATTCCTGCCCTGTATTGAGCGAGATCAATAAAAGGAGGCGTAGGAAAAATGTTATTACCAAGACTTATTGGAAACGATTTCTTTGGCTCTCTAAAGGATATGCAGCGCGTTCAGGAACAGCTGAATCGCCTCTTCTATGAAGAAGGAAAGAGTGCCGAATTTCCACCTGTAAATGTTTGGACCTCAGCGGATGGTGCACTTGTTCGCACCGAAATTCCAGGCATTGATGCGGAGAAAATAGACATCACAATAGTCAATGAGACTTTGACAATCAGGGGCTCGCGCACGGAAGAGTCGACAAAAGATTGTCATTCTTGTCATCGCAAGGAGCGCGGCTTCGGTCAATTCGTGCGGAGCTTGCAACTGCCGTTCATTGTCGATTCGGACAAAGTCAAAGCAAGCTTCAAAGATGGGGTTCTGGAAATCGAACTGCCACGAGCGGAAGCTGACAAGCCAAGACGCATTAGCGTTGTATCTGAATAGTCTCGAGTTTTTCCCAGAGGAGTATTTGATATGTCCACAGAAGTAATGGAAGCTTGCAAGAAAGAGCACGAAGATAAGAGTCTTAAAGTCAGGCAAAATTCGGAAGCCGAACAAACTCGTGCCGGCAAAGTCTTTGTTCCGCGCGCAGACATCTATGAGACGCAAGAACAGCTTCTCATACTTTCCGACATGCCTGGAGTTAAAGAGGATGGTATCGACATTACGCTCGAGCAGAACATTCTGACTATCTATGGGCGAGTCGAGCAGCCGCAGCTGGAGGGTTACACTCTAGCTTATTCTGAATATGGTGTAGGTGATTTCAGAAGAGTGTTCGCGCTGTCGAATGAAATCGATCGCGATGGTATTCAAGCAACTATCAAAAACGGTGTACTCAAGCTGGTCTTGCCAAAGAGCAAAAGAGCGATGCCGAAGAAAATTACAGTGAGCGTTGAGTAGCGCTTGCTGACCGCGTTCAAAAATTGAAATCCAATTTGGTCTCAGAAAGGAGGCTTGATATGACATCGAATTGGAAAATGGATACTTTCAAAGACGCCTTTAGAAAGAGCAAGAACACAGTATTGGCTCTTGTCACCGGTCTGGCCCTTGGATTCGCCAGCGGTCAAGCGGTTCACTCGATGAATGTGGCGTCCAAGGAGCCGGTGAAAGTACCGGTTCATCGCGATGAGGAAAAGGGGGCGCAGGCGAGGACTTTTGGTTTCTCTTTCTCGTCTGACCCCTGGATGCACGGCTTGATGCATGACCGATTGTTCAGCGACTTTGATGCATTCGGAGATATGCCGGTTGCCTTTTCCAGAGACTGGAGGCGCAGTTTCCTCTCCTCGCCTTGTATTGACACCAGTGAGTCGGCGACGGATATCAAAATAACTGCGGATGTTCCAGGTATTGAAGAGAAGGACCTGGATGTGTCTGTATCGGACGACGCTGTGACAATCAAGGGTGAAAAAAAACGAGAGGGCTCAGCGAGTGAAAAGGACGCAAGAAAGTCTGAGCGATTCTATGGAACTTTTGAGCGCGTCTTCAACCTTCCGTGCCAAGTTGATAGCTCGAAAGCCGAAGCCAGCTTAAAGAATGGTGTGTTAACGGTGGTCATTCCCAAGAGTCAGATTGCTCAGAAGGAAAGCCGAAAATTAACTATCAAAACCCAGTAAGCGCATGAGAGGGACGCAAGAAGCAGGCTGCAGTAACGATTTTGCAGCCTGCCTTCTCTTTACGAAGCTTCCAGTTCATCACCAACCTTCAGATCTCCGGTTTTGGTGACTGTGAGGTTTTGACCGAAGAGCACGCCTTCATCGGAAGACCGGAAAGTGGCCAGCGTCCTGAGCGGCTCTACTCCGCGCTCTGCCGTTGCTTGATCGGTTGTAGTAATAACGCATCGAGCACATGGTTTGGCGGATGAAAGCGTGACCCCTGCTGCTGATTTAAGAGTTTTGAATTGATCTTCTTCAAAAGGATCGCAACCATCGATCACGATATTCGGACGGAAGCGATTCATGGGCAGTGGAGTACTCAATTTTTCATTTAACGCCTGCAGAGATGCCGTTGAAATCACCAGCAGCGGAAACTGATCTTGAAATCTAACGCTGCCTCCCAATTCCTTGCCATCATCAATGATGGGGCGTTTGTAACCGTCTTTCATTTTCACCAGGCGGCATTTTGACTGCAGCACTTCCGAGAGCCAAGCAGCCACATCGTCCCCTTCGTCAATTGCATAGCATTCGTCCTTCCAGACTGTAACGCGCTTAAAGTCCGCGTCTTCAGGATGGGCGACGTGCGGCACTTTGATATCCGGGTGCCCTTCCATGCTCAAAGTCAAATCACCGTTGTCGCTGACCGCTGTGTGTATTAGTGCCATTTTTGGTATTTCGCGTTGCGTGAGAAATTTGCCACTGGGTGATGTGACCAACCAATTTCGGTCGAAGCGAATGCCCTTCTCCTCGATGTGCGCCGAAGACAAAGCGATACCGCCCAGCGACTTGACCGGATAGCGGTTGAGCTCAATCACGCGAACTTTTTTCATTTTTTTCCCTCGGCAGACGGTGCCGTCTATTTTATTACTTTCTCTGCTTGCTCCGCTTAAGAGCCTCTGACTCTATGGACTTGCATCAAATTCATCTTTGCTACGCCCCTCTTTCAGTTTCTTGTCGAATTCAATCAACTGATCGGCCGACTCCTGATCGAGATTGCTTTCCTCTGTCGTGTATACGATATCGCCTGCTTTGATTGAACGCGTGCCCATGCGCAGTTGATTTGCCGCACCAAGCTTCTTTGAAAGCTCGGCGCTGGGTGCCTTGAGCATTTCCGCGTAGGTGGAACGCTTGCCGTTGCGTTCCGTAATTCTCTTGTTGATGGTGTCGAGAACAAGCTTTCTAGTCAGAGGAATGGCAACAAAGAGTGTTCCATAAGTTACCAGAGGCAAGAGAATCGGCCACAATTCCCGCAATCCCGGCTGCAGGAAAAGCCACCATGTGCCAAGAAAATTGAATCCTGCCAGCACATAAACCATGACCAGATTTCCGGCTTGCGGTCCTACGAATGGCCAGCGGTTCTCTTTTAGAAATGGTGCACTTGCGTGAGAACTCGCCGTTGTTGCGCTGACTTGCATAGATGGAAAGCTGTAGATAATGCTGCCCTCTTCCGTCACCTCAGGTTTGCCGTCAAACCTCACCAAAACCGGCAGAACAGCGTCCTCGTTGGTGGGTTCTGAACCTGTATACGGCGCTAATTGCTCGGCCGTAACAACGCCGCCATGATCGCGAATCGAGTTGGCGATTAAAGACCACTTTCTCTCTTCGATATCTGCGTTCGGATTTCCGTCGCCAAACAGAAATGAGAAGCAGTCAAAAAGAAAATTGCTCTTGCGTTGACGCCGTTGTTGCTGGTTGCCATACGAGCTCGAAGCAGAATACACTCCCCAGTTCAGCAGATCTCGAAGGATTAGATAATCAAAAAATCCGAAGTGAAAGCTGCCGCCGTAATCGTCTCGATCATTGTTTCCACCTTTATTGCCGTAAATCATGATGGCAATGAAGATGAATAAGACAGCCAAAACGGAAAGAATCAGCATGATTCCAAAAGAAATTCTCAGCAGGAAATAGGCGATGTCGAATACTTTCTTGCCGGCCACCTGAAAAAATCTTGCAACCCCCTTTGCCAAGTATGCGTTTTGAAAGCCGGGGTCGAATTTATATGCGACATCGCCGGTAGCAGCAACTTCCATGTGCCCGCCTGTTTCCGCTGCGACTTTGTTGAGCTCCGCTTGCGCGACCAGAACCGGCAAGCCGGTCTTTGCTGCAACGTCCGCTGCGGTCACACGGCGTCCGAGTGAGTCGACCGCCTTCAGGACGATCTCCTTCTCTTTCGTTTTTAATACCGGTTGTGATTGCATGGTTTGAAAGGTCGTTTAATGCATACTTAATGCAAGTACGGCGTCTGTAATTGCCAGTAAAGCACAGATCAAGGACTCTCCGGCGACCGCGCCCGAGGCGATGGGAATGACGTACAGTTCTGCTGTTTTCTTGTTTATCTTGCCCCACACGAGCGCGATGATTGCCCCGACGAAGAAAGAGAAGGCGTTGGCGAAAGGCATAATCCATGCCAGACCCAGACCCATTGCCGAGGGCATGTAAGGCTTCCACTTCTTGGGAGCGAAGTGATCGATCAATGCCATGACGATCCCCAGCGTTGCGCCTATCAAAAGTGCATAGCGCGCCGTCACCGGTATGTAATCTATGCCTTTCGATAAGGCTTCAGCCACAGCCCGCCACATATTTGATGAAGGGGGATTGTATTTCTCCAGCGCATCTTTGTTTGGAATCATCAAAAACCAAGCTGGTACTACGGCAACGGTGCCGAAAAAGACGCCCATGAATTGCGCGATGAATTGCCGCCGCGCGTTTGCTCCCAGCAAATATCCGCTCTTCAAGTCGGTTAGCAAGTCGGCAGAGCTGGAAGCGATATTCGATGTCACGCTAGCCGCCATCAGGTTTGTTGTAATATTCGATGGGGCGAGAAAAGCGTATGTAAGCTGAGTCAGTTTGCCCATGGGACCGATAGGGGTGATATCGGTTTCCCCCGTTGAGCGGCAAGCGACAAGAGCAAGAAAAGCGCTGACGACGACCGAAACCAAGCCCAACACCGGATTGATTGAAAAGGCGACATACTCGAGAATCACCATGGCTATGGTCAGAGGAATCGCACCGATCATCAACCATTTCATCGGTACTTCGATCGAGGCGATGCGCGCTTCATCGGAAGCATCGGCGGCGCTTGCCCCCGGGCGCATACTGCCGAACGACCTGGCAATCGTTTTCCACTGAAGCGCAAAAGCAGTCAGTCCTGATGTGACCATCAATCCTGTTCCACCCCATAGCGCCCACCCTTTTATCAATTTTGGTGCTTCGACTTCTCCGATACTGACTGCCCATGGTCCGACCACAAAGTAGAGCAGCGCTGAACCGAACATCATGGTGGCGCAGACACGCATTCCCACGATCATCCCAGCGCCTATCAGCAACAGGCTCGGCTCAAAACCGAAAGCAGGCATTTTTGAGATGTCTATGCCGCGAATGTTAGCCGAGAAAGGCAATAGTTCTGGAAGCTTCGGATAATTGATATGAAAGTGTTTTTGCCATTCATATTCGCCTTTCACCAGCCCTATGAAAAGACCGCTGAAAAGAGCGGTAACAAGAAAGCGCGCCTGGAGTATGGCTTCCTTGCTCTGCCCGTACAAGCTCTTTAGTGTTTCGGCGGCTGCGATGCCGCTCGGAAAGGCCAGTTTTTCCTCGTTGATCATCTGGCGTTTCATAGGCACTGCCAGAAAAACACCAAGCAGTGCAGTCACCAGAGTCCAGGGCAAGAGAATTTGCCAGGGTACATGATTGCCGGTAATCAGAAGATATGCACCGAATGCAGTGCCGATTGTCGCACCGGTTGAATAACCGGCAGCCGATGCGGTCGACTGCATGCAGTTGTTTTCCAGGATGCTCATCGGCGTCAGTTTTGGCACGACCATCCGCAGTGAATTCCAAATCACGTAGGAAAGAACGCATGCAGTGATGGCGACGCCGAAAGCCCAACCCACTTTGATCGAGGTGTAGAGGTTGGAGATGGACATGAGTGCGCCCAGCAAACCGCCCATGATCACTGCTCGCACCGTGAGCTGGGGAACAGAGTCTCCCTGGTAAACATTCTTCAGCCAATATTCCTGCGAGTAGTTGCCGGTTGCCTCGTCAACAGACTCCCCGCCTTCCGTATGATGCGGTTCTCCGGCATGCTCGCCTTCAGCCATCGCCGTAGTTTGCTCCGGAACCTCTTTATTGATAGGGTTCTTCTCAGGGCTTTCGCTCGTCTTGTCTGCATCCGCCACGCGGCAGTCCTCGCTGATTTTGTTTGTAGAAGCTGTAACTGGAAGGTCACTGAAGTAGCAAAAGTTCTGACGAACTTTCGTCAGATTCGTTCCTCAATCAAGCGGATGGCCTGATCATGCAGAAGCTGTCGTTCTCCAAGCCTCGCACGGCCGCTGCCTGAGCCACTCTGGAGATTGCCAGCAAGAACGCGCCCGTGCGCAAATCACACTTATTCGATTTTGCCAGCGCTTTGATGTCTTGATAGGCTTCCATCATGATTGTTCTCAGTTCCGCATTGACGCGATCTTCGCTCCAGCGGAATTGCTGGATATTTTGCACCCATTCGAAATATGAGACAACGACACCGCCCGCATTGGCGAATATGTCCGGAATAACATGCTTGCCTTGTTTGATGAAGAGCTCATCGGCTTCCGGAGACGTCGGTCCGTTTGCTCCTTCGACGATGTATTTCGCTTTGATGTCTGCGGCGTTTTCTTTGGTTAGAACATTACCTAGTGCGGCCGGCACCAATACGTCACATTCCATCATCAGAAGTTTGGCTGCATCCATGCTTTCCGCGCCGCTGAAACCTGCAATTCCGCCGGTTTCTTTTGCGTGTCTTTGCAGCGCTTCGATATCCAGTCCTTTGGCGTTATGAACCGCTCCGGTCAGATCCGAAACCGCGATAACCTTGCCGCCTGCTTGATGAATAAGCAACGCCGCCCAGCTTCCGACATTGCCGAAACCCTGAATTACGAAAGTCAAATCGCTCAGTGCTTTGCCTTCATCTTGCATGAAAGCCTGAATGGCAAACAAAATACCTCTGCCTGTGGCTGCGTCGCGGCCTTTGCTGCCGCCCAGTTCTACGGGCTTGCCTGTCACCACCGCTGGTGTCCAGCCGTGATATTTGGAATACTGGTCTACGATCCATGCCATAGTTTGCGCGCTTGTACCCATGTCCGGTGCCGGCACATCGAGGGTGGGACCGATGACGTCGTGAATCTCATCAACAAAGGCTCTCGTCAGTCTTTGCAGCTCCGAGTGCGAAAGCGCGGATGGATTGCAGCTGATACCGCCCTTGGCGCCACCATAGGGGACGTTGACCACGGCGGTTTTCCAGGTCATCAAACTGGCAAGCGAATTAACCTCATCCGGGTCGACCTCCGGGTGATAACGCAATCCGCCCTTCATCGGTCCGCGAGAATTGTCATGCTGAACCCGAAATCCCGTGTAGGAAACGAGCTCGCCATTGTCAAGCTCGACATGGATTTCGACTTTGACCTCTCGTTTCGGCAGGATCAGCACTTTCTCGAGCCGTTCGCTCATGCCAAGGTGTTTCGATGCCCTCTTGAAGTAGTAAGCCGTAGCTTCCGATGCGTGCATTCAAATTTCTCCTGACGCGACGCGCCAAATCACCGAGGTGCTTGGCGATCACCTTTTCGATGATGTGCCTAAGCTAATATAGGATAGCCTGTTGGAAAGTGAATTTGCCCGAAAATTAAGGCGTGCTGAGGCTACGCGGCACCGCCGGTCACGCGGTGCAATGTATGAAAATGGACGCATTAGAGCGCTCAAGCTAGTTGCTTGCACGAAGAGTCAATGATGCCGGCGAGCCGCCGGCGCTCCGCTATTACATCACTCCGGCAATGCGGCGGCTGTTCTTTCGATGAGTTGAATGTCCTATGTGCGCGTGCTTCTGCTGCGCGGATAAGGCGTCGTTGCGCTCTTCCATTCGCTTGCGAACTTCGGCGATGACGAAATCGACCCGTTCTTCGGGAGTCATGGCCGGCACCCGCACGACTTCAACTCCGCGGCTGGAGTAGCAGTTTTCCAGAATGACCGAGATTTTGTGCGTGAATTCCAGATCTTCGCGTCGCACTTCCGTTTTATCGAAAAAATTGAGTGGTTCTACGAGGAATGCCAGCGTGTATTTCGAGGCATCCAGTTGCGAGAATCTCGCGGGAATCTCCAGCCTGTCGTAGATGTAATAGGCTTCTCCGTCGAAGAGTCCGCGGTCCAGAAAGACCGGCCCTGTAACCTCATCCAGCTCTCTTTCGGCTGCACACTGGCGTCTGAGCACCTCGTCCTGAAACGAGCAGCGGTCTACCCAGGGAAGAAAGACGCCTTCTTTGATAATTTGAGTGGCAAATTCCTGGACAAATGGGAAGCCTCGCTCGGCCACGCCCGATACGATGGTCGTCTTGCCTACCGAAGGTCCACCGGTTATGACTATCCGCATGCCGAGTTTTATCCCCGCTTGTTGCCACTTTGCCCGATTGTGCCGCCGAGAGGTGGCAGCCTGTCTGTTTCCTGCGTCCCGTCGGTCCCAATTTCGACTTCTTCCGCTTGCAGGAGGGCGGGTAATCAAGAAGTCTTTCGTACAACAATAAGCAATTGAAAAGTCTTCGGCAAGCTAAATAAAACCAAGGTTGGGCGGTTATCCCCACCCACTTCTGTGTTTTGCAGATAAAACGGTGCGGATTTAACCTGCCAGAAAGAGCCTTGAAGGCCGGTGGGCTCGTCTTTACTCCACGCGCCGCAGCCTGTAAACCCAGTAAATGAGCAGCACTTGCAGCGGCAGTCGCGCCCAGAGTACGGCTGTCGGTACTTTCCCGAAATCAATGCGATTGACCGCCATGTTGATGTTGGCCGGAAAAACGATGATGAGAAGAAATATGAGGAAATATGAGGCGAAGCGACGGGTCTTTGGAAAAAACAGAAGAATGCCGCCGGTTATTTCCATCACTCCGGTGATGTACACGGCCCACTCGGGAAACGGAATGAAGTCAGGAACAATGCGGGTAAACGTAGCGGTGCTAGTGAAGTGAAGAACTCCCACCGTAGTGAAAAAAATGCAGCAAAGTATAAGAGAAATGTGCTTGCGCGTCACGATCGCCTCCGCACCTACTCAGCGCTCTTAACTTGAGACTGGTCTTTCGGCTCGCCGCTGTCCGGCGTTTGATCTGCTAGCTTGAGCTTGGCCACCTTTTCCATGCGTGCGCGTATCTCCGGTAAGGCATTCCTGGCTGCTGCTTCTCCTTCTTCTATCGCACGGCGAGCGTCCTTGGATTTGGTGCTCAAAAGGCTGATGTTGTTGACGTTCGGATGAATGACTAAGTCTGCGACTTTCAGTTGGTCTTCATCTACTTTGGACAAAACCATATTGATCACGCGCTTGCTGACGCTGCCGATGCGACGAAACTCTTTCTCGCTCAGGTTTGTGAACTGCTCATCGACGTCCACCGCTATGACAATGTCGCCTCCCAATTCCTTCGCTTGCTTAACAGGCAGATTGGCTTGCAGTCCGCCGTCTACGAGAAGCAGCCCGTTCATCGGCACGGGGCGGCGCAAAACAGGTATAGCTGAGGAAGCTTGAATCGCCAGACCTAGATTGCCTTTGGCTATGGCATACGGTTTTGCGTCCAGAAGATTGGACGCCACCGCAACGAAGGGAACGGGTAGAGCTTCTATGTCCCGGTCGTATTCGGGGACCGCGTTATTCAAGTAATTGCGAAACTTGTTGCCTTTATAGAGCCCATCGTAAGGACGATAACCAAAGACACGAGGAACGAAAAACACAGGGATCAGCGCGACGCGCAGTGGAATTGGGATGGTTTGGTAGGCTTTCAGAAGTGACCGGTTGAGCATGCGGTGCTCAATCTGGTCGGTTTTCACACCTGCGGCGTAAAGACCACCGACGATTGCCCCGATACTTGTTCCGACAATTCCGTCTATCGGAATGCCTTCTTTCTCGAGCACTCTGAGTACGCCAATGTGCGCGCAGCCGCGGGTTCCGCCCCCGCCGAGCGCGAGAATGACGCGCGGCTTTTTCGTCGAAGCGTCATGCTTAAGCACCGCCTGTAATGGCGTATCCGAAGTCGGCTGTGCCATCAATGGCGGCATAGCCATTAGGCTCGAAGTCAAAGCCAGAAGCAGCGAGGCTTGCTTTTTTCTTGCGCTGATAGGTCTCAACTTGGATTTGCCTGAAAATGGCAGGGCGGGCTGCATGACGTGGTTCCGGAAGAGCGCTTGTCAGTATACACACAATTAAGTGTCCGCCTTTAGAACGATGCGGTTTGTTGCAGCATAAGATATTATTCAGAACTAGGCCTGTCGCTGTTTTGGGGGCATGCCGACGTAAACGCTTTTCAGGTGCAGGCGTGTCTTGAGAACTCCATGATATAACTGTGCAAATCAAGCTTTATTGTCAGATTAGACAAGTAAGAGGAATTCATTTTGGGCATCTTTGAAAACCCCGTCGTCTCCACAAGTTTGGTCATTGCCGCATGGGCGGTGTTCTGGCATCACTGGCACGGAGTCGGTATAACGCTGGGATATCACCGCTTGCTGACTCACAAGTCGCTCGTCGTTCCCAAATGGCTTGAATATTGCATTTGTTCCGGCGCCTATTTCGCATTGATGGGCGCTCCCATTGTCTGGGTCGGCGTACACCGCCAGCACCACCAGAAGTCTGATACACCGCTTGATCCGCATTCGCCTCGTCAAGGCATTGCCCACGCTCTCTACAAATGGATGTTCTACACCGACCGCGTGCAGAGCAACGAAGAATTGCAGAAGCAAGCGCATGACTTGATGCAAGATCCGCTCTACATAAAGCTCGGCTGCGATCACGGCGCCTATCATGCCAAGCTCAATCTGGCTCTCTGCATTGCTTTTCGCGTGCTGTTGTTTTTTGTTTTCGGATGGCAATGCGTCGTCGGCAGCTTGATCGGAACATTCACCATTTTCTGGAGCACGCAGTTCGTTAACGCTTTTTGTCACCTTCCGAGCCTCGGCTATCGCACATACAGAACCACCGAGGATTCGAGAAACGTCTGGTGGGTCGGTCTTCTGGCAGTAGGTGAAGGCTGGCACAACAACCACCATGCTATTCCAAAGAGTGCTCGTCACGGTCTTGAATGGTGGGAGTTCGACTTCACCTATCTCTGCATCGTCATTCTCGAGAAGCTCGGTTTGGCTACGAAAATCCACATTCCAAGCAAGGAATTGCTCGAGAAGAAGAAAGAGAGAGCAACAAGCAAAGCACAAATCAAAATGCCTGCTGCTGTTACTCAAGCTGCTGAAGCTGCACAAAAGGCTGCCGAAATTGCTCGTGAAGCTGTGCACGAAGCTGCCGAAGCTGCATTCCTTGCTGCTGAGGCCGCCGGCAAATCTGCTCGCGAAGCAGCTGATGTTGCGATGCATGCAGCCAGAGATGCTGCCGAGAATGCCAACAAAACTGCACGCGAAGCTGCATTGGCTGCTGGAAAAACCGCCAACGAAGCTGCAGAAGTTGCCAACAAAGCCGCAAGAGAAGCGTTGGAGACCGCTGAGATTGCAATCTCCCAGCTCGTCCCTTCCGCAGAAACCGCTCGCAGCTAAAAAAAGAGAATGTGGGGGCGCATTGCATGCGCCCCTTCTTGTTGCTGTAGCGAGACTACGACATCAACAGACGCTGAGTCTGTTCATTTTGTAATGAGCGTGTCAGCTCTTCGCCTTCCAGATAGGATCGTGGAATTTAGCACTGCCCTTGGATGGAGCGACCCAGCGGGTCATGGTCATCTTTTGTTGGGTGTAGAAGTGCACGCTTTCCTTGCCCTGGATGTGCAAATCGCCAAAGAATGAATTGTTCCATCCGGTGAATGGGAACCACGCCATCGGTGCGGGTACGCCGACGTTGATGCCGATCATGCCTGCATTGAAGCGGTGTTTGAATTCACGCGCGGCGCGCCCGCTCGACGTGTAGATGACTGCGCCGTTTCCGTACTCGCAGTTTTCGCCGAGCTTGATGGCGTCTTCGATTGTGTCTACGCGGACGCAGGACAGCACTGGTCCGAAGATTTCTTCTCTAACGACAGTGTTGTCCGCTTTCAATTTGTCGAGGATAGTTGGTCCCAAGAAATAGCCGTTAGGCGCATCTTTGACTTTCAGTTTTCGACCATCCAAAACCGGGTCGCCGCCTTCTTTGACGCCTTTGTCGATGAGCGATGTGACTTTTGCCAGGTGTTCTCTGGAGACTACAGGACCCATATCGATGCTGTCATCGACGTCGGTGCGACCGACTTTCATTTTGCCGGCTGACTCTACCAGTTGGGGAATCAGCATGTCACCTGCTTCTCCGACTGGAATCGCCAGGCTGCCGGCCATGCAGCGCTCGCCTGCGCATCCGAATGCGGATGCTTGCAGCGCTTGTACTGTTTGGTCCATGTCGGCGTCCGGCATGATGATGATGTGGTTCTTCGCACCACCGGCCGACTGCACGCGCTTGCCGTGTTTCGTCCCGGTTTCATACACGTGTTTGGCAATGGCTGTCGAGCCGACGAAGGAGATTGCTTTGATGAGAGGGTGCGTGAGCAATGCGTTGACGCAATCTTTGCCACCATGCACGATGTTGAAGACGCCATCAGGAAGCCCAGCTTCCTTGAGGTATTCGGCGATCATCATGCTGGTCAGCGGAACCTTTTCGGATGGTTTCAACACAAATGAATTGCCGCATGTGATGGCAACCGGATACATCCAGAGCGGCACCATTGCTGGGAAGTTGAATGGTGTGATGCCCGCACAAACACCGAGCGGATGGCGTACGGTTTCGATATCTACGTTGCGGGCGATGTTTTCCATTGATTCGCCCATGATGAGCGACGGCACTCCGCATGCAAATTCGACGACTTCGATGCCGCGCATAACAGATGCTCGCGCTTCGGCAATCGTCTTGCCGTGTTCGCGGACCACTGATTTGGCGATGTCCTCATAGTGGATGTCGAGCAAATTCTTGAATTTGAACATCACGCGAGCGCGTTCAACAACGGGCACTTCACGCCATTCCAAGAAAGCTTTGTGTGCGGCTTGTACTGCGCGATCGACGTCGTCGCTGCCGCCCATCGGCACTTTGGCAATCACGTCACCGCTCGACGGATTGTTGACCTCGCCGAATTCGGTCGCCTTTGACTCTACCCAGGCACCATTGATCAAGAGCTTGCAAGTCGTGACCTTGTCTTGCGTGACGACCATCGCGAATCCTCCGCCGGAGATATCTATTAATGCGGATTAGAATAGCCTCTAAATATTCTAATGACAACTAGCGGATAGTAATTTCAGGCAAAGCAAAGAAATTTCTAACGTAGTTGCTCAGATACGTGCTGTCACTTCTACCAGCTTTTCATTACGGCACAATTTCCGGTTTGATATCCAGAGCATCTTCCAGGTCCTTGCATCTTTCGCTGAGAGGGCGTATTCGAGTGTAAGTGCCCTTGTCGTCGATTATCCAGTTGGTTCCGCGATTGACTGTTTCGTTCATTTTCAGGTATTGACTCATCACTTTTGTGACGTCTTTTTTTTCTTCGTAGTCGCGCTTGAGCTTATTCCAGATCTTGCGGCGCCGAAGAATGAACGGACCGCTGGCAGGCTCATGGTTTTTGATCATTTGTTCTGTGATTTTTCTGTCGGCGATTGCGTCATTTTCGTTCCTGCGTTTCATCTGCGCCCAGGTAGTGTCAGATTGCCCGCGCGCCGCCGATTTTGAGGCTGCTTCGTTCTGCTTCTCGCCGCTTTTGGTCTTTGTTGCGTGCTGGTCTTTAGCACTCGTTCCGGCGATAGACTGATGTGCGGTCGACAACAAAAGCAAGCTCAAGCAGAGCAGCGAACTTGCTCGCCATTTTGCTTGAATCACCTTCATAGACTTCACCTTCGGTCTTTGCGTTTTCTTTATTCCCTTTCTTTTGTTCTTGACCTCATTCATATAGGTTTCGTGGATAAATGAGACGTAGATTCAAAAGGCTCTGATTCTATGTTTGAAAACTACGCTTTCGCGATATCGCTGCTCTGTTTTGCCTGGCTTGTCGGGCACACCCTCAATCATCTACTGGAGGGAGTATGCGAGAATTCAGTAAGTGCGAATCTCAAAAAAATCGATGCCGGTTTCCAGCCGAATGATTCTTCCTCGGTGATACCATCAGCGGTGCAGAAGACGTAATCATTGCTTGGTGCTAATGCGGGTCGCGATAGCTGTCTGCGTTTGATCGTGCCCTGTCGGCCGATCCTTGTGCGCGGTCGGCAGCATTTCGCGCCGAAGCCGCAGCGTCACTGGCACTGACGCCACCGCCTGCAGCCGCTGATGTTGCGCTGTTAGCCGCCCCCCTTGCCGCCTGCGCCGCATAATACGCTTCGTCTGCAGCAGACATGCGAGAACTCTTATTTCCGTAGCGAGTTCGCTCTTCGGCACCCAATGCTCTCATGGCTGCGTCTTCAGCGGTTTGCCTGTATTGTGCGGCATTATTGTATTTGCGCTGATTACTCTGCTGCTTTTGATATTGCGCTTGTGCTGAGTTGCCCGCTGACGTGGAGCTGGAGTTGTCCCCTTCAAGAAACATTCTCAGCAAATCGCGCTTGGTCATCGGTCCGCGTGGTTGAACCGGTGCCGCTTGCTGTCCGCCTCCAAACAAACTGGCGAATGGAGATTGTCGCACTGGCTGTTGCTGGGGGCGCAGAGGCGATTGGCTGAAGATGCTGTTGTTTCTCTGCGGATATGAAAAGCCGTTGCTGCCCTGATAGTTGTTTTGGTATCCGCCTGGATACCCGCCTTGCAAGCCGTTTTGCATGGCTGGGTTGTAGCCGCCCTGCATCGGTGTTTGTTGCATCTGGCGTTGTAATTGTTCTCGGTTGAGCATGCTTTGCTGTTGCTGAATGCCTTGTTGCATGCCGCGAGAATCCTCGACTTTATTCAGCAACCGCTCCATCTCGCGCTCACTGTCCTGGGCTGCGGCTGGATTTGCCGAAAGCAAGCCTGCAGCAGCCGCCGCAATGAGGAGGTAGTTCAATTGCCTCAACCGTGAAACGTTGGTCATCATATATAGATCTTTCTGCGCTAAGCGCGCACCTGTAGCTGCCGCAGTCGGCGCACTTCGTCGTCGAGAGTAACATCCGGCACTTCGCCGCCTTTGAGACTGGTGCCGACTTTTCGGCTCCATGTGCCCATGTGTTTCATGAGCCAGCTGTCCAGTCTGTCTTTCATAAGAGTTTCTTTGAGATGGCGAATTCCTTCCATTACGCGGCCGTCTTCGAAACTGCGAATGGTTTCGGCTCCATTTCCCAGACGACGGCCATGCATACAATGCAGAACATCGACTATGCTGCCGCACGGAACCGGTCCCAGCACCGCCAGTACAAGTCCGGTACTGTCTTCGTCGTGAGCGGCCTCGTCCTGTATGAAGTCGACTTGAATCCATGTGCGCGCGTTGAAGCGAACTTTCAGTACGACCGGTTCGCAAATGAGCGAGTTGAAGGAGCCTCCACCCATATCACGCATGCTGGCTGCTCTTGCGTACTTGAAAGCGTCCTGCGGTCTGGTCGAGAAGAAACTGTAGCTCTTGCGTCCGGGTTCGATTGCGCCTGACTTGTTAATTTCCCAGCGCCGGTAGCAATTGGTGCCGTGGTAAAGGAAGATTTCGTTGCTGTCTTTAGCGTAGTCAATGCCGACGGTATCAGCAGCAAACTCCGTCAAAGGAGGCGGGGGCTCGTAGTTGAAACTATTCAGTTTCCTTTCCTCAAGTGAGCTCTGTAGCTACCGCATTCTGTCCAAATGAGCCTATGATGACCCTTGTGTCACTATTCCCGGAAAATAAGACTTCTTAACCCGCGCGTGCGGATCTTATAATCTTGCGGAAATTGGCAAATTTAACCTGGGTGACTCAAAGAACCAGAAAAGCAGTGAAATGGATGTCTCCTCGATAAGAGCGCGGTTCGGACGCTCCACTGAGGCCATTCTATTCCATATACTTTTCGCGCGCTGCCTGAATGGCCGCCAGTGCTTCCTGAATCGCATCGCGCATCGAAGCCAGCCCATTGTCTGACGCCTGACGCGCACCTTGCGAGTACTGAGTGCGCATATTGGTGAGGTCTTGCTGCACTTGCTGGCTCACCTGCTCGAGGCGGTCACAGCCGCTGTCGATGGTGGTGATCAGCCCGGAAGTGGCTTGCTGCTTGATCTGCAACACCTTAGTGTGCGCGGTGTTGCGGACTTCGGTCAGTTGCGGGTCTGCATCTACGGATGAAGTCTCTGCCAATTTCTTGCAGATTTGCTCTGTTTCTTGGATTTGCTTTTCCGTAGTTGTAAGAGTCGATGTAACATCCTGAGTGCACTTTTCGATGTGTCCGCTGGCTTCCTTGAAGATTTCCTCCAAACCGGCTTGCTGGTTGCGTCCTACCGAATCGATGTTGGACAGGCATTCGGTCACTAAATTGTGCAATTGACCTTTCGCCGCATTGAGACTGGCTTCCAATCCCTGCATCTGGGCGTTTACTTGCAGCGCCGACTCTTCAGAGAAGCGATGGCACATCTCTGCGGACATTGCTCTCAAGATTTCCTTGCGCTCGTTGAGCTTGGGCAACAATGTCAGAGTTAGATGCTGCCTGCTCTTGCGCGAGAGTGTCAGCTCGGCTGTGCGAACTTGATAGTTGATGGTCTGCTCGAAATCATTCTTGGCAGATTTCAACTTGTCGCTGGACTTTTCGTTGGTCCCTTCCAACTCGTCCATCATCGAATTGACGCTGCGATCAAGCAAAGCCGTGACCGTGTTGGTCTCTTCAGCCATGCGCTCTTTGAAGCGCTGGAATCTGAGCTCAACCATATTGACGAAACCGTCGCCGGTTTCCTTCAATTTGTTGATCACCGAATCGACCATTTGAGCGACTTCTTGAGTGCGCTTATTGACAGTTTCCTGCATCTCTCTTTCGAGATTGCGAGAGAGCGCTTCCGTGTCTATTCTGAATTGCTTGGATGCCTCGCGAAGCTCCTCATAGCGAAGATTGCGCTCTTCTTCGATTTGGGTTTGGCTCGAGGTGAGCAATTGTTTGATCGTATATCGACCGTTGGCCGCGGCGTCGGAAATCTTGAGACGCACGTCTTCGGTTATATTCTCCAACTGCTTGGTGAATCGAGTGCCGGTTTCGGCAAACGCTGCTTCGGCCAGCTTGTCGGACTCATCGCTTTCAGCGACAAGACGTTCCATCTCGGCAGCTACTGCTGCTTTGATATCCTCAACTCGTGAATTCAGCTTTTTGGCAGCCTTAGCAAGTTGCTGCTCGAGCTTCTTCTGGAAGCTCGCCATTTCCGCTGCCACTGCCGCTTGCTCTTCGGCGGTCGGCTTGCGCGGCGGTTTGGGCGCAGGAGGCGGCTCCGGAGCTGGTTCAGGCTCTTCCATAACGGCAGCTTCTGGCGCTGCAGCCACTTCCTCTGCTGCTGCAATCTCGGCCGGTGCTGTTTCAGGAGCTATTTCTGCGGCCGCTTCCACCGGCAATTCCGGCGCCGGGACTTCAGCTATGGGCTCCGGAGCGACTTCCGGTTCGGGCACAGGAGGCGCCGGCGGCACAGGAGGCGCAAGCGGCGCTAAAAATGGATTGCTGGCGCTGATTACCGGCGGAATCACTTGAGCAGGTTGCGGTGGCGCGGGGGCCGGCGCTGGTTCTGCAAGAGGTTCTGGTGCGAGTTCCGGCTCGGGAGCGGGCGGCTCGGTCGGCGCCGGCTCGACATAGACTTCTGCTGCCGGTGTTTCATACACCTCGGGCACTGCCGGTTGCTCCCAACCGACATCTGCTGCCGCAGAAGCGGCTGCCGGCTCGGTTTCTGCAGCGGGAGCCGAGGCGTCGCTGAGCGACGACTGGGTTTTGAACGATTCCTGGAATTCCGCCCAACCTGGAGGTGTTTCCTGGTCCGGCACAAAATTGCTCTCGTAAGATGCTTGCTGCGCTTCAGAGGATGCAAAATCAGACGCAGTCGTGTTTGAAGCGTAGGCGGCCGGTTCTTCGTAGGTTGATTGGTTTTCCATCAATCCGCTCAAAGCTTCGGCCAGACTGGCGTCCTGGTGTTGGGCCGACTCCGGTAATACTTCGGATGCCGTAGGAGTATCCCAGCTTTGCCATTCATCCGGTGATTGCTCTTCCTGTAATTGGAAAAGCCCAGACTGAGCGCTGGCTTCCGGAGCATCTTCCGGTGCTGTTTCCCAGCCGAATAGTTCTGCGGACTCTTGTGCTTGCCCTTCCACGGCTGCCAGTGAAGGTGCGCTCGCCGCCGGCTGCACTGGGGCACCGGCAGGGCTCTGTTTTACTTTGGAAAGTTTCAGATTGAGCCTGTCGAAGAGCGAAAGATTGGATTCGTCGACTTCCGGCGCGGCCTCTTCGAGAGCTGCCTCTTGCGCTGGAGCGGCGAGGGGGGCCGGTTCTGCTTCTGCATATGCATAAGTCTCCGTCGCCTCAGCTTCTGGCTGGCTGTAGGCTTCTGCGTACTCAGCTTGCGGTTGCGAGTACACAGCTGCGGCTTCTGCATATTCCGCCCCTGCCTGGGGCTCGGCATACTCGACTTGAGCTTGCGGTTCGCTAAACTCGGCTTGATCGTTGGTTTGGAAGTATTCAGCTGCGGCTTGAGGTTCCGCATACTCTGCATACGTCTCCGCCTGTGGTGGCTCAGGCTCTGGTGCAGGCATGGGCACTTCGGCAACCGGCTCCGGTTGAGGTGCCGGTTCCGGTTTTTTCGGAGGCGCGCCGAATTGCTGATAGATACCGGTTTCGACCTGGAAAGCTACCGGGTCGCCGCCTGCCTGCGGGCGGATTGCCTGCGGACGAATTTGCTGGGGCTGTCCGCTGCTTTTCACCGGAGGCGGCAAGAATGGTTGATTAGGTGCAGGCGTGCCGAGCGGCATCCACGGCTGATCGGCGCTCTCTGCTGCCGGTGCCGGTGTTGCCGCTGGATCGTTTCCGGCTGCGGAAGCGGCGAATGCGGCGGCGGCTGCTTGCGAAATATCGGGCAGGTGACCGGACGGTGCCGAGTTGTCGAACTTTCTGAAAGTGCCCGTATCTTCGACCGCCTTGAAGCCGGTCATCGATTGGCGTGGTGATTGACCAAGCGGTGAAGGGCTTGGCATATCGATTGGCTGCGGTGTTGCTTGGGGGGCGCTGTCGAACGCAGAGGAAGGCTGCGGGAAGTCGGGAACTTGCACGGGAGCGTCCGGATTGAGGAATGAGGCCGCTGCCTGATCCATGCTGCCCGGCGCGCTCCACTGCGACGGCTGATTGGGAAATGGAATTTCCTGGGCGGGGGGCTGCCATGCCTCCGGCACTGCTGCTGCTGCTTCCGGCACCTGCGGCTCGACCCACTGTGTCGGATCGGACCAACCGCTGCCTGCCTCGACTGCCGGCTGCGGAGTGACGTCTTCATACTTCATCTGTGCAGGCGCGGACGCTTGTACTGGCGGTGGCACCGCTGCGGCTCCTTCCGCGCTCTGACCTTCGTTTGCGGCAATGGCAGGATCGCCGCCGATAGGCTGGAAGCATGTCTTCATCAGTACTTTGTTTTTGTCTTCCTGGCGTCCTTCCGGCGCAAAAAGCAAATGGCAGACATTGCCGATGTCCAGAACGTTCTTGCCGGGACCGGCTGCCGGAATCGAAACACCAAGCGCTGCCAGCAATGCTTGGGCGGGTTCTTGGACGCCTGCATCACCGGCGGCCAGGGTACGACGCGAACCTCCCTGGCTGTACTGGGTCGTGGCCATCGTTTCCAGAACCTGGACCTGTTGCTGGTCGAGGGGCTGAGGCGTTGTCGCCGCTACATATAGAAAGTCTCTGCCGTCCAGAATTGCTTTTCTGGCTTTTTCCAGCATCAATTGTTCAAGAAAGCGCAGGTCGAATGCACTGGCGGTAATGTTTACGGCCAGCGGCTTGCCGTCCGTCATGCTGACGACCACCGACAGATCTTTGACGCGATAAGTCTCGCCTTCGGCGGCGGTGTCTTTCTTGCTGAACTGAGCCAGCCCCGGCGGCGCCGCGATTGAGTCTAAGCAGAAGATGAGCATGCCCGGGGCATACATCTTGCTCTCATTCACTGCCCATTCTTCGGGCGTTTGGGGCTTGTTGGTACCATAACCGCGCAGGAAACTCTTAAGGTCCTGCAAGCGAATATGATGTTGTTTGAGCATCGAGTTCATGTGCTAAGGCTTTCCTATTGGTTTTCGCGTTTTACGCGTCGGACGCGTGCCGATTCCTGACCGGGGTCGGGAGCGGCTGGGGCAGGAGCAGGTTGTGTTTCTGGGGTTTTGCCGGCGGCGACCTCGATTTCTTCGAGGGCATTCTTTTTATGTTGAGCCAGCTGGGTGAGGAAATTACCGATGGCTCGTTGCAATTCATCGGCGACCGCTTGAGCGTCCGCCGTCATCTTGGTTTTCAAATTTTCGCCCACGGTGACGATTTCTCTTTCAGTGTCTTGAACTATGTTCTGAACGCGGCTGAGCGAATCATCTTTGAGCGTCAGCAGTTTGCCTTCAAATGTATCTCTTATGGTGTTGAGCTCATTTTGAATTGTGGCAAATATGGATTCTTTCTCGGTCTCCAGTTGTTCTCTCGAAGTCATGGTTTGCTTCATTTTTTCATCGAGGCGTTTATTGAATTCGACCATTTGCGTGTCGACTTCATTGCGAATTTGTTCGCACTTCGCCTTCAGTGCTTCTTGGGCCTCTCCGGAAGCGACTACCAGTGCCGTAGAAAGCTCGCGAGTTTCTTCATTCAGTCGCATCGTGTTCGTTTCGTGGGTGCGACCCAAACCTTCCGTCACGGTTATGAGAGAACTTTTGAGTGTTTCGGCGTGTTCGGCTGAGGTTCTTTCAAAATCAGTCTTCAGATTTTGCTCGGTCTCTTTGCCGCGCGAATCGATTTCACCGAGCACTCTTTCCATGTCGCTGTCGAGCGCCTGCTCAGCAGATTGCGCGGCAGTTTCCAGCGTCTTGTAATGGGTCTGACCCTCAGCCTGCAGCTTCTGCATATGCTGGGAAAATTGATTGTCGATTCCCGAGGCTCTCTGCATGTACGTTTTGAACAGCGCACCACTAAACTGTTTTTCGTCGCCTCTGGACTCCCACAGGCAATGGTCCAGTTTTTGTTGCAGAGAGTTCATGACGAAAGTGCCGTGTGCTTTCAAATGCTTCGAGGCGGCATTGTCTTGCTTTTCGATTTCCAGCTGCGACTCTTCCACTGAAGCTTCGAATTCGTCTGTCGCTGTTTCGGAAATGAAATTGGTCGAAGCCTCATGAGCGCGTTTCAGCTCGACTATCGTTCCGCGCAATTTATCAGCAACCACTTTTAGATCGCCGTTCAAGACCTGCACGTGTTTTTCAGTTTCGCCGATTTCCTCCTGCATGGAGTCTTTTATGCGCTGGACAGTGGCATCCATGATTTTGCGCAGGTCGGCTTCGAATTCGGCAAAACGCTCTTCGACTTTGCCGACGGCTTTCTCTTCATCGCCGCGTCGTCCTTCTGCATGAGCGTCAACGAGCTGCTTCAGCTTTGCCTTCAGTTCCGCTTCCAGCTCAGTCATCGACTTTGAGCCGCCATCGTAAACTTCTTGCAGATTTTTGCCGCCGAATGTCATCAAATACTCCTTACTTCTTTATCGCAAATCTCGTCTTACTATCTAGTCGTCGCCTTCCAGAGAGAGCATGGCGCTGCGATAAGCCTTAACCGCCAAAGCCGCCGCTTTTCCACGCTCGGTAATTTGCGGCAATTCGAAATTCAGATCGGACAAACCATTATTGAAGTTGCGAGTGACGCGATCCATTTCCTGGTTCATCGACTTCACTTGCTTTTCCATCGCCTCAAGGGCGGAGGTTTTTATGTTCTCGATGCGCTCGTGATATCCGGCGCTGGAGCGTGAATACTCGCTTTCGATCTGTTCGACATGGCGCTGGAACGACTTGATTACTTCATCGCCTCGGGCTTGCAGGCGCGAAGACAGCAGCGTACGCAGTTCAGTGGTCGCTTGCGGCTTGCTGCCTGAAGTCAGATTGCCTTCCTGGGCGAGTGCCGACTCGTAACGCGAAAAGAGTCTGTCCATGCGGTCGAAGTATTTCTTTTCCAGGCGCTTCAGCGAGCTGTAGAACAATTTGTGGCTGGCAGCGATCTTTGTAGATGCATCACTTGAAATATGCTCGATCTCTTCGCGCACTTCCTGGGCTTTGCGATCGAGCTTGGTTTTGTGCACGCCCTCTTGAACTTCTCTGTCAGCATTGAGCTGTTCGATAAAAGTATTGTGGATTTCTTCCAGGGCACGGCTGTACTCTTTCAGGTTGGCGAAGAGACGATCTCGTCCTCTTTCGCAAGCCGCATCGACCTTCTGGCGACCTTCATGGGCTTTGTCTTTGAGGTCGTCGCCTGCAGCCGTCACGGCATCGGTAAGATTGGTAATGACTGTTTGTATCTTGGTTTCGAACTGACGGTTGTGAACGTCCAGCTTGTCTTCTACGGCGTGCTTAGACTCTTCGACCACGCTTGCTATCCCTCGGTCGAACTCTTCGGCTCGCACGGAAATCACCTTTTCCAGGCCCGCTTCCGATTCTTCTATTTTGTCCTTGCTGGTTCGCCCTATCTCCTTAACCACTTCCAGTCTTGCATCGACAATTTCGTGCAAAATCGGCTTTGGTTCGCTCATATAGGCTTTCAGCTCTGCGACCTGTTCTTCTACCAGTCGATTGATGGAATCAGTCGCCTGTTGAGCCTTCGCGTTGACTTGCTGGCGTATTTCCTTGGCTGTGGCGGTCAGGGTCTCGAGCTCAGTCCGCTCGAATTCCATCAACCGCTCGATAAACTCTTCTTTTTTGTTGGAAAGGTCGTCGACGTGACCATCCAAGAGGGTGCCGGATTGCTCGAAAAACTTCTTCAGGCGCCCCGCCAGAGCCTTTTCCAGTCCTTCTGAATGCTCCTTGACTTGCGTGAGGCAGTCGCTGACTGTTCCTTCCAGCTCTTTGCTGGCTTTGTCCAGTGCCTCGATCATCAAATTCGCAGCAGAGCCAAAGTTTTCGGACTTGCCGGCCTCTTCGCTAGACATGCATGCTCCTTCCCGAAAGGATTTCCAAGGGCTTACCCGCCCAAACGCCTACAAGGTTATGCCCCCTTTGAAAAATGACTAAGCATTTCTATAAACAAAGCTATGGCTGATAATTTCAGCCTTTTGAGGGCAGGGACCCAGCCCTAACTATACCCGCTTGACCGACGTGCTGGCGCCTGCGCGGGCAGTGTTTACGCACTTGTTTCAGTTGACTTTTGCTCTGTTTGATTATTTGGGTGGATTGGGTGCAAAAGTATCCCGCAACCGCGCTCGCGCAATTTAATCTGCCCTTGAGTCTGCGCATCGCCCTTGGCAGTGGCAGCCAAAAGCCTTTTGAGGATGTCTGCTCCGCTGGTTTGTCCACAGGGGCAGATATTGAGATTTAAGCCTGATTCCCTTGGCAAGCGTCTGGCAGTTCACTCCCCTGCACCTGCTGATAATTTCCCGGGTGTAAGTTCGATGTCGATGGTCTTCGTTGCTGCGAGTTGCACCGTATATAGTGTCAACTATTGTCGGTGATTTAGTCATGCCAGTCCAGTTGCCACCATCCCAGGTGGCAAATAGAGCTTAGTGGAACTGCTCGTGAAAGCAGCGCTGAGACATTTTTCTCAACCGGCGAGCCTTACTTGCCGGCTTTTTCCATGTCGCGCGCAGCTTTTCTCTCAAGGCGACTCATGGCGGCCATTGACGCTTCCATCACTGTTTCAGACAATGTCGGGTGCGGGTGAATAGCGACGATCAAGTCTTCGAGCACGGCGCCCATTTCGATGGCAACGACTGCCTCGGCAATCAGCTCGCCAGCCCTTGGTCCGACCATGCCGATGCCCAAAACTTGGGTGGTATCGGGGTCGAAGATGACTTTCGTTTGACCGATCGGCTCTGCCAGAGTCATAGCTCTGCCTGATGCAGACCATGGGAATTTCGCTGCGCTGACTTCTTTGCCTTGCGCTTTCGCTTCGGTCTCTGTTATACCGGCCCAGGCGATTTCAGGTTCGGTGAAAACGACGGCCGGAATAGCGCGATTGTCGAAGGACGAAGGACGTCCTGCCAGAACTTCCGCTGCAACCATGCCCTGACGCATGGCTCTGTGAGCGAGCA
Organism: Candidatus Obscuribacterales bacterium; assembly: GCA_019745505.1. Taxonomy (GTDB): domain Bacteria; phylum Cyanobacteriota; class Vampirovibrionia; order Obscuribacterales; family Obscuribacteraceae; genus QKMZ01. The sequence goes on along the minus strand of JAIETE010000240.1, from coordinate 6,819 downwards.
TCGGTTGACCGCTGACGTCGCCGATAGCAAGAATTTTCTTGTCGGAGGTACGGCACTGCGCATCGACAGTGACGAAGCCTTGTGCGTCGATTGTGACTTGCGTATTTTCCAATCCTATATTGTCCGAATTAGGACGTCTGCCCACTGCAATCAAGACTTTTTCGAAAGTCATTTTCTCGGGGACATCTTTGCCTTCCAGCGTCACTTCGACACCGTTTTTCACTTCTTCCAGGCTGATAACCTTGGTAGAAAGGAAGATATTTTTGAATTTGCCGGACAGGTGAGTAGCCAGCGGTTTGACCAGGTCGCGGTCAACGCCGGGCAAGAGCCCGTCGGTCATTTCAACTACCGTCACTTCAGCACCGAGGGCATCGTAGACAGTGCCCATTTCCAAACCTATATATCCTCCACCCACGACCAGCAGGGATTTCGGAACGGTTTCCAGTGCGAGTGCTCCGGTCGAATCGACGATGCGAGAGGAATTTTGATCTTTCTCGCTCTTGAAGAGTTTGGGGATTACAGTCGGTCTGGAACCAGTGGCGAGGATGCAGTGCTTGAACTTGATGCGCATCGCGCTCTCGCCTGGGCAATCCACACGCAGGCTCTTGGAGTCGTTAAATTTGGCTTGACCATGGACGATGTCCACTCCGCCGGATTTGCACATGCCGACGATGCCTTGCGCAAGCTTGTCTGTTACGGTGGTCTTCCATGTGCGCAATTCTTCCACGTTCAATTTCGGCTCTGCGAAATGCAGACCGAATTTGCTTGCGCCTTTGGCGGTGTTGATCACCTCAGCTGCATGCAGCAGAGCTTTAGACGGAATGCAGCCCATATGAAGGCAAACGCCGCCCGGCTTGGGCATGGCATCGACAAGAACTGTTTTGATTCCCAGTTCTGCCGCTCGCAGTGCTGCGGTGTATCCGCCCGGTCCAGCGCCGAGGACGACGAGGTCAACCTCTTGCACCATCTCGCCTACAACCATTGTTTATGCCTCCAGAAGTAGTGTGAATGGGTCTTCGAGCCTCTCGATGATATGGCGGACAAAATATGCCGCTTCGGCACCATCGGCGATGCGGTGGTCAAAGGACAGAGCGAGCGGCATGATTGTGCCGACTTCGATTTTGCCGCCTCTGACGACCGGCTTTTCAGCTGCTCTGGCCATGCCTAGAATCGCGCACTCGGGGTAGTTGATCATCGGCGACATGCTTGTTCCACCAATCGCACCGATATTGGTGATGGTGAATGTTCCGCCCTGCAGGCGATCGAGTTCAATCTTGCCTGAGCGGGTTTTTTCTGCAATGTCTTTCAATTCGCGGGCCAATTCGATGATTGACTTTTGGTCGACGTTTTTGATTACAGGAACGATCAAACCGCGTTCTGTGGCTACGGCAATACCAATATTGAAGTAGTGCTTGAAGACAATTTCGCCGTTCTTTTCGTCAAGGCTGGCGTTGAATTGCGGATATTTCTTCAAACCGCTCACGACCGCTTTCAAGGTCAGTACTGTCAGTGTCAAACGTCCGCCTTGCTCGTTTACCTTCGGGTCGTGCTTGACTCTGAGAGGTTCGAACGAAGTAACGTCGGCTTCGTCGAAGTGAGTTACATGGGGGATTCTGGTCCAGGAAATGGTCATGTTTTCCGCAATCTTTCGTCTGATTGATTTGAGCGGAACTCTTTCCACTGCACCGTATTTGGTGAAGTCCGGCAAGTCGGCTGCGGGAAGCCCGCCACCACCGCCGACATCAAGCGGTTTTCTTTCTCCGTTGCTGTCTCCGTACTTGTCCTTCAAAGAGCAAGGCGGAACGCCGGTTGCCTTCGCTGGAGCAGAAGATGTTTGGGCTGCAGTTGAAGAGCTTTGAGCAGTAGTTGTTTGATGTCCGCTCTGGAAATGACCTTCCAATTTGCCTGCGGCATAGCTGCGGACGTCTTCGTTCAAAACACGTCCGGCCGGACCGGAGCCGGGCACTTGTGTCAGGTCGATTCCCAATTCTCTGGCTAGTCTGCGAACTGCAGGCGCTGCCGGAACCTTGCCGTTGTCGCTGTGGACCACGCCTGCGCTGCGAGCTTGAGGCGAGGAAGCGACGCCGGCGCCGACTGCTTGCTTCTGCTCGGCTTTAGCTTCATTCTTCGCTTCTTCTTTCGCTGGAGCCTTGGCGCCGTCAGTGATAAAGGACATCATCACCTGTCCGGTCTTTACTGTCTCTCCGGCTTTGACGTTGACCTTCTCGACGACGCCTGCCACCGGGCATGGTATCTCGACCACGGCCTTGTCTGTTTCGACTTCTAAGATAGGTTGGTCTTCTTTGACCGTTTCGCCCTCTTTCACTTTGACGGCGATTACTTCCGCTTCGTGAATGCCTTCCCCAAGGTCCGGTAGTTTGAACTCAACTGACATTTAGCTTTGTCCTTTTCTGGTTGACTTTCGAATAACTGGGTTGAAAATGCTTATCGCTCTAGCGATGATTTCTGAGAATTTGAACGGACTGATGAGGAACATTCAAAATCGAAAAGGGCGCATGCGATGCGCCCCCACGAAACACGCTAGAAACTCAATGTTGCTCTTGCTGCGTTCAGCACTTTGTCCGAATCGGGCAAGAATGCTTGTTCCTTAGAGAAGTAAGGAATCGGCACGTCGTAGCCGGTGACGCGAACGACCGGTGCTTCGAGATACATCAGAACTTTTTCGTTGATTCTGGCGATCACTTCAGCTGCCAATCCGCAGGTGCGTGGACCTTCGTGGATAACGACGGCGCGACCGGTCTTCTTGACCGATTCGACTATCGTCTCGGTGTCGAGAGGGCAGATAGACAGCAGGTCGATAATTTCCGGTTTGACTCCGTCATCTTCTTCCAATGATTCGGCCGCTTCGAGCGTTGCTCTCATGCTGGCGCCGTAAGAGATGAGAGTGATGTCTTTTCCTTGTTTGACCACCTGAGCTTTGCCTATAGGCAGTGTTTCCATGGTTTCCGGAACGTCTTCGCGGAACAAGCGATAGCATGCTTTGGGTTCGTAATAGATGACCGGATCGGGATCTTGAATGGCGCTGTGCAGCAATGCACGTGCGTTTCTCGGACCGGACGGAATGACGACTTTCAAGCCAGGGGTGTGGGCGTAAATCGCTTCGCGGCTCTCAGAGTGGTGTTCCAGAGCGCGGATGCCGCCGCCGTAAGGAGCGCGCATCACCATCGGCACTGTCAGTCTGCCGCGGGTGCGGTTTCTAAAGCGTGCTGCGTGGCTTTCGAGTTGGTGATAGTTGTAATAGTCGAATCCGGAGAACTGAATCTCGCAGACCGGCTTCATACCGTAGATTGCCATGCCGATTGCTGTACCGATGATGCCGGACTCAGCAAGCGGAGTGTCGATAACGCGGTCGCCGCCGAACTTGGCAAAGAGACCTTCGGTGATACGAAATACGCCTTCATCCGGACCGACGTCTTCGCCCATCACAATTACTTTCGGGTCTTTGGTCATGGCTTCAAGAAGAGCGAGGTTAATCGCCTTTGCCATATTCATCTCAACCATTTTGAATCTCTCCTAAATGAAAACTGCCGGGAAAAGCTTTTGCCTGGAAACGCGGGCGGCTCGCCCGCATTGGGCGCATGCAATGCGCCCCCACGAAGCACTATTTGTGTGAACCTGCCGGTGCCTTGGTGCTCTTCTTCTGGGGATTGGACCAATCTTTTCCTTTGGTTTTGAAATGGTCGCGCAGTTCGTCTTTCTGTTCTTGCAGGTAAGGCGGAATATCTTCGAAAAGGTGGTCGAACATTGCCAACGGATTGAGCAATTCTTCAGATTTGAACATCTGCTCGGCGTTGGCCACAGCTGCCTTGATCTGGGTGTCGATTTCTTCCTCGAGAGCAGCGAGCTGTTTCTCGTTCATGACGCCCTTTTGTTGGAGATATTTTGCAAAACGCGGCAGCGAGTCACGCAATACCCACTCTTTTGTCTCCTCTTCGTTGCGATAACGCTTCGGATCATCAGCCGTGGTGTGTGGAGTGACACGGTAGGTGAGGCACTCGATAAGCGTCGGTCCTTCGCCGCGACGGGCGCGATCAACGGCTTCTTTGGCAGCTTGATAAACAGCAAGCACGTCGTTGCCGTCTACTTTGATGCCGGGGATGCCATAAGCAACAGCGCGTTGGGCTATGGTTTCGTTTCTCATCTGTTTAGAGAGCGGAACAGAAATTGCATACTGGTTGTTCAAGCACATGAAGACGACCGGTGCGTTGAATACGGCTGCGAAGTTGAGAGCTTCGTGGCAATCGCCTTCCGAGGAAGCGCCGTCGCCGAAATAAGTCATTACAACTTTCTTCTCTTTCTTCTTGCCGGCTTCGGCTCTTTCTTCAATGTTCATCGCCATGCCGATTCCTGCGGCGTGCAGCAACTGGGTGGCAATCGGAACGCACACGGGCAAGTCGTTGACGCCTTCGGGCGGACTGGCGCCTTCTTCAAAGCCGTTCCAGTAAAGAAGGATGTGCTCCAGCGGCCAACCGCGGTAGAGCAAGCCTGCCAATTCCCGGTACGCGGGCACATGCCAATCGTCTTTATTGATATTGAAAATGGAGCCCATGGAGATGGCTTCGTGGCCGGATGATTGCGGGAAGGTTCCGCAACGTCCCTGGCGCTGCATGAGGAGCATTCGCTCATCGGTGCGCCGAGCGAGCAGCATGTATCGATACATCTCAATCAGACCTTTCGGGTCGATCTTCGGTTCAAGCGCCTTGTCGAGTTCGCCATGCTCGTTGAGGATGGACAGATACTCGATTTTGGGCAGTTCGATTGGTGTTCTGGGCATGGTTTTTCCTACCGCGTCCTTATGCTCTACGTAACGGTCAACCTTGAAGTCGTTTAATTCCGGCTTCTCCAGCAAGAAAACTGCTAGAATTCCGCCTGCTTGACGATCCTCACTTAGACATCCAGCCTAAGGCCTAGAAGTATGTCATATAGAGGACTGCCGCCGCAATAAAAAGGCGGGTGAAGAAAAGGCTAAGAACGCTGTTTCTGAGCGGAAACTTGAACGAAAGATAAAGGCGCAACCGTGACTACCATCGACAGTTCTCAAAGCAAACAATCTAAGCCGGAATGGCTCAAGGTGCGGCTTCCCACGGGCGCTGGCTACAAAAACGTCAAAAGCTTGATTGAAGAGCATGACCTGCACACGGTCTGTGAATCGGCAGCCTGCCCGAATCGCGGGGAGTGCTGGTCCAATTCGACTGCCACATTCATGATCCTCGGCAATATTTGCACCCGCAGCTGTGGGTTTTGCAACGTCATTACCGGCAAGCCGACAGAACTTGACCTCGATGAACCCCGCCGGGTCGCGCAAGCTGTCAGCAAGCTAAATCTCAAATACGCCGTCATCACTTCTGTCAATCGCGATGAGTTGAAAGACGGCGGTGCCTCCGTTTGGGCAGAAACGATCCGCGAATGCCGCGCTGCCAGCCCCGAGACTAAAATCGAAGTGCTGATCCCGGACTTCTGCGGTAATTGGGATGCTCTGCAAACTGTTTTGGACGCCCGACCTGATGTCCTCAATCACAATATCGAAACGGTGCCGCGCCTCTATTTGCAGGTTCGCCCCCAGGGGAAATTCGAGCGCAGCCTGGAATTGCTTAGACGCGCTAAAGATTTCGGCATGACGACTAAGTCCGGCTTGATGATGGGCTTGGGTGAAACAGACGACGAAGTGATCGAAGTTTTGAGGGAGTGGCGCAAAGTCGATTGCGATCTGGTCACTCTGGGCCAGTACATGCAACCGACACTGAATCATTTGCCAGTGCATCGCTGGGTTCATCCCGATATCTTCAAACGCATGCACGACATCGGAATGGAAATGGGCTTCGTCAATGTCTTTTCCGGTCCGCTCGTTCGCTCGAGCTACCATGCCGAAGAACAATCCGCGCTTATAGTTTAGGGCGACTGAGCGTGGGGGCGCGTTGCACGCGCCCATTTTTCTTCAGGGGCAATGCCATGCATCGACCGATTTTATAGCTATTGCCAGCCTATCCGTTTTGCCTGAAGAGCGGTATATGTAGTTAAGGGGTGCCTCCGACTGCCCACCGCTTCTTCAGCTAGAGTCAGAGTCTTTTAAGTGCATAAGCTTTACCTCGCTTTGTCTGTATGGTTTTTGACCAGTCTTGCAGGACTGGCCACTCTGGCGATGTACGACTACGCGCCTGGATTGCCGGCTGAGCAGCAGGTGCAAGAGAAAAGTCTATCTAAGCAAGCCGGAGATTATCGTCTCGTTTGCTTCATTCACCCTATGTGTCCATGTTCCGAGGCGACTCTGAGCGAATTGACAGAGATTCTCGAGCGATGCTCCAAGTTAAATGCGGAGATCTACTTTTTCATTCCCTCGAATGGAAGTTCTCATTGGAGAGATTCGCGAGTCTGGCGAGACGCTGAACGTCTTGCTCGATGCACTGTTTTTGCCGATGCCGATGGAGCTCAGGCGCTCAAGATGGGCGCGCATACTTCCGGACAGGTTTTTCTCTTCGACTCTGCCAATAAGCTGGTTTTTCAGGGTGGCGTTACCCAAGGCCGCGGACATGTTGGATTTAACGCAGGCACTGAAGCCATCCTGGCGATAGCTGCGGGAAAGGAGCCGATCACTGACGCGTCCCGTGTTTTTGGTTGTGCCCTGTCCAATCGCACTGGCCGCCAAGCAGATAAGCCCTAGATCCGGTCGCCTTCTCTTTACCAAGGGATGAGGATTCCGATTTCTTATGAATGAACTGGAAGAGATGAATGCCGAACTGGAGAGATTGTCTTCTTTCATTCTGGAGCGCAGACACAATGAACTATGTGCTCGTGTAGACA
>JAIETE010000332.1 GCA_019745505.1 Candidatus Obscuribacterales bacterium | reverse complement strand
AAACACGCTATCTAGGTGGCTTAAGAAGTAGGCCTCAAGCGGGCGATTGTTTTTTCAGCGCTGCTAATTCGGCTTGCGCGGCGTCTGCTTCAGCCGTCAATCCATTGGCGCGAAGGACTCCATCGTAAGTGGTGTAGACCATCTTGCGAGTGATTGGTTCGGCTGTTTTAGACCATTCCACGACTTCGGCGAACATCAGTCTGCTCTTGTCCATGTCTTTAAAATACATGCCATACGTTTTTGCCAGGTTCATCAGGCTCATTTTGTACTCGAATGAATCCTGTCCGTGTTTGGCGGCCATCTGCTGGGCGTCGGTGGTGAGTGCTTGCTCCAGCTCGGGAAGTCGGTTTTGCTTCACCAACAGGCGTTCTAAATCATTGAAGGGAGAAACTGGTTCGCGCGCCAATCGCTCGGAGAATTGCCATCGCAGTTGCAGAGCTTCTTTCAGCAATTGCTCGCAGTCGGTGAATTCATCCAGCAATCTAAGCAGCCCGGCAAGCGCGCATTGGCTGTAGTAGGCATTGTTGGGGTCGCTGCGTTGCATAGCATCAGCCAGCGCCTGCCTGTAGGCGTCCTTTGCCTCCGCATACCGCCCGCCCCGTGCCGCTGATTCGGCATTAGCTGTCAGCGCCGACCAATTTTCGCCCATAACGTTTCCCCCACTGGAATCGTACTTCTGTCTTATGCCCGGTTATACCAGAGCCTGTTATGAAAGTGGGTACCTTTTTACATTGGAGCCGATACCTCTGCAAGCTCCCTTGCAAGGACAATAAAGATAGAAGAACTTTGGAACTTAGCGGCGCCCGCAGCGTCCCCAGGTCACCGTGGTCAGTCGGACAAACTAGTGGGCGGAAAGTCATATGCAAAACAACTCAATTCAAGAAGCTGCAAACGAGTTACTGTACGAGTCGGCAAAGTCCGGCGATTTGCTGATGAAGGTGCGAAATGGCGTTGGTGATTTTGTGAAAGCTAAGCGCGCCTATGTCGATTCCGATGAATTGCGCGAGATATATCTGGCTGGATTGGAACAGCTTGTGGCCGAAGGGAAAGTTCGCCAGGCGATGGGTTCGAGAGATATGACTCTCTTTCGCGTTACCGATGAAGGACGGCTGCAACGCATAACCTTGGATTCGGCAAGAACGAAGTTGCTGGAAGTTATTGAGAGCGAAGGTATTATCGCCAAAGTGCACAGCATTGACGGGGAGTATTTGCAGTGCGGCAGTCAGGTTTTCTCGGAAATCGAAGCAGAACGCATCCTCTACCTGGAAGCTTTCTGCGACCTGCTGCAACATGGCTTTGTGGTGCCGACCAGTGAGAGCAGAGAAATGTCACTCTATTCTTTCGCTAACAAAAAGCCACTTAAGCGTGCGATTTAGCTAGAATAAGGTTTTCCCGACAAGCGGTGATGCCTTGCCGAAATCAAGTAGTTCCAATGACTGCGTATTGGTGGATCTGGATGGCACCTTGGCGGACTGCGGACATCGAATGCATTTTATAGAAAAAACCCCAAAGAACTGGAAGGGGTTTCTCGATCCATTTCTGGTTGCTGAAGACCCGCTCATTGAGCCGGTAGCCAGAGTAGTTCGTTCTCTTGGCGAAACATACCCGATCATCTATGTTTCCGGCAGAACAATTGACCTCTATGACACCACCAAGAATTGGCTGACCAAGCACGGATTCTGGACGCATCCATTCCTGCTTTTCATGCGCCCGGCCAAGGACTTTCGCAGTGATGTCATCGTGAAGCGAGAATTGCTCAGGAAAATTCGCAAGGAGTGGAATCCCTGGCTGGCCATCGACGACCGCGGATCTGTGGTCCGAATGTGGCGAGATGAGGGGCTCACATGCTTTCAAGTCAGCGATGAGACAGACTGATTTTCCGCGGATTGATCTTGCCCCCTGCCGGATTTCTCAATTCCGCCGATAGGAATTCGGAACCAGAACGTGCTTCCTTCGCCTTCTTTGCTGGTGGCACCAATGGTGCCGTTGTGCGCTTCGATTAGCGCTTTGCATATCGTCAGCCCCAGACCACTGCCTTTCTTCTCTGCCTCGTTCTTGCTGTTGACTTGATGGTAGCGTTCGAAAATTTTTGATTCTTCGCCGGGCGGCATGCCTCGCCCTTGATCGCGCACTTCGAACAAAATCATGCTGCCTTCCTTGGTAGTTGCGACCGTAACGGTAGAATTGTCCGGCGAGAATTTGATCGCGTTGGACAGCAAGTTGGTTATCACTCGGATAATTCGCTCTTCATCGCAATGAATGTCCAGTTTCGCCGGCTTTGATTCGATCTTGATTTTTCGCGCTTCTGCGCTGTGATGAATCAGGTCTACAGCTTGAGTAATCATCGATGAGTCTTGCACTTCCTGAATATCGAGTGTGAATCTGCCCGATTCGATTTTGTCGATGTCCAGCAAGTCATTGATCAATTGTATGAGTTTGCCGACCGATGAATCGGCGCGGCTGAGCATATTCTTGGCTTTATCGCTTGAATTGTCCATGGTTCCGCTGGCCAGCAAATTGAGAGTGAGCTGCAACGATGTCAGCGGCGAGCGAAGGTCGTGCGTTACCATCGCCAAGACTTCCTGTTTCGAGCGTTCGGCTTCGAGCAAAGCTTGTGAGACTGTGTGGACTACGTTATCAAGCATGGCCAGCTCATCGGCCCCACCAAGTTGCGACGGTATCTCTTTGCCGGCCCCCAGCGCGACGATGTTTTTCGACAAAGTGTCAAAGCGTTTCGTCGTCCTGTTGATGAAATACATGAGCAATCCGATCACCAGCGGAATATTTATGGCCAATCCACCATAAACGATGCTGTTTACCCAAATACGCATCTCCATTTCGCGCTTCTGGTGAGCGACTGACTTCGCCTCCTGGCGGGCAAGAAATTCATCGTTTACTTTGTAGAGGCTTCTGGCTTGTTTCGAAATTTGCAGAACGGCAAATTTCTTTCCTTCCTCGTCTGATGAATCGAATATGGTCTCCACTTCCTCGAACAGCTTGAACGCTTCGTCCAGGTTTCGGAGCATTGCTTTGACTTCCGGTTCATCTTTTGCCTCGACATGCGAGTTGCGAATTTCATCCGAACGTCTCGCCAGTTCTCTCATGTCCTTGTTGAAGCTTCTCTTGAAGGATTCCTCTTTGTTGAATTGATAAAAGCCCATGTTTGTAGCCAGGCGCAAGATCGTGGAAATAAGCACGTTTCCTGCGGATACCAATTTTTTCGACTGAGCCTCGGCTTCCAGTTCTTTCTCCAGCTGAAAATGCGCATAGGCGAGGGAGGCAACGAAAACGAGCTGAGATGCAAGCGCAACACCGATGACGGCTGTCATCTGTTGACTAAGGCTGAATCTGCTTGGGTTGAAGCGCATGCTGGTTTGTGAAAACTTTCGCTCTCAGGCTCGAATTATGTCAAGGGGTGCGCGTTGCTGTGGCACATCGATAATATTGTGATTTTGCCGGTTGGCAGCCAACAAGTGTGGGAAGATAATTTGGCGGGGAGACAAAACGTCATTAATGTCTAAAATCTTACTAGTAGAAGACGATGAGTTGGTACTGGAGGCTGTTGCCGATACGCTGGAGACCAACAATTTTGTGGTCGAAAAGGTGCGCGACGGGCAAGAAGCGGCGGATCGCCTCAAGCTATATTCCTATGATCTGGCTATTTTAGACATCGGACTGCCCAAGATTAACGGCATTGACGTCTGCCGGAATTATCGGGCTGCAGGCGGAATCACGCCAATACTGATGCTTACGGGTAAGGGCGACATCGAGGATCGGGTGCAGGGACTTGATTCAGGCGCTGATGATTATCTGCCGAAGCCCTTCCATATGCGCGAACTGATCGCGCGTGTGCGAACTCTTTTGCGCCGGCCTGTAGGGTTGGTAGCGGATGTTTTGACAGTGCGCGGTATCACGCTCAATCCTTCTACCGGCAAAGCGACAAGAGACGGGGTAGAAATTGATTTGCTCGCCAAAGAATTGGCGCTCATGGAGTTTCTCATGCGCCACAGAGATCAGATTTTCAGTGTGGACGATTTGCTCGACAAAGTTTGGCACTCTGAATCCGACTCATCGGAAGACGCGGTCAGGCAATGCGTGACACGAGTGCGAAAAAAACTCGATATAGATGGAAAACCTTCGATAATAACTACCGTCAAAGGCATGGGCTATAAGATTGACAGCAGCGTGACATAGAAAAAGCGTCAATGCCTGTCAACTTCATGTCAGCTTTGCGTACTACAAAGGGAGCATCGCCTCCATGTATCGCGCAAGAATGATTATTGAAACATCAGCAACAACCTATTATGTTTCGCTGCTTGGCTCGAGCAAGCAGAACAATATTGCTGCAAAACCCGCGCCTGCCGCAATTGTCGCCGAGACTTTGAGCGGGCATCTTATAGCTTTATGCACCAGCGATTTAAATGATTTCCTGAAAATCAAAAACAAGCTGGCGACTTTTCCAGTCAATGAAGTGTGTGCCGAGGCGTCAAGATTGCTGGCAAAAAACTCGCGCAGTCTGAGGCTTCTTTCTTTTGTTTCGCATCCGGATTTTTTTTCCGATTGGGAATGCATCGAGACTAAGCATCAGGTCACTTTGTACGGCGGACTTGCCTCTCATTCGCTCAACAAAAGCATGAAGGAAGCAGCCTTCCATCTCGTCGCCAAGGCTCTGAGAAAAGATTGTCTGGCCCACCAGAGCGTTTCGAAGCCTACTAAATTGCGTCTTCGGGATTGCCATGCCTTGATCGGTCAATTTATGTATGACTACGCGCTTCTCAGTGAGACCAATCGCTGTGTAGTATTGAAGGCTCTGGCTGAAGGTGAAGAGACCGGCTGCGGGCATCTGCCCTCTCAGCAGGGCGTTGCTTTAATTAAAAGGCTGAGCCGTTTGTCCGTGTCCAACGGCTCAATCTAACGGTTGATTTTCCGAAGCGAATATTTCATCCTTCCGGCTTCAATTGGTTTGGAATTCTGAAAGCTCCATCTGGTCGCAAGTGGCTCACTCGGGAGAGGGGGAAAGATCAAGTGCGGAAATCTGTCAAGATGGATATGTGTTTTGCTCCTTACAGTATTTCTGTTTCGCGTTGGGTATAAACGAGATACGACAGATGTATCTGTCGGTTTAGTAACACGTCTTGGTCTGGCCTGCCGGCGCCCAAAAGGTAATGGCAGGCTTTGCCATTTCGGGCGTTCGGCTGGCGATATTTATTAAGTTCGCGGCTGGTGAAGGCGTATTTATGAGCGCCGACGTGGGCGGTAAGTTCGTTTAATGTTTAGAACGATGAATTGCGCCAGCCTTAAATTGGAAATGAATTGTAATTGCGCAAGGTCGCAATGGTGCAAATAGTCAGGTGTGCAAAGGTTAGAGCGCCGGCTTGCTGTACGCGTTGATTTGCGGCGTTTATTTTTGCCAGTTTTTAGTGTGTTTTTTTTCCAGTTCGGCAAGGAGCAGTTTCGCGCAAGCGCATGAGTTTTTGCCTGTAGGCGCGTGGTCGTGAGCGAATTTTTTCGCTCTGATCGCGTGCGGACTTGTGCTGTTCGCGGTCTGTGCGAACTTGCGTCGTTAACAGAAAGGCGGCGTCATGACTTTTACCTCACCCTACTACCTGAGCTTGATCGTGCTGCTCGCGCCCATTTTTGCGCTTGCAGCCAGGAGGAGAAATGCGCTCGGACACTCGCAAGTCGGCATTCATTTGCGCATTGCGAGCCGGTCGTTCTTCGGTCATGTGAATTCGCTGTTATTCGCTCTGTTCTGGATTGCCGTGTGCGCGGCCCTGGCTCGACCGGTCTTGCCTCAAGTCACGCAGAGGCAGACGATTGAGACTCGCGACATCGTCATTCAGACAGATATCTCCGGCTCGATGAACGAATCTGTCGAAGCAGCAGCTTCGTTCAATGCTCCGCCCTCCGGAAATCGGCAAATTCCTACACGAATTGCCGCTGCACGAGCCGCAGTTGCCGACTTCGTTCGTGAACGCAGCGGCGATCGCATTGCACTGCTTCTGTTCAATGACGAGTCCTTCTATTGCTGGCCCCTGAGCCGCGATCTGGAAGTGGTCGAGCGCAGAGTCCGGCAGATCGATCGCTATGTCATCGGCGGCACCAATTTCGACAGTCCTAATGGAGCGATTCAAGGGGCTGTCGATCACATTCGCGAGATGAGCGACGCCCAGACGCGAGTGCTCATTCTCGTTACTGACGGCGAAGCCTACATGGATCGCCGGCGCAGCGACGAGTTGGTGCGGCAAATTCGCGAATTGAATATCCGAGTCTATGTGCTCGGCGTCGGGCAGAGCTGGGTGACCAACTCGACTTTGACGCGCGACCTGCGGCGACTTGTCGAGGCAGTAGACGGCTCTGTAATTCCCATCGGCGACGAGGCACAGATGCGTGCGGCGTTCGCCACAATCAATCAACTCGAGCGCTCATCGGTTCAGATCGAGCGTTCTGTAACCTATCTCGAAATCTACGGGCTCCTGGCCGGAACAGCAGCACTTTTCCTGCTTTGTTATCTGGCTTTCGGCGCTCTGATTCTCGAAGATGCATGAGGAGACCTCGATGTTCAAGAGAAAAATTCTGGTCTGGGGGCTGATGCTCGCATTCGGCACTCAATTGCTGGTGCTTGGCGTACCGATGGCGCAATGGCGCAGCGAGCAGATCGACTACTATAATGCCGGCCTCTCAGCCTACGAGCAGGGCGACTCTCAGTCTGCCGTCGAGCTGTTCGATCGCAGTTTGAATGTTTATCAGCGCCGGCAGCGGGATTCCTGGATAGAGCGCTTCGTCTATCCGCGTGTGAATACGGAGCTGGCAGCGCGTGCCAGTTTTCTCAAGGGTATGGCGCTTATTCGCGCTCAACAGGCGGAACCCGCCGTAGCGGCTCTTCTGCTTTCGCTCCGGTTGAATCCGGGGGGCGGCAGCGCGTATTACGCCTCGGATCAGGCTCGCCTGCGCGATTTGTCCTTGATCGCGAAATACAATCTGGAGCTGCTCTTCAATCAGCGCCCCGACCTGGCTTACTCTCAGGGCGCCGGTCGCCGTCAGTCCGAGGGAAACCAGGATGGTCAGCGGGTGCCGGGACAGAATCCAGGCAATATGCCGGGTCCTGGCAGTCGAGACGATTTGTGAGGAGATGTCGTCATGTTCGGCATTACACTTCAGTCGCCATGGTTTGTCGGCGCTGCTCTTGCTGCTATCGGTATGGCGGCGGCATTTTGGTGGGTCGGATATCGAGCGCGAGTGTCAGCGCGCGCTTCTTATGGTGAACCCCGGCTGCTCGACCGGTACAGCAAGCCGCTCGATAAAGGGGCCGAAATCTTCCTCTTTTTCGGCTATGCCTCTGTACTCTTGCTGCTCGGAATCGCTGCAGCAGAACCGGTACTGGAAGGCCGACCTATCAACGCCAGCGCCGGCTCTGTAGAAGTCGTCGTCGTCACCGATGTCTCTCGCAGTATGGCAAGCGAAGAGTACCGCTCTTTCATGCCCGACCGAAATGGTCTGGCAGCCTCGCAGGTACCCGGTGCATATGGCAGCAGGCTCGACTTCGTAAAATATGCAATCGAGTCGCGCATCATGCCCTCGCTTTCGAACAATAGATTGGGCATCGTCACTTACTCCGGCCTTGGTTTTACCCAGGCGGAGTTGACGTACGATCACCCGTCCTTGCGTTGGATTCTGAGGCACTGGATGCCTATCGGCGGTGCGCCCGGCAACGGATCGGACTATGCGTCCGGTTTGATGGAAGCGCTCGAGCTGTTCAACGATGCCCCGGCGGACGACCCGTCGCAAGCGCGCGAAAGGGTCATCGTGCTTTTCTCTGACGGCGGTTTCACCGGCGATGCCGACTATTTGCGCCGGGTCGTCTCGGAGCTGGGGCGCCGCCGGGTTCGGCTTGTCATTGTTGGAGTGGGAGGCGCTCAGCCATCAGCGATCCCTCTATATTCCGCGTCGGGAGAGCTGCAAGGCAATCTTATGCGCAATGGGCAGCCGGTTCTTACTCATTTTGAGGAAGAGCGCTTGCTTGCTCTAAGCGCTGTGACCAACAGCGAGTATATCCGCCTGGCACCAGGCGACTCGCTGAACATTTCCTGGGCGAACGTGCTGGCCGGAGATAGGGTGGAAACTGGTGTGCGTCACCTTTTCGCTTTTCCTCTCGGGGCGGCCCTTGTGTTGCTCAGTCTTCTGCAGATGCGCGGCATCTTTCGCATGACCGATGCCAATAAGGAGAATCCTTGATGTACGACGATTTGCGACGAACACTGTTTCGTCCTCTGCTCGGACTGGTCGCCGCACTGGCACTGTCCGTGGTACCAGTCGCCCAATCGGCCTTTTCGCAAGGAGCGGTCAATCCCGGTCAGGCTGTGCCGAATGCACAAACACAGCCTCAATTGGTTCCGGGTCTGGCGCTCGGCGACTGCGCCGACCATAGCCAGGCTATGGCGCGCGGAGCGCAGCCCGGACTTCGCCGCCCGCCCAGCTCGTCAGTCAAGACCTGCGAAGGCGGGCGTATCCAGATGCGAGTCGAGGCCGTCCGTCACTTTGGGCATCGCCTCATGGACCCTGTGCGAGTGACTGTGCTGCTCAAATTCGAACCGACTACGGTGGTCGATCTCGATTCGCTTCGCCGAGGAACCATCACTTTCAATGGTCAGGAGTTCGATTTGGTCTCGCCACTGGCGCTCGCGCCCGGGCAGTTGCCGGTGGAAGTGGCAGGCGGTCGGCTTCAGGACGGCAGTGTCTTGCTCAGAATCGAACTGCTGGTGCAGAGCTCCGTGCCGATTTCCGTCGCACCGTATTTGGTGTTTCGCCTGGATCTTCGCTATGCCCTGGGAAATATCCGCGATGCGGGTGGACAGGAGACCACGTCGCTTGATTGGCGGGTTCTATCGACTCCGCCTGTAGGGTTGACGATGTCGCCGACTGCCGTCTCCGGAGATCAATTTCGAGACATCGCTATCGAGCCCGTGTCGCAGGTGAGGCCCTGGCCGACTCTCTGGCTGCTTATCTTGGGAATCTTCTCGATTCTCTTCATGCCGGGGCTTCTGGTAGTGCGCTGGATCAATCGAAAGCGTCCCGGTCGCATTCCGTCTCGCGAAGAAGCCGCCTGGCGAGCACTCGACGCTGCTTATGCGTCGGCGCGGCAGAACGGAGGATTCTCGAAAACCCACATTCGGGGGGTCGCCCATGCGGTGCGCGCGTACTTCGGCATTCGGTCGGCGACACTTTCCGAGGTGATGACACGCCTGCAAGATCACCGCCATCTCTCTGAGATCGTTGAAGTATTGGGTGCTTGCGAACGTGTCCTCTTCGAGGGCAGCGCAGCCGATAATCGGGAGATGCTTGCACTGCGCAGGAAGTTGGAGTCGATCATTCCGCGTCAGTCGTGAAGCCTTTGCTGGTCCAAAGCCGCTTGGACTCCACGATATCTGGCAACAGTAGAAGACCGGAGCACTCTCTCATTGCTCCGGTCTTCGACCGAATAGCTTGTATGCACCGCTTAGCTTCATGCTTTGATGATATCCATGAATGCATGCGGAATATGTGAGTTTTTCATTTCCGGTTGCATTACTGTAGGCGGTAGTAGCGCTCACTGTCACGAAAAATGTTCACGCTGCGTCAACGTCGACCAAACTACAATTTGCATCCGTTTTTGGGAATTACTATGACGCAAACATATTCTGATCGGATAACTCCCGTTGCCGATGCGGCCGAGCACAGGCATTCGCCTGGCTCCGGTGACGGAATCAATGCTGCAAACCGCGAGATACGAGAGGGACTGAATACATTTGCCGAAATTCAAAGGCAAATGAGAGGTCCGGACACCAGTGGTCTTCACGATTTTCAGATTACAGCAGCAGCAAGGCCACTGCCGGCAGACAATGCACGCGGTGGTCCAGATGCCGGATTGGAGCCGGCCAACATCTCCCATCGTGCAGAAAGACCGGTGGCTGATCGCAACCCATTCATTCGATTTGATCATCGTGCTTCTGCAGAATTTCGCGACCAGCTGCAAGCAACTTCTCAATCTGTGCGCGAGCAGATGCCGGAGGGCGTGCGAGAGCTCCTGGCGAAAGTGCAGCTGCAACCGGTCCGTTCGATAAACAATGATCCGAGTTTGGGAGGACTATATGAACCGAGCAGAGATCCACACAAAATAATCGTTACCGAAAGAGGAACACAGGGAGGTTTGGAGTCTGTCGTCAAACACGAATTCGGTCATGCATTCGACCATCTGAGCTCCAAGCGTCCTCTATCCGATGACCCGCAATTTAGAAGGCTTGTTGACCAAGGCATTACGCCTGGTTCTGCTCTGGCAAGAGAAAGGAGAAACAATCGAGAAGCTTTCTACGCTGAAGTATTTGGAGATTTGTTCGCGCGAAATCTAAACGCTCCCGCAAAGGATCTCTCTGTAAGGGGCGCTGAAAAACTCACAGCTGCGCAAGAATGGGTTAGAGCCAAAATGCATAATCGATGATGCCATGAAAGACGGTAGGGCCGTCGCTTCTCAGCTCCGGCCCTGCCTCCCTTTCTTTCCGTTGAAACTTTCGAGCAAACCTCTGTCTTATTTTCAAACTAAGGCCGGGGCGGTTCCGGCCTCAGTTTTCCCCTGCTGGAACAATCTGAATTCTTGCTTTGTGCGCTTATCTATCCTTGCCGGCGTGTAACCCAGCCGGTGACTCTGCCTGTGCGATCTGTCGCAATCACATGGTTGTTGCCATCGCCGGTGGTGATAGTGGTAGTGTAGTTGCCGGTGCGAGGATCCATGACTGTTTCTGCTGAGCGAACTCCTTGCAGTTGTCTGGTTCCGTACTGGTCGCGCACACTCATATCGATTCCGTCTCCGCTATAGCGAACATTCGAGCGAACGATCTCACCGGTTCTGCGATCTGTTTCTTGCATCACCTGCGCGGTGGGAGGGCTGCTGAGGATGTAGGTCCCATTTCTGACCGGAGCTTCGTAAGTTCGCACATTGCGCTCACCAGCCGGCGCCGTGTGATCGTTGGTTCTCTCTCCTTCTCTCCAGCGTGCGCCATTCTCGCGTCCGGGTTCTACTTGACCAGGCAGGCGCATGGGATGGTAATTTTCCGCACTGGCCGCGAGAGCCGGATTGGTGTCGCCGACACCGCGTGCCGCTTCCGGTCGAGCGCGGTCTCTTATGGACGGAATGGTTAGCTCCGTTCCTACGCGCACATTATTGAGATCACGCAATCTGTTTGCTTGTCCGATCGCTTGGACCTGGTCGTGAATTTCGCGGAGTGAGGGCTCGGAGCCGGTCTCTGCTCTCAGGCGTTGACGGGCGATATGCGACAATGTGTCGCCGGGGCGAATAGTGTAACGTGCCGAGCCGTCGCCCTGGTCTCTGTAATCACGCTCTCCATTGGGAGTGACACGTCCTTCCGGTGTGCGGCGCTCGCTGATTACGGCGCCGGTTCTTCCGTCACGCACTTGTTCCGAGCGACCGTCGGAGCTGCGGGTGATAAGCTGACCACCGCTTGCTCCCATTATTTGAATGTCGTCATTGCCGGCAAATCCGAGCCTGCGCATATCCACGCGATCGTTGATTGCTTGGCGTTCGCGTGCCCAAGACGCCGGATTGCGTTGCAATTCTTCAATCTGTCTGGTAACCGCGCTGATGTCTCGACCATCTGTTCTTTCGAGTGCGGTTGCCACTCTGTCGACTTCTTGGTTTCGCATGGGTCTCTCTCCTGGTAAAGAACGTGCCGATTGGCGTTGAATGAGTTTTGGGGTGAGTGATATTCGCGAACTTTCAAGTAGTTCGCTTCGATTTCTGGGGAGGTGCTTTCGATTTTGAGATTATCATCGGTAGTTGCCACCAAGTTGACATGACCGAAAGCACCATCCAGTAAACTTTTCAATGCACCTAACGAGTTTCGTAAGCCGTTACTCTGCCTGACCTTCCATCGGTGCGGAAGGTGTGGCGGCGTCCGCCACGTTCGACGATTTCGGTTGTGTAATTGCCGTCTTGACCCCGTGTCGTTGTAGCTGTGCGAGGCTCGGCGATGACGACATCACCGCGTCCGCCGGCTGTTTGCGGAACCTGTATGCGAATCGGGTCGACGATTTCCGGATATGTTACTTGCGAGCGCACTACATTGCCTTGTCTGTCGAGAACGCGCTCGACACTGGAGGGCGGATATCCGTTGCCACCGACTACTACGTCATACTGCTGTCTGGTCGAACCGTCCGGCAGCTGAGTTTGACGCACTGAAGCAGGATTGACTCTTTCTTCGGGCAGTCCGCTGGTAGTGTTGTCTCGACCGGAGCCGGTTCTTCTTATGGTTTCCTGTCTTGCCGCTCCGGGTTCGCTGTTCAGTCCGGGCACAATCAGAGGATGGCTGACATTGCGCGGTAATTCTTGTGCCTGACGTTGGAGATCAGCTTGTCTGAGCGGTGGTACTGCTTCGCGTTGAGCTGCCGGCGGCCTGCCTTCCGCTGGACGTTCTGCCGGACGTGGAATGCGAATCTCCTGGCCCGGACGAATTCTATTGGGATCTTGAATGCCGTTCAGCCGAGCCAGTTCTCTGTAGTCATTGGTAATTTCTTGAGCGGTAGGTGTGCGACCATGCTGAGCGGCCATGCGCTCTCTCGATATGTCCCAAAGGGTATCGCCTTGCCGGACCGTGTATCTGCCAGTTCCGTCGGGCTGGCGCTGAAACTCGCGGGGGGCTTGTGCAGCTACCGGTTCGAATGTGCGACCGTCTCTTTCGATTCTGCGTCCATCCGGATTTCTGGTCAGCACTCTGCCGCCCTGTCCAAGACCGGTAATCTCGAAATCTACGTTATCCGGAAAGCCGAGTGCCCGCATATCTACACGATCGTTCAAGGCTCTCAGATTCTGCGAAAATGCACGCGGGTTTTCTTGCTGGATTCGTTGCAGCTCTTCTGTAACGGCGGAAAAGTCTTGTCCCTGACGTGTGTTTTCCAGGCGACGGGCAACATTTTCGAGAGGTTGTTCGGGAGGCATAATAGATACTCCTATTAGAAACGTGGTCGCAGCATAGGCATCGAACAGATTCGAAGCTTGCGATGCGCTGTAAGGGGAAAGAAAGGAATTTCGATGTCTTGAGATTAACGGTTCAAGTTGCCACCAACTTGACATGGAAATAAGTGCCGATTTTTTCTGCCGTCCTTGAAGAGAAACACGAAAAAGGAGAGCTGGTTGCAGAAACCATCTCTCCTTTTCGCTTTGCGTTGGGTTGTCGCGCTAATAACGGTTAACTGAGTGTCTTGGAAAACCGGTGATTGACGGGCAGTCTTATGCGGGAGGAGGCCCCTAATTCCTCGCTTCGAGCGGCAATGCTTTCCGGGCTCAGATAGCGTCCTTCATCGCCATTCCAGAGGTAGTTGGCGATTCTATTCAGCAATCCGTTACTGTTTGCCAGAGCCGGTGCGTCATTGAGCATTGTCCGAATGGCAGCGTGCTGCTGTTTGTCGAAATACTCAGGGTGTTGCGTGGCAACCTCTCTCAGAGCTCCTACTTGAATTTGATTATTGTCTGCAATCGAGTCCGGATTTATTTTTCTCATCATCGCAACGAGATCATCGTATTGTTTGGCCGCTGCTTGCGTGTTGCGCGCTTCAGGCATCAAACCGTCTTTGAGACCGGCCCTGACGTCCTCGCGAGTGATATTCTCTCGGCCTGTTGCAGCCATGTAATCCACTGCTCGCTGAGCTCCCATGATGGCCAGATTGTCTCGAGTTGCTTCCGGTTGCCTCTGCTGGTTTCTTATGTAGTTAGTAAGTTCGCTTCGCTCAATAACCCCGTTGCCGTTGCCGCTCAGATCTATGCGGTCAAAACGCTGGTTGAGCGTTTCGATCATCAGCCCACCCACCAGCCCTTGCTCCTGCATTTGACGTGATTGGGCAACAATTCTCTCTGCGACTGAGCCGCGCTCCGGCGGCTGCGTGCAACTGATCGCGGCAATCGATGCCCAGGCGTCGCCGGTTCCCTGAGGCGATGAATCCGCGTCTTTGATTTCACTGTGTTTGTACATGCATAAGTCCTCACAGAATTATTTCTGCCATAGCTCGTATTCGCTTAGAGCTTGAATTTTGTCGGATTGCCGTACAAAAGAGGAATTTCTATATCCGCGGTATTGAACTGCGATTTCTGACCGCCATCGCGTTGAACCTTGATGAGATTGCCGTACTCATCTTTTTTGAACAGCAAGCCATCGTCGTCTTTTTTGAAGGTTATCGCAGCTTCTTCCATTTGTTTGCTATTCATCAATTTCGCTTTGCCTGCGCCCTCAGAAGCGAGCATTTCTTCTTTCGAATTGTTGAATACATTGATATTGAAGTTGTAGTTGGCCGGGCATTTTTCGCGCATCATGTCTGAAACCTGGTTGCTCATCGCCATTGCTTCTTCCGAGATGGAAGACACCCCCTGGGCAAATTTTTTCTCATTGAATTCTTGATGTTTCATTTGGTTTACCTCTATGTTGATTTGACAAGCATGCTTGAAAGCATGCATGGCGGGGTGTTTCGCGCATGCTTTCCGGCATTGGTTTTATGTGCGAGTGGGAGTTTCGATTACTGAAGGAGGAGGCAACCCTCCCGGGCGAGTGGCTTTCACTGCGACCGTATATGCAATCTACGATCCGTTTCTGACATGAAGTTGACACGGGAAAGGAGCTGATGCTCTGAAATGTTCAAAAGCGCTCACCTGCATCGCAGAAGAGCGCCTATGAATGATCCCCGAAAATTGTTTGCTCTTTGTCAGGCGCCACTATAAATGGTGCGCCAAATTCTCTAAGCGGAATTGGGTTTAGTCGATGGGATGCCAGCTGCCGAAACGGTCGCCCATCCAGAGGCTGTTGTTTGCCGCTTTGACCATGGTGTACGAGTTGAGGTGGCGTACTTGGGCTCCGGAGTTGTAAGATGCTGCGGTTATCTTTCCGTTTTCGTCTTGTTCCACAAACAACTCTTCCAGACGCACTGCATTCGCTAAGTTGATCGCGAGTGAATACTTCCTGTATTCCTGCGCCTGCGCTGGCAAGAAACTCAAGCTTGTCTTTTGGTGAATGCCTTGATTATTGCTTGAGTGGATCTGGTGGGGTTGGAACATTGGACGGCCTCTAAGGGGTTTTAGAATCTGGAGCAGTTCTGATGCTGGTATTTAATCGGTCAATTGTTTTCGTGTCGTTAAACTCTCTTTCGGCAAACTTTGTCTAGCATGGCGCAAACTTGTAGCGGACTTGTTACAGATTTTCCTCATGGCTGCGCGACTTTCAGGGTGCTGCACAGCTGGCGGCTCCCAGGGCGATTCGTCAAATGCGAGTGCTTCAGGTTTGGACACTGTTACCGTATCAAATCAATTTGACATTTAGATGACACAGCTCAGATGTTCACAGGCGCTCAAAAAACATTTTGGAAAGGCTTTTGCGCGCAACAAAAGTGAAACAACCCGGAATTAGAGTTGGGTCATTACTAGGAATGTTTTGCCATGCCCTCAACAAATAGAGCGAACGACCAGCCCGCCGCGCCAGGCGGTGATACATATAGAGCCCGTACTCCTCTGGAGATGGAAGGAGCACGCTATCTTTCCGGCGGCTGAGGAGGCGGAGGATGCCCGCCAGGTGGCGGGTCCGAAGTGCCAAAAGGTTCTCTGCCCGGTCTGGAGATAAGCCAGGGCACAATTAATCCGGAAGCTAATCAGACCTGGTTCGGTCCTGACGGTGAAATAAAATACGGCACCGCCATCGAGAAGGCTCAGTTCGATGCCACAGTCGGCATGAAGGGCTCCGAGCAAGCGAAGAAGTCCAAGGGCGGCGAAAGTAAAGAAGGCGAAGCCGAACCGAAAACCGGCGAAGCTGCTGCTGAAAAATCCGAAGAGGAAAGACTTCAGCAAACACTCAAGGCCGCTTACGATAGTGGTGCTCCACTTGTCGTGGTTTTTGGCTCTCAATCTGCCAAGGACACCGAAAAGCTGCTCGGTACCCTCGAGCAGAATATGAAAAATGGAAAAGCGGACTTCGTATATGCAGATACGGACAAGCTTGACCCTGATTCTGAATTAGGCCGCACGGCGCGCCGCAGTGAAGAATCCGGGCATGGACTGGGAGCCGACGGCAAGGCCGACCTGGCATTTACAGGCGTTTATAAAGTCGAGTTGGGCGCCGACGGTAAGTATCATATCGGTAATTCAGTTGCTACTTTCTGGGGCGGACGTCCGGAAATTGCCGGCATCATGAACGATCAGCTCGGATATGCAAGTCGCGATGTGTCCGCCGGACAGGGCGCAGATAAGGTCAAACCGGCACCACGAGCGGACGTTTCTCCAGGCGGCCAGTCCGGATCTGATCGCAACGGTTCTGAGGTTCAGCCACCGCAAACGGAAGAAGAAAGGCAGGCGGCCGAGGAAAAAGCAAAAGCCGAATCCGAGCAGCGCGCTAAAGAAGCCGCTGAAGCAGAGCGAGTTAAGCAGTTTTCCGAAAAGCCCTATTCCATGGATCAATATAAGGAAGGTTGGGGGCGCTGCTTGGATCGCGCCGGAATGGAAAACGGGCCGATGAGAGACGCGGTCGACAAGCTGGGTCAGCAAATTCTCTGCGGCAAAGTGGACGGCAAAGAAATTGCCGGTTTGTTCAATCAGCTGCAGGGGTTGGAACGCGGAAGTGCCGCTCAAATGCTGGCCGGGGTTAATCAAGAGCTGAAAGAAAATGGTGTTTCGATCGGCGCTACCGTCAAGGACGGCAAGATTGAATCAATGGAGATGCGGGCCGAGAACGGGAATGTCTTGGTGCGTGTCGATCAAAATGGCAATGTTACCGCCACCAATGAGAGCAGTGCTCAAGAAAACATAGATCAAATCACTTTGCGTCTGGCCAAGAAAATCGAGCCGGACGCATGCCCTTGAAACGGCTAGCCTTTCTCGGAACCGTGAGTTCCGAAGGATCAGGAGGACAAGACTTCGTCTTTCACGCGACCTTTGAGGATCGGCGAGAGTTTTGACTTTATCAATTGTTCTGCTTTCACCAGATCTATTTCGTCGGCGCTCTTGATGCCCTTGCAAAGCTCGCAGACAATTTCGTCGATGACGACACCGGCATCGCGGCAGACGGAATATGGTGTATGCGTGAAGGTCACCAGTGAATAACGCGATGCAAATTCATTGGGGAAGTTCTTTTCGAGAACTTTTTCGGCCGCCTTTTGCAGAAGGAATTCGGGTTGACCGACCTTGTCGCGCATCTCAATGAAGTTTTCGATAGCCATCTGAGCAATGGCATCGGCATTCGGTTTGCGCAATTCGTCGAATTCGAGAAAGAGCGCTTCCCAATCCAAAACGTCGTCAGGCTGCACATATTTGGAGAGAAGGTCCTCGAACACCGTCAAATCTTCGAAAGCGCAGTTTGCACCTTGACCGAAGAAGGGGACTATGGCATGAGCTGCGTCGCCGACCAGAAGTACTCGATCCTTGTAGTGCCAGGGTTGTGTCGTGACAGTCACCATGCTGCCGGTCGGATTGTGGAAGAAAGTTTCTTCCGGCTTGTCGAACATGCCGTAGGCATCCTGGAAGTCTGTCTTGAAGAATTGACTGACTGCTTCTTCGGTCTTGAGTTTTTCAAAACAAGGAGATCCGTTGATGGACTCATATGGAAGGAAGAGCGTGCAGGTGAAACTGCCGTCGAAATTAGGCAGCGCGATGATCATATAGAGCCCGCGCGGCCAGATATGAAGGACGTTTTTCTCCATAGCGAATTGCCCGCCTTCCAGAGGCAGGATTGTCAGTTCTTTATATCCGTAATTCAAAAGGTCTTGCTTGCACGGATAATCGGCTTTCTTGGTCATGGTCTCGCGGATTTGCGAAGCCGAGCCGTCCGTGCCGATAATCAGGTCGAATGTTTCTTCGTACGCGGTCTTGTCCACTTCGTTTTGAATCGAAAGAGTATTGGTGTCGAGGTCGATATTCGTGACGCGTTGGTTGAATCTAATAGTTACGGCACCCGCTTTCTCGGCGGCTGTCATCAGGGTTTTGTTCAACTCTCCGCGGGATACCGAATTGCCGTATTCCGAATCGTCACGTCCGTAGGGTTGGTATGTCGTTTCACCGTTCCTGGAATGCATCAGACGTCCCATCATCGGCACGGAGTCTTTGAGGATCGTCGCTTCCAGGCCGGCTTTCTGAAGGGCTCGCAATCCTCGTCGGGTAATGTTCAAATTAATAGAACGCCCGGCGCTGATATCGGCTACCCGCATGTCGGGCCTTCTTTCCAGCATCGTCACCTTCATGCCTCGACGAGCCAGGAAGACTGCCAGAAGTGAGCCGGTAAGCCCTGCTCCGACTACGCAAACGTGAGTGTCGGACAATCTGTTTGTAAGTTTTTTAAGTGACATGTTCGCCTACTGCTTTTGCAAAGTTGTATACGTCTTCGAATGTGTTGTACATCGGAGTGGGCGCAGCCCTCATAATGTCTGGTTCACGGAAGTCACAGATGACGCCCTTTTCCCCAAGTTTTTTGACAAAGTCTTTGGGTTGCGATTTGAGTTTGATTGAAAGTTGAGAACCTCTTTGGGACGGATCTTGCGGCGTGATCACTTTGAAAAAATCACCGCCGATATCGCCCAGCAAGAATTCCAGATAAGCGGTAAGGACATCGCCTTTCTTTCGGAGATTAGCCATTCCTGCTTTATCGAATAGTTCCATGGATGCACGCAAAGCAGCTAATTGAAAGATAGGAGGATTGCTCAGTTGCCAACCTTCAGCACCGGGGATGGGGACAAAGTTCGGACCCATTTGGAAGCGCGTCTTCTTATCATGGCCCCACCAACCGGCAAAGCGGGGCAGCGAAGAGTCTTCGGAATGCCGCTCATGAACGAAACATCCGGCCAGCGAGCCGGGTCCGGAATTCAAATATTTATAGCTGCACCAGACAGCGAAATCGACATCGTCGTCGTGTAATTTCAAATGCAAGTTGCCGGCTCCATGCGCTAAATTGAATCCGGCTAAAGCCCCTTTTGAATGGGCTTTGGCGGCAATCGATTTCATGTCGAATTTTTGTCCGGTCAAATAGTTGACATTCCCGAGCATGACGAGTGCAAGTGACGAACCTTCCTTTTCGATTGCCTGCAAAATGTCTTCCGGACGCAGAGTGTATTCGCCTTCGCGCGGTTTCAGCGCGATGACTGCGCTGCCTGGATCAAACCCGTGGAACTTCGCTTGCGAATCGACGGCATAACGGTCGGACGGGAATGCGTCTGCCTCGATGATGATCTTGTAGCGTTCTTTTGTCGGGCGATAGAAAGAAACCATCATCAAATGCAGATTGACGGTCAGGGTATTCATGATCACGACTTCAATCGGCTTGGCGCCGACTAATCGAGCAGCCATTTCGGTGAGGTTTTCATGATAGGGCAGCCAAGGGTGACGCGCATCCCAATGACCTTCGACTCCATGTTTCGCCCAGTCATCCAGTTCTGCACCAATGTATTCGCGCACGTTCACCGGCTGCAGACCCAGAGAGTTGCCGGCCATGTAAATCCATTCCTTGCCGTCTTTGGTTTTCGGAATCAGATATTCTTTGCGAAAGTTCGCCAGATCGTCCTTTTTGTCCAGGCTGCGAGCGAATTCCAGATCGTTTTTGAATTGAAGTTTGGTCGATTCTGGTGAGCCTGCTAATTCTGCTTGCTGACTGGACATGATTGTTGCTCCGTCTCGACGTGTATGAGTGTCGTGCTATTTGCTCGGTGCTTTCGTTTTGGTGCCGCACTTCTTGCACGTAGAGTGCTCGCTGCCGTAGAAGCGCTCGAATATGGGCGGAAACTGTTTGATAATATCGGTCAGTTGAAAACGCTCCTCATATAGCTTTTCATCACAGTTTTCGCAGAGCCAGACAAACCCGTCTTGCTCGCCTTGCTGGCGTTGTCTTTCAATGACCAATCCCACCGTGTTCGCCGGGCGCCTTGGTGAATGAGGCATATTGGCGGGCAGAAGGAATATCTCCCCCTCTTTTATCGGAACATCCTTCGGCTTTCCTTCATCAATCACTCTCAGTACGATGTCGCCTTCGATCTGATAAAAGAATTCCTCTCCCGAGTTAATGTGGTAATCGGTGCGGCTGTTGGGTCCCCCGACCACCATGATGATAAATTCCCGGTCTTCCCAGACCAATTTGTTTCCAACCGGCGGTTTTAGCTGACTGCGGTTTTCTTCAATCCAAGCTTTAAAATTTAGCGGCAAAAGCGCGGGCATCGCTCTGTTTTCTCCCTGTTGAAAAGGTGAGTGGATCAGGCATTTACGAGCCAAAGCTGTAGTTTCCCGCACTTGATTTAGCGTGTCAAAGGCGATTTATCTGACGCCGCGCATTGCAAATCCGGCTTACAGTATGAGAAGAACCGATATCTAATGGGTTTATTTAGGGTAATAAGTCCTAGAGGAGTAAGTTACTAGGACCGTTAGAGTCCTTAACATTTGGCAGATGACTGATTCAGGACAAGCACAAGATTTTGGGTCGGGAGCCGGGGGCGATGTAGCCCGCTTGCTCACCCAGGCGCGCACGTCCATGAAGGCTCGTGACTATGAGGCTGCCAAGGCGGGATTTAAGAGCATTTACGAGTTTTTGAGCCGGCGCGGTCTGGGCGAAGGGCTCGAAGCAATGGAATGTCTTGCCGACCTGGGCGCCGCCCATATGGCTCTCAAAGAGTACGACGCTGCTCTGGCCGAGTACGCGAG
Source organism: Candidatus Obscuribacterales bacterium (assembly GCA_019745505.1). Lineage (GTDB taxonomy): Bacteria > Cyanobacteriota > Vampirovibrionia > Obscuribacterales > Obscuribacteraceae > QKMZ01. Next base: position 13,149 of record JAIETE010000332.1, on the reverse strand, counting down.
GCTGGCGACGATTATGGAGCGCAATCTTGGTGAGGCGAATGCCGAGTTGCGACAGCATTTGCGGCGCTATGCACAGGCCTGTGACGTGGCCGGCAAGTTGAATGAAGCAAAGCGGCTCTACAGCCGGGCGAATGATTTGGAGCGGCGCTATGGCGCCGTGCCGTCACGCAGCAGCGCGGGCAGTTTGACAGGGCGCTCGCAGTCGTCATCGTCGAGCACACCTACCTCTGAGCCTTCCGCCGGGGGCGGCTCGACCTTTGCCGAGGCTATTCAAGATGCAGTGGCACGTTCGATGGCCAAGCTCGACAATCGCGGCAAACCTCTTGACCCTTCGACATCGTCTCAGTCTTCGAAACAGACCCCTGCCGGTCCGCGTCCGTTTGTTGCTTCGCCGCTGCCGCCCTCTCCGTTCCAAAATCTCGTCAGTGAGGTGACTAAGTCCACAGAGCCAACCGGGGCGGGCGTTCCACCTGGTTCGCCGCCTCAACAGCCGATCCCTCAAGGCTTCACCGGTTCGCCTGCTCTGCCCAGTCAGGATGCCGGGCCGATTCCCGCGTTTAAGGTGCCGAAAGAACTTTCGGACAGCCAGTTTATCTATCGACCCAAAGGCAATGCCGGTCAGCAGACAGGCGAACAAAACAGGGCTCAGACAGGCAGCGGGCAGTATGGAGCTGCAGGAATGCAAGTGTCTGGCGGACAGCCTGTCGCACCGATTGCGCAACCGAAGGCCGATCCGGAAGCCGTGCAACGAGCGATTGCCGAACAGCGCGCCGCCAAGGAAGCTGCGGCGCAGCAAGCGGCTCAGCAAGCAGCCAACGAATTTTCATCCGGCTGGGATGATGCGGCAAGCAGCAATCAGGGTGGGCGCTCTCAGGAGATACAGCCGAGTTTCGTGCAGGAGCCCGAAGTTCCATGGGCGGACACGCAGCCTGTTGGTGAGGAGCCGGGAGTCGCAGAGAGCGGATCGCATTGGCGTGGTCCTCGACCCTCTGCTGGTACTACCGGCGGTGACCCGGGTGCGATTTCCCAAGACCGACCGATTATCGAGGAAGGCAATTTTGAGCCAATCTCCGGTGCTCGTCCGTCGAATTATCAAAGTGTCGAGGAAAGTCTCGACAAAGTCTTCGGCAATAATCTCGGCGCCGGTCAAGAGCGCGGATCCAATGTTTATGCCAATCCGCAAAATACGCCGGCGGCAGATGCGGCTGGACCTTCGCTTCCGGATGTTTCGGGCGAAGCCGGCAACTCGCCAGTTCGGCGCACCAATCCAAGCCTCAAATCATCCAAGTTGAGGCAAATGCAAAATCGAGCAATAGACGAAACATCTTCCACTGAATCTTCCTCTACTCTGGCTCCTCTGGGATACGATCCGGCTGATTACGATCCTTCCGTGCCGACACAACCTTGGGCCGCTCCGGGACAGACTGCTCATTCCTCCGAGTCCGACGAGTTTCGTCGTCCGGGTGCACGTCGTGCTTCTGCAGAGTGGCAGGTGGAGCCGTCGGATGAGGTGCCACTCTCTCAGGTCGACATTGCCGATCCGCATCTGCCGACAGAAGCGCATCCGGACAGCGATTCTTCCAAGGCAATGGCGCAATGGGGAGTCACTATCAGCGATCAGCCCGAAGCACACTATCCGCCGATCAGGCAAGATGATCGCCGTCAGGGATTGCAACCTCACGAGCAAGAGACTCCGCCCGGTGTTCCCAAGCCATTCGACAGGCGACAAAGACCGAAGTCGATGAAGAATTTGCGCAGTCGATTTGGGCAAATGGAGCCCAGCACCAATGTCGATGATTCTGAATTCGAAGATTCAGATGTGATGCATGCTTCTGCAGAAGAGGCTTCCACGCCTGCTTTTGCACCACCTGGAAGGCCTGGCGACAACCTTCAATCACCTATGGGTGGTCCGGTGGAGGATAGTTCTGCTCCGGGACGTTCTGGTGTCGGCGCTCCCGATACGCCACTTGCAGCTCCCGGCGAAGGGCGCTCACTGCCGCCGAAAACGCCGCCACGACGTCTGGCGGACAACTCGATCACCAGCATGACTCCGCCGGAATTGCCGCCGGATCAGATGTTGACCCATTCTGCTCCGGAGATGCCGCCGCCACCCCCGTCCTTGAAGGGGCGCGGACCGCGAGGTTTGCTCGAGCGCAGCGACGCTCATGCCGACGAGGAAATGCAACAGCAATTCGATCCTCAAGAGCAGCAAAATCAGGGTGCTCCGTTTGGCGAAGAGCCTCATGAAGAGAATAAACCCTCCTCGATGATCTCGCGCCTGGTCAGCAAGCGTCATCACGACTCTTCCATGCAGAATGCAAAACCTGGTTTTGCCTCGGACGAATTGCAGGTGCCGCCGCGCGTTCGCTCTATGGTGGATGCGGCACGAGCAAATATCAGTGATGGAAAGCATGCCGATGCCGCTCGCCTCATGCAGAAAGTCGTCAACGAACTTGCCGAGGGCGGCTTGAAGGACAGCCGCTATGTCGCCGACTGCATGTTGATTCTCAGTGAAGCCTATGAAGCGTCCGGGCAACTCGGACCGGCAATAACTTCTTTCCATCAGCACGCGTTGATGGTTGAAAAACGCGTTGGCGTCAAGGATTATGAGAGCATCGGCAATTGGTATAGACTGGCGGTTCTTTTGGACAAAGCGGACGAAAGAGAAGACGCCCGTACCATGTTCGAGCACGCGCTTGGTCTTGCCGCACAACATCTCGAGGCTGATGATGAGATGACTGCCAGCATCAAAGCCTCATACGAAGAGTTTCTCACCGGAGCGGAGAAGCCGAAGAAGGTTTCGACTACATCGGAATATTCGAAAGAAGAAGTTCTGGCTCAAAACAAAGAGTTGCGAACATCGGCTCTTCAACAGCAAGACAAACCGGGCAACAAAGGCGTGGTCTTATGGAGTACGGTTTCCGTTATAGTTCTGATTGCTGCCGGATTCTGGTTCTTCAACCTGATGGGCAGCATGAACAAGTCGATCGGCAATATCGATGCTGTCGCAACAGGCGGTGCAATTCCTGAGCAGGTCTTCGCGAATACCGACGGCGACGGTCTCTTGCGCTTTACCGGCACGGACAAGCTGGAAGTGACCGTGGATGGAAAATTGCGCCAGCTCAAATACATAGTTCTGAAGAATGACTTGAGCGATCTGGCCACCATGTTCATGACTGCGGGCGCCAAACAGAGTGTTTGGATTCGCAAAGCGCCTGATGGAATGCTGGTCAACGACAACACGATGTTCTTCCACAAAGACGCTCCCGAACTGGCGATGGCGAACGAGATGCGCCGCATCGGTCAGCGCGTTGAAGAGTATTATCAACTCAATCGTTCTTATCCACGGTTCCGGCAGGATTGGTCCGAGGATCCGGCTTTCGGGTTTATCAATCCGACTACCCACAAGGGCGAAGCGACCATCTTCCACGTTTTTCCAAAATCAGCCACTCAAGCCGCTTTGTTCGGCGGCTCCAGTACTCCTGATGAAATCGCTAATTTCCTCGAGGCCGGCAATACATGGGTGGGAGAACCGGAGTTGAAACCTTGTTCGATCAGCGTGGCTGTAAAACATTCCGGTGAAAAGTCCAATGGAAAGCCGATTGTGCAAGAGTTTTTTATGCACGCTACAGATCAGAATAATCAGTACTTGCCGGCGTCAAAGCCAAAAACTGTGAGCGTGGTTCTTCTCAACCAGGGCAGAAACATAGGCAATTTTGATTTGCACCCTGTCGATTTGAGCAAGCAAGAGCTGGTTCCTATGCCGGAAGGTATCGCCTATGTCAATATGAGCGAGTCGGCCCTTTTCGGCACAGACGTACTCAAATCAGTTGTTCCGGTAACCTTTATTGGCCTTGCTGCTCTGTTTTTCTTCGGACTCCTCATCTCGGTTGCCACTCTCAGAAGCAGCAAGAAGAATACGAAGAAAAAGTAGGGTGAGCGCGGGTATAGTAATCAAAGGAGCGCGAGAAAGTCTTTTCTTGCAGTGTCGGACGGTCTAAATGGCAAAAATTGTCGTTGTAGAAGATGACAAAGACCTGGTCAACCTGATCAAGGGTATTCTTTCTGTCGAGAGACATACGGTTGACAGCGTGCACGATGGGCATGAAGCGCTGACGATCATACAAATGCATCCATATGATCTGGTCATTCTGGACTGGATGTTGCCGGGACGGACCGGCACCGAAATTTGCAAGGACTACCGTGCCCGCGGAGGTTCTGCACCTATTTTGATGCTGACTGCCAAGTCGACAATCGATGAGCGCGCAGAGGGGTTGGATTCGGGCGCCGATGATTATTTGACAAAGCCTTTTCATCCCAAAGAATTCAGTGCCCGTGTTCGCGCACTCCTGCGCCGTCCTCAATCTGTAATGTCGAAGACTTTGAAGGCTGCCGACATCGAGCTGGATCCCAGTCAGGTCAAAGTTTTCAAAGCCAATAAGGAAATTCACCTGCTTCCCAAAGAATTCGCATTGCTGGAATTGTTTTTGCGCTATCCTACTCAGGTTTTCTCTGCCGAGTCTCTTCTTGATCGTGTATGGAACACTGATTCCTCGGCATCGTTGGATACCGTGCGCACCTACATCAAGACCCTGCGCAAAAAAATCGATACTAATCCGAAAGAATCTTTGATTCGCACCGTCCATGGTGTCGGATACAGTTTGAGCAACAAGAGTGAGTAGACCTTGCTTGTTGAGAGTGCCCGATCAGCGTGGGCCTGCGCTTTTCCTCTCGATTGCTTTCCTCTTTCTATCGACCGTCGATTCTTTTGCCGCCCAACAGGATGTTACCTTTAACAAGCCTGTCCCCGCGCCATATCTGCGCAGTCGCATGGTTGACTACCGATTGCCTTCTTGTGCTGAAAAATTCTTCGTCTGGGTCCCGCAGGACTTCAATAATTCTCAGCGTTACGGCTTGATTGTCTACATAAGCCCTGATCAACAGTCGAGTTTGCCGCCCGGCTGGGACAGTGTTCTATCGAGGCGCAAGTATCTATTCGTTTCTCCCCATAACGCAGGCAACAGTTGTGAAAATCATCGCCGGCGCGGTCTTGCTGTGCTTGGTGCTTTGCAGATGAAGCAGAACTACAGGATTGACGATAATCGGGTTTTTGTTGCAGGACTTAGCGGTGGAGCAAGAACCGCTTCTGCACTAGGTTTTTATCAAACCGATTTATTCAAAGGAACGATTCAAGATTGTGGGGCTGATTTCTATCGCGCCGTTCAACACAGATCGTCGAACGATTGGACTGATTCTTGTGGTAATCCGTACGGTGTCATTCAAGTCAGTCCGGACGAGATTGCACGAGCAAAAAGCGTGAAATTTTGCCTGATCACCGGGCCCGGTGATTTCAGGAGAGGCAATCTTCAGGACATCTATTCTGATGGGTTCGCCAGAGAAGGCTTTCGCTGCAGGCTTTTCGATGTGCCTGCAATGGGTCACCAGGACTGCGACGCGAATACACTGTCGCAAGTGCTCGATTTTCTAGAGCGCTGAGGATCTAATTTGGGGGAAAACCCCCACTGACCAGCTGGCGTTATATGGTTTTTCCTATATGATCGTCGGGTACGTCTATTCGTTGCGCTCACATGAGTACACTCGGTCACAGCGGTCAAAGCGGCCACGGTGGGGGTCAATCAGGTCCCGGTCACCACGGAAACCATGGTCATGGTCATCACGGACACTCAGGCGGAAATGCCATGGGAGGAGGTGGGCACCAGCAAACCTGGGCGTCTATCTTCAATGAGACGCGTTTTTCCGGTGAGATGATTCGCAATCCTTTATTTGGATTGATTGCCTATGGCATGATTTTCCTGTCGATAATTCTGGTTATCTGTCTAGCCGACAATAATCTTCTCGACTTTGCGGTGACCCAGCATAACGAAGCTCAGGCAAAACGAGCCAAGGAGATGGCTGAGGCCGAGACAAGGGCAGAAGAGGCTTCGCAATCTAATTCGCCGCCTTCGCAGACTGCATCGCCTGTGGCGATCCAGGATGCGCCGCAGTCAGCTGCGCAAAATCTTTTGCCTCAAGCGGCACCTTCGCAAGGGTTTTCGTCGCAGATTCAAGCTCAACCGGGATACTTGCAGCAGAGTTTGATGCCGCCGGGACAATCCGGAAATCCTCAATACCCATCGCAGAGTCAATATCAACCGTATCAGCAAGGCGGTTTCGCCGGTTATCCGCAACAATCCGCTGGTGGCTACTCTCAATCAGGCGCTTACCAAAGTTCTGGTGCGTACATGCAGGGCGGCTTTAAAACCGGTCCTGACGGAACGACACGCGTTCCTATGAATCGCATGGTTGTTAATCGCTAGAAACGCTTGCTATATTCCAACTTTTTCTCTGATCAGTTTGGCCGTGCTGGGAAAGGAAGCCATCAGCATGGAATCATACTTTGAGCAGCCGCCACCGATCATGGCTCCGAAGAGCTCTGCGAAACACTCTGAGCGGCCCGCGTCCGACTTTTGTGCGTAATAGGCGATTTCTCGTTCTCTTGCATCGATATCGACGCGCGCCAATTCCAGCAAATAGCTATGCTTCAACTCTTCGGTCCTCGATAGCCTGCCGTAATACCAGTCGACTGCATGTCCCATCTCATGCCGCAGTACTCCGGCGTATCGCTCGTTTTTCACATACTCGAAATCATTCTTGTAGCTGATTGAATTCTCGCAAATTATGACCTCGCCATTGAATAGCCCGTCTACATGTTTTCCGCTTTTATCCTCGTCCCAGCCTCGGGGACGCTGATGCGAAAAGCCCGGCAGCTTATCTGCCATGCGAGGAGTTACGCAGACTTTGCACCCGGAGTGTTGCAGTCTTGCCATGACATTTTGCGGCATGCTCGACACGACTGCTTTTACTTTCTGCAGAAATTCGGGTGAGACCTCTCCGGTGTCTACGTTGCCGCGAACAGTGTAGATGAAAGTGTCGATATTGAAAGGGCCTCCAGTGCTGCCACCGTGTTTGCCTGATGAGTGCCGGAGAGCAGTCTCAGATTGGGATCCACTCAGTATTTTCGTCGCTTTTTGCGACTTTTCCAATTTCGCCTGAATACGTGCAATAAGTTCACCGCAAGCTGCCGACTCAGGTGTCATTGTGAAATTGACCGCGACGTATTCGGCCAGTTTCTTTGCTTGATCGTAATTGCCCAGGGCAAAGTAGCTGTTGGCCAAATAGCAGTATGCAACCTTATTGGTAGGGTGGGCGCGTATGTAATTTTCCAAGAGCGGAACGCACGCTCGGTAATCTTGCTTGCCGTAGAGACTGACTGCATTTTGGAACGCATCGGAAGCAGAAAATGCTTCTTGCGACACCAAAAGAAACGCCCCAAAGACAATCAATCCGGCTTTACTTTTCATTGAGATATTCATGGTCATGCTTCTTTTGCTCGCTCGTATACCCGCTCTGTGATGCGGCTCTTTTCACCGCGCGAAATTTGTTTGAAATAGTCGCTGAGAAAACTTGTGTAGCTTGTTCTCAATAAGTAGCGCCGGCAATACTGTTCATCACTCTGCAAGATTTTGTGGAGTTCCGGCAAATAGTAATGGGGAACCGTCGGAAAAAGGTGATGTTCGGCGTGAAAGTGAAATTCCAAACCTGTAAAAAACAATCTGTCGATTACCGAGGGGTAAGGCACACTGACCAGCCGGCCTTCCGAACGTAGCGCATCGTCATCGGCTAGCCGAGCGTGATCTATGAAACCGCGGACATATCCAAGAAGCGTGCCGAGTGTAAAAATTGGAATCAGCCACAATGCAAAATAAGCCCACCAAAACCCTGTGACTAACCAGAAGATGGCAAAAACAGCGGCTTGCACGGGGAGTAAATTGAGAATTTCAGGATAGGCGCGCCGTGGCATAGCGACGATTGACTCGTGCTGTGCTGCATTTGAAGCGGATTCTTTTGCGCGCAAAAAACCATTAACGACTATTGAAGTCCAGACTTGACCACCCAGAACAAGTTTGATCAAGTAAAGTGCAAACTGTATCGGATCACTCTTATCCTGCTCATCGTGAAAGTGTCTGTCCGGGTCGGCTGTGGTGTTCAGATACTTGTGATGGGCAAGATGTACCGCACGGGACGAGCCCCAGATAGAGCCGACCGGATAAGCGCACAGCCATGCTCCTACGAAATCATTCCAGCGCTTGTCTTTGAGCAGCGTTGAATGCTGCGATTCGTGCGCTAAGTTGACGAGCACGCCCATGCCGCTGGTGACCACATAAATTGCCAGCAAGTAGATGGCGGGATTGGGAAAAAATTTGAACAGAACGATTGCGCATGCGATGCGCAAGTACCCGTTGAAGAGCAAGTCAAAAATCGTGCGATGCGTTTTCGGCTTGGCCGACTTGAGAAATTCGCTGATGGCGGCGGTAACTGGTGCCGGTATCAGATTGGAATTTGCCGTCGATTCCATGCAGTGTTTTGGCTCGTTGTCGGATTTAGCATTGAGTTTCCGCAGCTATTCTAGATGCCAAAAGTATTATTGGCGAAAATCCGGTAGCTTAATCGCCCGATTTTCGCCTGCATGATTGATATTTTCGAGGGATTTGGACAGCGGTGGTGCACCGAGAAACTCTTGATGAAAAACCGTCGAAAAACGTCCGGGCCAAGGCAGGAGGAGTAGAGCTTTAAACTCCCGGACACTTACTAAGGCTCGACACTGCATGCCCGGTTTCCCAGGCAAATGGTAGCTCCCGGCGCAACCTCCGTCTGCTGACCACGTTCCAAATACTACGGATTTGGGGGTAGTAAAGATACAGGGTTTCGCCTAGGTTTTCTTACCTCCAGTTCGTTGAACGTTTGTTCGGATGTTCTGGTATTCTTTGCCGATTAGGCGTTGTGGTTCACTAACATGGCAAAGAAGGAAAAATCCTCTAAGAAGACGGATTTCTTATGGGTTCCTGGAGAAGGACCGTCTTCTGATGCGTTAAGGCGCCTGGCTCGCCATTGTCCAAAACCGAAGCATTCGATGGGTGAGGCGTGGTTTCTTAGCGAGAAGCGGCACATTTACACTGAACTCGAGCGAACGGATCTGGAGTCCATTCCGCACGCGCAGATGGAAAGAATTTTTTGGGAAATGACCAGCGGTCCCGGCAGTTTTGGAATGGAAGACAACTGGGATGAGTGGTTCAATTATTTGCTCTGGTATCTGCTTGAAAAAGAGAGCTGTGCATGCGGGAAGAACATTGAGTATTTGGTTTCCGCCTGTCTGGTCATGGATGCTCAAGCTTCGAGGGAGCCATACACTCAATACAAAGATGACCTGCGCGATACTTTGGGTCGTGCCATCATGGCCAAGCCTTACTGGGATGAAACTCAAGACCTGATTGAACGCCTTCACCGTGTAGGCGAATGGAGGCATGGACCGGAGTGCAGCGGTGCGATTTCTGCATCTCTTTTCCTCTGTCTGGAGCTTTTGGAAGAAGAGCAGATTTCATCGTGGTTGCAGTCGATGCTGCGAATCAGTGGCATTCACTGGCGGACAAACCTGCTTTGCTGGTTTATCTCCGCGCACAATCTACAGTTCGAGCCACATACATTTGGCAATGTGGATTTACGTCTCTTTCCAACACTGGAATGGGAGCACGATTATCTTGTGGGCGGTTCGCAAGTGAGATTTTTGAAGCACAAGCTCGGACTGCTTTTTGAAAAGCTTCGAGAGCAGTTGGATTTTTCGGCTTTTACAAACTGGATGGAACCCCTTTTAGACGACCAAAGGATTGCCAGTCAGTTGAGCGAATGGTCAATAGCAGAGAGATATGTAGATTACGTTCTGACCGGCGAAAAGTACTAGCCGTCGACTCCGAGCACTTGGGTGAAGAAGATTTGGCGGAAGATTTTCATTGGCTTCGTATCGCGCATAACTTTCGAGCGCATGATTGAGCCTTCAAAAGAGCAGAGGAAGAATTCTGCCGCTTCGGCTGTTTTTACCGACTTGGGAATTTCGCCCGCGGCCTTTGCTTCGTTGAGGCAAGCCGTAAAAGTAGCCGCGCGTCTCTGCATGATTTCTTTGAGACGCATACGAAAGACTTCATTTTGATCTGCCATTTCCTGGCTCAAGTTAGCGATCAGGCAGCCGCGGCTGCACTGGCGCTTTTCCGCTTTCTCAATGGCTCCATCTATATAGTTTTTGATGCGTTTAAGCGGAGGTGTTTTCGGATCGGTGAGTGCCTTGTCCAGCTCCTGGACGTAATGTTCGTCAAACGTGTTGATGACGGAGAGACCAAAGTCCTCCTTGCTCGAAAAATAGTGGTAAAAAGAGCCTTTAGGCACGTTGCAGGCAGTCAGGACTTCATTTATGCCTGTGGCGTTGTAGCCCTTTTCGAGCATGACGTCGATGCCCGTCTCTATGAGCAGGCATTTCGTGTTTTGTTTTGTGGATACTTTAGGTGACATGATGGATATATTAGACCAGTCGGTCTAGGTGTGTCAATACTTCCTAAGGCTGATTGGCGGATGTTTTACGCGCTTTTTGCATATTTGCAATTAAATCCAGGCCGCTTTAGAAGATTCGCTGCAATCTAAGCCTGGTAGGAATTCCTCACGAGTGGCGGGTCTTTATTTTGGGTGAGTTGACAGTAGTAGACGACCGGTCTAATACAAAACCTTTATAGGAAAGGAGGTACGAAATGAATTGCTTTAGTTTCCCAATGGCGATGCAGACGCAACCAGGCTACAACCTGAGAGAAGACAGCACTTTAGAAGATAGCTTGGTCGGCGAAATACTCGTACTTCTTCTTGAAGCGTTTGCATCCGTGAAGGCTGCGTTGAGAGCCCGCCTCGTCGAGTGGGTAAATTCCTGATTCTCCGGGTTGCGTGATCTTGACTAGACGGGGACTTGCAAGAGCAAGTCCTCTCTCATTTCGTCTGCGGATTTGTAGCGCTCTTCCGTACTCGGTTGGGTCGCTCGGAATATGTTTTCGTCGAGGCGAATTGAAACTGCAGGATTTTTCTCGCGTGGACGCGATGCCGATATAGGCTCTGGATCTTCTCCGGTGAGAGCGAAATAGAGCGAAGCGCCCAGAGCATAAATGTCGCTTTGGGTTGAAGCCTTGCCGCGAAATTGCTCGGGAGGAATATATGAATGTTTTCCTACTACGGTGCGTGTTGCCGTAGATTCCGCTTGTCTGGCGACGTTGAAGTCGATAAGCTTTGGGGTTCCATCTTCTGCAATTATGATGTTTTCCGGTGTGAAGTCTCGATGGATAACCGGAGGAGACATCGTATGCAAGTGAGACAGTATGCCCAGCAGTTGCACCGCTAATTCCATTGTTTCAAGATTGCCGAGGGGCCCATTTTCATCGACTAGCTTGCGCAGTGATTCTCCTTGCGCATGTTCAAGCACCAGATAAAAACGATGGTCTTCGATGAAGCTGTCTTTCATTTTGACCACGAAAGGGTGATTGATGCTTTGAAGCAATTCGCATTCGCGATGAACTGAGTCGAGCGTCTTTGCCTGGGCCGTCTGCCCTGCATGTGATGGAATGATGAATTCCTTGAGGACAACCCGCTCAGCCGTGTCTTCGCCACCCTCGATGCATGCTGCTTGATAGGCGATGCCCTGACCGCCGGCGCCGATTTGTCTGACGACTCGGTAGCGACCGTCGCCTATCAGGTCACCTGCTTCCAGCGGTTCTATCCTTACCCTTTCTTTCGTCAGAGAGCTAAGCCACAGTGAAGTGAAATTGCTTTCGACTGCAGGGCTCAGGTGGTCCATCAGCAGGGAATCAATCCGTTCGGGAGGCAGAAAGCGCATCAAGGCGTCTTTGAACAGCTTGCTTTGAGCTCCGTAGAGCAGTCCGCTTTCAACCAAGGTGATTCGCAAATGATTGCTCTTAGAGAGGAGGGGCTGGAAAAACGAGAAATAGAACAATCTCTGCCAGACAGGCATTGCGTCGGGCTGAATATGGAAATTGACGGTTGTATTGATTGCCCAACTTTTCTTCGGTTTGGTGAAACTTACGAGCGATACATTGCTCCATGGAATGCCCGGGCAGGAGAATTTGAACATTCCACGGTGCCAGGTCAAACGCAGCCCTGCCTCTGAAAGCGTTATGCGTGCAGGGTTCGTCAAAGTGAAAAACAATAGAACAATCGGTACTCCCAGAATTACGCTGAGAGCAACTGGGATGAACGAACGCAATTCCAGCATCTGCGTTGTGATGCCGAGCAAGATGATTGGCAGAGCGATATAGAAGAACGTTAGAGGTCCGCTGCGTTCAATGGCATCGAGCATCGGCCTGAGCATGCGCAGCGGCTTGTAAACGAGGACGGTTTTGCTTGGGCTCGAATCCGCCTTTTTCAATTGAGTATCCAGAACTTCATCAGGTTTCAGTCCAAGGCTGTGGCGAACTTTCTCTTTCATTATTGAGCGCGGCAAAAGACGAGCCATGCGAGGAATGAATTCACTTAAATCCACTGGGTTTGACGGGGTTTCGAAATCCAAGTTGTTTCTGCTGATTTGCTTTCTCTGCTGTTCATCCAAATAGGAGCATGTGATGTCGAATGCATTGCGTTTTTCAATCGAGATTGGAAACCTAGAGTCGAGAGAGCGCAACACTTCTGCTTGGACAGCATTGGCAGGCAGATTGTCGTATAAAGATTTAGCTAGATACTCACGGTCAGCTTTATTGGCAATTCCGGAAACATGAATTCGCAGTTGGTAGTCGGGCGAGCGAAATTTCTTGTTCCATAATTTTGCGGTGAGAAATTTGTACGAGTATTCAAAGGAAGAGGCTTTTGGGAGTTTGTCCACCGTGAGAAGAATTGAGCCGTCCAGCGATTCGCTGCGCTCGGTCGCGCTTTCAAACGCGGCTTCTGTAATCGTTGCCCATGGAATTATGGGTGCCGTGAGATTGAATAGAAAATTGCTCCAGCCGAGCCCAATGCCATTGTCCAGCACACGGATTTGATTGGGAAGCAAACATTCAACTGCGGAGTTGTACATCCAGGCTGTTGTAAGCGATGTAACCACCAAGCCGAGATTGTAATCACGCACGTCGTACCACAGCCTGCCGATGAGCAGGTACAGCGATGCATAGGTTAGAACTCCGACAATGAGAGTCGATATCCGGGGCACGAGAGTTGGACGCGCGTTGTAATCGAGCGTTACCAGATCGCAGACTTCTGCGTCGGTTGGCGGTGCGA
>JAIETE010000273.1 GCA_019745505.1 Candidatus Obscuribacterales bacterium | reverse complement strand
GATTTGGTTGATGAAGTCTGGATCCGTTTCCAGTGCTTGCGCTTTGCAGATTATCGATTCTAAAAGCTGGTCCGAGTTCGTGCCCCTTTTTACATTTTCCGACCAAGGCATATGCAACTCTTCCATAAATGCTCCCACCACATCCGGTGTCACCGGCAGCGGTTCATTCATCGGCAGTGCGTAAGCGAAAAGCAAGCGCTGGTAATTGTTTTCCATAAAAGACCGGTGTGGCCCGATGATGTCTGCAGCCCAGGACATGACTAGAAGTGTTCTTTCCGGTCTGTTCGGTCCCTTATAGCTGTCTGACGAAATCGAAAGCAATTCCGCCAACATTTTTGCCAGTGGTCGAGAGTAGGTGCTGTAATACTCGATAATTTCGCAGTCCACTCCCAGCCCTTGGAACAGACCTTTGAGCAGTGCCAGTGTCATGGCAATCTTTTGCGGCCCCTCGACTGTTGCTCCCCTTTCGATTTGCGGGCGCAACAGTATGGAGCCGTATAGGACGTAGAGCCAGTCCCTATGCGTGAACTGTGATTTGTTTTGCATGCGCTCGAGCCGTTTTAGAACGGTCTTTCGGTGCGCAATTTCCTTTTTTTCGTCGTCTTCTTCGGCAAGTCCTTCAAGATCTTTCAGCATCTCGCGAGCTTCTTCGATCCGTCTGGTCAGGCTGTAGCAGACAGCTAAGTTGAGTGTGGTGTCGAAATCCTTCTCTTTCTGTCCGGCCATTTCAAAATATTTTGTCGCCTGATGGAATTTTCCCAGCGACATAAGCGAGAAGCCCAGTTCGTAATTGATAACGGGCTCTGTCGGGTGATACTTGATGCAACGCTCGAGTAGCATGGCCGCCAGGTCGTGCAGCCGGACATCTATAAGACCGTGGCTCGATTCGAAAAGATCGTGAGTCAGATCGTGAGCGCCGGGGCTTTTTTCCTTTTCTGAATGAAGGGTTTGTGACAGCCGATGCAATTTCTCTGAGAGATCCGTTCGTCCGACTTCATGCATGACTCGGCCAAGCAATGCCGGGGCCTCGGCATCATCAGGGTGGCTCAGCCAGTATTCTTTCACCGCCAGTAAGCTGGCTTCCAGTTGCCCGTCATCGAGCAGCTTTTGCGCCGCCATCAGCGATTGCAAATTTGCCGAACTTGCGTCATCTAGGCTCACGAAACAACCTCATCGCACTTAGTTGGCCGCTCGAGCGATTTCTTCTGCGTGATAAGAACTTCTGACCAGCGGGCCGGAATGTACTGTTTTGAAGCCCATGGACAGGGCAATATTGCCGAGGCGATCAAATTCTTCGGGAGTGTAATATTTGACGACCTGCAATTGGTCGCGTGTTGGTCTCAGATACTGACCCATCGTCATGATGTCGATTTCGTGCTCGCGCATGTCGCGCATTACGCCGATAATCTCTTCTTCTGATTCTCCCAGGCCAAGCATGATGCCGGACTTCGTCGGAATATAGTCGCAAATTTCTTTGGCCGCTTTGAGAACTTGCAACGAACGATCGTATTTAGAACCCGGCCGAACTTTTCTGTACAGCCTGGGAATTGTTTCTATATTGTGGTTGAAGACGACCGGCTCAGCTTCGAGCACCGTTCGAATGCAATCGCGCCTGCCTTGAAAGTCCGGTGTGAGCACTTCCACCGCCACTCCTGGAATTGCTTCTTTGAGCGCGCGGATGGTGGCGGCAAAGTGAGCGGCTCCTTGATCGGGTAAGTCATCGCGATTGACCGAGGTCAAAACGACGTGGCGCAAGCCCATCTGCCTGGATGCTTCGGCAACTCTTTGCGGTTCGGTCGGGTCCAGCGCGTCGGGCAGTCCCTTGTTTACTGAGCAGAATTTGCAGGTGCGGGTGCACAGCGGCCCCATAAGTAGATAGGTCGCCGTTCCCTTTGACCAGCACTCGCCCTTGTTGGGGCAGCGTCCGCTCTCGCAAATAGTGTTGAGCCCCTGCTCTTTGAGAATCTTTCGGGTGCCGCGGTTTTCATCCGTGTTCAAAACCGTCCGCTTTACCCACTCGGGCAACCTGAGCGGTGCTGCCTCAGGGCCTATCTCTAAAACAGCTTGGTCGGACTTGTCTTTGTTGTCAGGCATCTTTTCGTCTCGAAGGCCGGCGGCAGGGTGGGGATTTTTGCAGTGAGGAACCTTGGCGAAGGCGGCAATCTATTTGATCGTGCGAATTTGCCAGGGCAATCTCGAGATCCGGCGCCGCCTACATCTTGGCTTGCAACCCCATGATTGTACTTATTAATCAAAATCGGCAACACTTGCCTTCCCAACTCTTGAAAGGGGGTAGAATTTACCCTTCACATATTTGTTAGCGCCCTCGGCCAGCGCCTTCCGGCGACCTTTCGAGTTATTACCAGTCTTTGTGGGAGATAGGGCAGTGACCAAACGCAGAACGATTATTGCCGGCAACTGGAAGATGTTCAAAACCCGGAAAGAGGCAACTGAGCTTGCTTCCGCTGTTGCCGCCGGGGTCAAGGGAGAGAAGGACCTTCCTGAAGTAGTTCTTATCCCGCCTTTCACATCCATCGAGTCGGCGCTCAATGCCGTAAATGATTCGCCCGTAGCAATCGGTGCGCAAAACATGGACTGGCGCGACAACGGTGCTTTCACCGGCGAAGTCAGCCCGGTGATGCTTACCGAAATGGGTGTCAGATACGTCCTCATTGGACACTCAGAAAGAAGACAGTTTTTCGGAGAAACCAATCAGACTGTAAATCAGCGCCTGAAGGCGGCTCTTGCCCATAAGCTGGTGCCGATCGTCTGTGTTGGCGAAACGCTTGACGAGCGCGAGTCAGGTTTGACCGACTCGGTTGTAAGACGCCAGGTAGGAGCGGCTCTGGCCGACATTCCCCCCGAAGCTCTCGATGTCATCGTCGTTGCCTATGAGCCCGTCTGGGCAATCGGCACCGGCAAGGTCTGCGAAGCCGATGAGGCTAATCGCGTCCTGGGACAGATCAGAGCCACGATTGCAGAGCTCTACAAGGAAGGCGGAAATTCCGAGCGCGCAGACATAGTTCCTCTGCTCTACGGTGGTTCTGTTAAGCCATCAAATATTGAAGAGCAGATGGCCAAACCGGAAATCGATGGAGCACTTGTCGGCGGTGCCAGCTTGAAGGCGGAAGAATTCTTGCCGCTCATCAAAGCCGGTCAAAAGCGCGTCAAAGATTCTCTGTCCAAAGTGTAAACACTGATCGCGTTGGCTGTTTTCTACCGTGCAGTCGGTTTCTAAAACCGGGCGACTCGTGGTGGCTTGCCCTCATGTTTCGCGGTTTTGTCACGTGCAAAACTCCTGTGGCTCTTTCGGATATAATGCCTTCCGGATCACCTGGAGAGGTGTCGGAGTGGTCTATCGTGCAGTCCTGGAAAGACTGTTTGCGTCAAAAGCGCAACGAGGGTTCGAATCCCTCCCTCTCCGAGTTTTATTTGGCCGGGAAATGAATTAAGCAGGCGGATGAGTTAAGTCAAGCTCATTCGTGAATGTTTTAGCGTGGATCCCTGGCACCGCCTGAAAACCTGTCGTAATATCTAATGAGATGTTTCAGCGAATCTTCGCCGAAGATTCAAACAAGTCTCAGTCAAAGTTCAAAGAACAAGGGTAGGGAAATGTTGTAGCGAGTCCATGTTCGTCGCCAATCACCGTTTTGCGCGTTCGCTGGGAGCCAAACACGGTCGGGTCTTGCGACGCCTGGACAGCTCGAGATTTCGAGAGCTTCGAAGCCGCTCAATCTCAGTTCAACCTTTGTGTAATTAGTCCTTGCTACGCGTTTACTTTTACCTGACTGATATTAGTCTGACCGAAGCGAAAGTCGAGTCCAAGCGATTTTGATTGGTTTGCCGCCTGCGGGCGGCTTTTGGCTTACACCAACTGAAGCAAAGTAGGGAAATTATGGAATCGCATTTTGTTGAAAAACTTGAAGAGATTGAAAAGGTTTACAACGAGCTCCAGGAGAAGCTCGCGGCAAACCCCGGTACGACGCAGGATTACAGAACTCTGAGAAATCTCGAGAAGACCGTCTCCCTCTTTCATGACTACCAGCGTGTTGAAAAGGACATGAAAGGCGCCGAGGAGATGGTCCGCAGCGAGACCGACAAAGAGCTGAAAGAGATGGCGGAATCCGAACTGGCCGGGTTGAAAGAGCGGGAGGACGACTTATCGCAACGTCTCAAAATTCAGCTCCTGCCCAAAGATGCCAACGATGACAAAGACATCATGGTTGAAATTCGGGCCGGTGCCGGTGGTGATGAAGCATCGATTTTTGCCGGCGACCTTTTGCGCATGTACCTGCGCTACGCCGACAAAATGGGCTGGACGCCTGAAATAGCTTCGCAGAACGAGGGGGAAGTGGGCGGCTATAAGGAAGTAATCATCGCTTTCAAGGGCGATGGAGCCTACAGTCGCATGAAGTTCGAATCAGGCGTGCACCGCGTTCAAAGGGTTCCGGCAACGGAAGCCTCGGGCAGAGTGCACACTTCTACAGCTACCGTGGCAGTCATGCCGGAAGCCGATGAGATTGACGTCGTGCTCGAAGATAAGGATCTCGACATCACAACCATGCGTTCGGGCGGTGCCGGAGGTCAGAACGTCAACAAAGTCGAAACGGCGGTGCGCATTGTGCACAAGCCGTCGGGCCTTATGGTTGCCTGTTCTGAAGAAAGAAGTCAGTTGCAGAATAAAGAACGCGCCAAGCAGATTTTGCGCGCCAAGCTGTACAAGTTGGAGCTGGAAGCGCAGCAAAAAACGCTCATGGACGAGAAGCGCGCCCAGGTGGGTACAGGCGATCGCTCCGAGAAAATTCGCACTTACAATTTCAAAGACAATCGCATTACCGACCATCGCATCAACCAGAACTTCAACCTTCAGTACGTTCTCGAGGGCGATCTGGAAAAGGTTATTGATGCCAACATCATGGCCGACAACGAGCGGAAACTGAAGGAGTCTCTCTAGTTGTCCTCTGAAATTGAAACGGACTCTATTTCTTTTGCCGATTGTCGAACGATTCGAGAAGCTCGCGAAAGGATTGTAAAACTGCTCAGGGACGCCGGTATTGAGCGTGTGGAAGTGCGCCGAGAAGCGGACTTGATAGTTGAGCACGTGACAAGGTTGAACGCTGCAGAGCGCGAACTGAAGTGGGATGAAACACTCGATTCAACGGCGTGCCAAGAGTTGGAAACTATCTTGAAACGGCGTGTCAAACGGGAGCCGCTGCAGTATTGCCTCGGCTATGGATGGTTTATGGGCATGCGCATTGCCGTGCAACCTGGCGTTTTTATTCCGCGCACGGACACCGAAACACTTTGCGAATTGACCACGAAGCGATTAGCGGCAATGGGCATTGCCAGCGAGCTTCGCGTCTTGGAAGTGGGAGTTGGCAGCGGTTGTATTTCGGTGGCGATGCTTCGAGAAATTCCCAATCTTCAAGTTGTCGGCGTTGATCTTTCTCAGGATGCGCTCGATACGGCAAGGCTGAATGCGCGCACCTATGACGTTTCTTCGAGATTGACTTTGAGCAAGTGCGATTTTCGCGAATTTCTGCTCAGCGGTTTTCATGCGATTGTTTCCAACCCTCCTTATATCCCGAAGCCGACATTTGATACGTTGGAGCCCGAGGTTCGCGAATTTGAGCCGTCTGCGGCGCTTATCGGTTGGGGTGAGGATGGACTCGATTTCTATCGTCAATTTGCAAAGTTTGCTCTGCCGAAACTGCTTCCGCCTTTTGGATTTGCTGCTGTGGAAATCGGTGACGGACAGGCGGATGCAGTCGTGAAGATAATGCGCAGCGCCGGACTGAATCGGGTCGAATGCGTAGCGGACATAAACGGATTGCCTCGAGTTGTTGTCGCCGCAATTGCGTAAAGAGATGTAAAAAATAGGGTTTTGCTGCTAGAATATTTTTGAAAAGCTCTTACGCGGTGATGCTTATGCAAGATGGCATACTGAAGGCGATATCCAACGATGGCACCATAAGAGCAGTAATTGCTACCACGACCAACCTTGTAGAAGAAGCAAGACAGAGGCACAATCTATCCTTCACTGCGACAGCCGCCCTCGGAAGGGCTATGACTGCGGGCGTTCTCTTGACGCCCGTCGTTGCGCGTGAGGGACAGGTGACTTTGAAATTCCAGGGCAACGGACCGCTGGGCAAAGTGATGGTCGATGCGTCACCGAAGGGCACAGTGAGAGGCTTTGTAGAAAATCCCCAGGTTGAGTTACCGTTAAACTCCCTGGGGAATTTTGATGTTGGGGGTGCAATCGGCTCGACTGGCTATTTGCATGTCACCATCGATCACGGCTTTGGACGGGCGCATACATCGACTGTTGAGCTCGAGTCGGGAGAAGTTGGAGAGGATATAAATCGATATCTTGTCTGCTCCGATCAAACAGGTTCGATTGTTGTTGTCGGCACCCATATGAATTCGCGCGGCGTTGAAGCCGCCGGTGGGCTGATCGTGCAACTCTTGCCGGATCACACGGAAGAGACGATCTGTCGCATTGAAAACAACATAACTACCTTCGGCACCTTCACATTCCTCATGCGAAGAGGCATGAGCCTGGAGCAAATTCTTGAGCGCATACTCAGTGGTTTCGAAGTGGTGCCGATTGCCGGTGCCAAACCGCTCAAGTTCTATTGCAAATGCTCCAACGAGCGCTTCATGGAAGCGCTGCGCTGGATGGGCCCGAAAGAGCTTCTCTCCATGGCGGAGGAAGATGGACAAGCCGAGGGACGTTGTCATTTTTGCAATGCCGTCTATCTCGTGGGTAAAGATCGCCTGCTCGATTTGGCAAGGGGCAGCAAATAGCTGAAAAAGCTAAAGGCCTTTTCTTAGCCTATTGTTTTTAGGCCCCGGCGCCCTTATCCTAGGCGCTGGCGCGCAAACTCATGTTCAGAAATCGGCACTAGATGGCACTTATCAATTACTCGAAGCGCGAAATTGTCTACAAGGTCGTTTATTACGGCACCGGACTTGGTGGCAAGACGACCAATCTGCGCTATCTTCACGCCAATCTGGACCCCTCGGTCAGAGGCGAGCTGGTCACCGTAGCTACAGAAACCGAGCGCACTCTTTTCTTTGACTTCATGCCTATCGATCTCGGCGAAGTCGAAGGATATAAAGCACGATTTGCTCTTTACACCGTCCCCGGGCAGTCCGAATACGGCGAAAGCCGGCGCATGATTCTGAAAGGTGCCGACGGAATTATCTTTGTGGCAGACTCCAGTGCCGTTCGCCGCCAGGCCAATGTGGAAGCCCTGCAGGGCATGATGGATAACTTAAAAGAACACAACCTTAGCCTGACGGGGGTCCCCTGGGTCCTGCAATATAACAAGAGGGACCTCACCGATGCTCTGCCGGTCGAAACCCTTGAAAAAGACCTGAATGCTACGGGCGTGCCGGCTTTCGAGGCAGTGGCCACGGAAGGCAAGGCCGTTTTCGGCACTTTGAAGACCCTCAGCCAGATGGTTGTTCAAAAACAATAGTTCGCATCCGCAAAGACTTGCCTGGTCAAAACTTTCTTAACCTGTGCTCGACTGCTTTCTTTTTGATGAACAGTTTTTCAGCACGGGCGAGCTTTGAGGAATTTTTCTAGTAAATTCGTAAACAAAGACAGGCGCACTGGGGTGCGCCTGTAAATTTTATCTGTCACTAAGTCGGTGCTTGAGGCTCAGACTAGAGTGCACGCTGGACTTTGCCGGCTTTCAGGCAAGAGGTGCAAACTTTCATCTTCTTGACGGAGTTTTGCAATTTAACTCTGACCGGTTGCAGGTTTGGCAGCCAGCGTCTCTTGTTGTGCGGGTTCCAGTGAGAACGCAAAAAGGTATAGCTGCGTCCGGTTGTCGGACCCTTTTCGCACACATCGCAACGTTTTGCCATTTCCCTAATTCCCAAATAATGGTTGGTTTGCCGTTTTTCGAACGCTCTGAATTCACCAGCCTGTGGCTTCAAAACGCGCCCCTGTCTGTTTCAGGAGAGTTAGAAGCCGTCGCCGTCGGCGTTTTCAGCCGAGGTGATGAGCGGAGTGCGAATTTTACCACGAAAGCCTCTGGACGCGAAGTACCTAAGCGCTTTATGGAGTTCAAGTCCGAAAGGAACATTTACACTAAACCACTCCAAGGCCGGCCTTCAACGTGGTAGTCTGTTTTTGGGGTTACAGCTTTGGCTGGCGTTGTCAGGCAAATAAACCTAACCGGGAAATCAAGCAGCCGTTTTTTGACTGTCTTAATTAACTGTGTCCCCCCTTCCCCAAGATCGAGATCAATTCTCGTAAGATTACTTCTAATGCTGTCCCAATCGTGGTATCAATTCCTGTTGTCGCCCCACAGAGCGCTTGAAATCCAAGTGCGTCGTGGCGGATCGGCGTTGGGGTAGGAAGGCAAGGATGGCTTTAGTAAATTACGCGGCGCGTGAAATCAACTGCAAAATCGTCTACTACGGCACCGGTCTTGGTGGCAAAACGACGAATCTCAAATACATTCACAGCCAGTTGGCTCCGACAACCCGGGGCGAACTGATTTCACTGGCAACAGAGACGGAAAGAACACTCTTCTTCGACTTCTTGCCATTGGACCTGGGCTCGGTACAAGGTTTCAAAACCAGATTCTCTCTTTACACAGTTCCTGGTCAGGTTGAATACAACGCTTCCAGAAAACTGATTTTGAATGGCGTCGACGGCATAATCTTCGTGGCTGACTCAGACGTCATGCGCTCGAAGGACAATGTCGAGTCCCTTCAAAATATGATTGAAAACCTGGCTGAGTATAGTTTGACCCTGGACAACATTCCGTGGGTTCTCCAATACAACAAACGCGACTTGGCGAACGCAATGCCAATCGAGCGTATGGAAAAAGAACTCAATATCCGCGGCGTCCCGAGTTTCGAAGCAGTCGCTTCTGAAGGTCTCGGCGTATTCGCCACCTTGAAGGCAATTTCGAAGCTGATTCTCAACAGACTTCAGTAATCGTGGGGGCGCATTGCATGCGCCCTTTTTTACTTGCCATTGTGGGGGCGCATTGCATGCGCCCTTTTTTTCTTGCCATTGTGGGGGCGCATTGCATGCGCCCTTTTTTCTTGCCATTGTGGGGGCGCATTGCATGCGCTCTCTTTTTGTTGAAAAAACGCTATCGCCCGCATACGTGCAGCATATAGACGATTTTTTTTACTGGCGGTTCGAGCGCCGATATTTTAGTCTTATTGGCATAGGGACTCGATTTCAGGAATAGGTCTCTTAGTTTGCCTACGAGCACCAGTAACGCAAGACCATCCAGGGAAGCAGAGCTTTCCGCTTTGCGTCGTGCGGTCATAGTGGAAAGGCGTGCCCGCTATGCCGATTTTCAGGGCAAGCGCTCGACCTTTTCCAAATTCATGCGCATGACTGCTGACCGGCTCACTCGTCGCTTTCCGATGGAGCCTGTTTGGGTGACAGTGCGCGCGCTATTTCGCCAGTATCCGAATGTGGATGTGGCGACGAGAATTTCCATAATCCGCCGCACCGAGGAGCTGATTGGGCCGCTTTTGGAGATGTCTGAGGAACGCCAGGCGCCGACCTCTGACATGCCGGACATGGATGACGAGTCCGGGGTGATTACAGGCGGCAGTGAGCCTACAAACGTTCGCGACGTTACCAAACCCTCGTCCGATTACAACGACTCCAAACCAAGTCAAGAGAAATCGGCTTCGGAAGTGTCAGTTTCCAAGTCCGGCAAATCTTACGAATCACGAACTTCAATTCAGAAAAAACAGGAAAGCCGGGGCAATATTTCCGAGCCTTCCCCCAAGTCCGGTTCTAAATCAATTTATGAAACTGCCGGCGCCGATTCGGCATCGAATTCAAGTGCAACGACCGACAAGCTCAAAAAACACAGCCATGATCCCAACGAAGTCGGCGTTCAATTTGTAAAAGGAGTAGGTCCGAAAATTGCGGGGCTCTTGAAAAATCTCGGCATTGAAACTGCCGGTGATTTACTGCGCCACTATCCCCGCAAACACTTGGATTTCCAAAATCGCCTGCCAATCAGACAACTCAAGATTGGCATGGAAGCTACTGTCTTTGCGCAGATTCGGCAGGTCTCCGCTTATCAATCGAAACGCAGCAATATTTCCATTGTGAATGTTCTGCTTTCGGATGGAACCGGCAGTCTGTCGATTACCCGTTTTATAGGCGGAAAAGGAAACAAGTATCTGTTGGACAGATACAAAGACCAATTTCCAAAAGGCGCAACAGTAATAGCTTCTGGTGTTGTCGAGCGAGATAAGTATTCTAATAAGCTGGCATTGAAAAATGCCGAAGTGGAAATTCTTGGAGTGCTCGATGAAGGTGGTGGCATTCAAGATCTGCAAAGCCAGAGCATTCACTTAGGACGTCTGGTTCCTGTTTATGCCCTTACAGAAGGGCTCAGCTTGCGGTATTTGCGCAATGTAATCAAGAATGCCCTCGATGCTTTCGGTGATTATCTGGAAGATCCAATCCCTTCTGATATTCGAGAGAAGCTAGGGTTGATGGATCTGCGCACCGCTCTGACGAATATGCATTTCCCGGAAGAACCGGAAAACAAAGACGAAGCCAGGCGTCGTCTGGTTTTTGACGAACTGTTCCAAATCCAACTGCTATTGGCGCGCCGCCGTTATAAGTTTGAACAGACCGAAGGCGCGCTCTCGATTGAGCTGGTCGAAAACGGCCTTGTGAAGCGCCTGGTCGACAACTTGCCTTTCACGCTGACCAAGGCGCAGTTGCGTGTGTTTGGCGAGATTGGTAAGGATCTGGCTTCCGCCAAACCGATGCATCGCTTAGTCCAAGGTGATGTCGGTTCCGGAAAAACTATCGTGGCGATGATGGCATGTTTGATCGCTGTCGATAACAACTTCCAAGCCGTGGTGATGGCGCCTACTGAAATTCTTGCCGAGCAGCATTACAAACAGTTCAAAGAGCGTTTAGCACCGCTTGGCTTGCGCGTCGGCTTCGTTGTTGGAAAACAAGGCGCACGCGAGCGCAGAGAAGTTTTGCAGGACATTCGCTCCGGACAAGTTCACATTGCAGTCGGTACGCATGCGCTTCTGGAAGATGCCGTCGAGTTTCCGAACCTCGGCTTGATCGTAATTGACGAACAGCATCGTTTTGGTGTCAAACAGCGCGCACGACTGAAGGCGAAGAGCCTGACTCCGGAGTTGCTGACAATGACTGCGACACCGATTCCGAGAACTCTGGCGCTGACGATGCACGGCGATCTTGATGTATCGGAAATCGATGAGCTTCCGCCTGGAAGAAAACCGGTGGAGACGAAATTGCTTCGTCCGTCCGAGAAAAAGCAGGCGTACTCACTAATGAAAGAGCAAATTGATAAAGGGCGCCAAGCCTATATCGTATTCCCTCTTATTGAAGAGTCCGAGAGCCTTTCCGCCAAAGCTGCGACTCAGGAATATGAAAAACTCAAAGAGGGCATTTTCAAAGAATACAGACTTGGTTTGATGCACGGAAAGCTCAAACCACAAGAGAAAGACGAAATTATGGATCGATTCCGCAAAGGCGAATTTCAAATCCTCGTCTCTACAACGGTTATCGAAGTAGGCGTGGATGTGCCGAATTCAACGGTCATGATGATCGAAAATTCCGATCGATTCGGACTGGCGCAATTGCACCAGTTGCGAGGTCGTGTTGGTCGAGGCGCCGATCAGTCTTACTGTTTCTTGGTTGCCGACATGAAGTCCGAGCAAACCCGCCATCGCCTCGAAATCATGGAACAGACAAATGACGGATTCGTTGTCGCCGAGCGCGATCTGGAAATTCGCGGGCCGGGCGAATTCACGGGGTACAGACAAAGCGGATTGCCCGACATGATCCTGGCGGATCTCGTCAAAGACACACCTATTTTGGAAGATGCCCGCAACACTGCAATCGAGCTTATTAAGCGCGATCCTGAGCTTGCGGGCTGTCCCGGTTTGCTGAAGAATATTGAACGGAAGATGTCTTCCATCGAAGGCGATCTGGTGCGCTCCGGCTAGCGCGAGCATCAATCATTAGTTGAATCGCAATTTCAACTTCTTCAAAATGCTGTCCGTGTCCACATGCCGTTTGATGCGGTCAGTCAGACCGCGAACCTCATCTTTGACCGATTGGTTTGTCACACCAGCCAGAGCGCACGTCATCAGAGAATGTACCTGGTACTCGTAGTCTTCGTTGAGTGCCATCATCAGCTCGGCAATGTTTTCTATGCGAAAAACACGCCAATCGCCGAGCGCGGTCTTTGGATACATGCCGATGTCTACAGTGATCTCTTTTCCCGCTTTGGGACTGTTGAACTTGAAGCCAACTACCGTTCTTGGATAGCCCTTCTCGTCCTTGACCGTCTTCCATCCGGTCACACCCCTGAAATTGTCTTTGGTGAAGCCGTATTCGTCGATAAGCAGCTTGGCTTGAAAGGCGACTATTTGAGGCGGTGATCCTAGCAGCTTGCCGGTAATAGTCTTGGGTTGTTGCCTGGCGCAAGCGGTCAGACGCAAATAAGTTTCGTTCTTCAATCTGCCTGTTTCACGCCCGAGTTCTCGTCCGGCGGCTTGGAAGAATCCTTGCAGGTCGTTTGCTTTGGGCATCTCGCCGGCAACTGCGGCTCCCGGTCCGAAATTTGGTCGGCTGCTTGTGTATTTGCCTTCCGGTCCGGAGGTGCTTATAGAGTTGCGTATTTTTGCGATCAATTGAGAGCGCAGGCTGCTTTTGGCGAATGCCAGAGCTTCTTCACCGGTCGCGCGTTGCAGAGATGTGAGACCGGGCGTGGTGTTTGCTGGTTTAATGAGCAAATCATCGATCAAATTGTCGACGAATTGCTCGATATCAACGTGCCGTTCAAATGCTTCCAGATCGTGTCTGGCTGCGGCAATACTAGCCTCCTGAATGGAGTACATCGGCGTCGACATCCAGTAGAGATATCCGCCCAGTCCGAGCAGTATCAAGCCTAGGCAAGTGAAAATCAGAATCTTCAATGCTCTAGTTTCTGGCGGCGTCGCCTTCAGAAACTCGTTCGGCTGGCGGCGCTACAGCCGGGCCCAGAGCTTGTTTTAGCTTCTCCAGATTTTCCTTGGCTGCTTGTATGTATGGACCGTCGGGGTCTAATTGCAGATATTTTTCGTAAGAGGAAACAGCATCCTGCTGATCGCCTTTCGCCTGATAGATCATGCCGAGAGCATAGTATGCGTTGGCGTATTTGGGATCGATTCTAATGGCGCGGTTGTATTCGATGATGGCATCATCCGGTCTTTCCATGCCCATCAATGCGACGCCCAAATTGTAGTGAGCAAGCGAATTATCGGGCTGCATTTGAATTGCTTTGACGTAAGCATCTTGCGCTGCTTGATAGGCCTTTTGTCCGAGATAAATGTTGCCGATGTTGATATTTGCTTCTACCAAATTCGGATTCATCTCCAGTGCTTTCTTGTACTGCCCTAGTGCGGCGGTCAATTCTTTGTTGCGTTCAAGCGCCAGTCCAAGGTCGTTATAAGCATCAGCCGAGCGTGGATTGACCTGCACAATCTGCTGGTAGACTTCGATCGACTGTGCGCGCTTTCCTTGTTGCTCCAAATTTTCTGCAAGCAACTCGAGTACGGCAACGTCTTCCGGGTTCTTCGCGATAAGCTGACGATAAGTGACTTCTGCTTTGTCGGCCATACCGGTTTGTCCGTTCAAACTGGCCAAAGCAAGAATGGTGTTTCTGTCCGTAGGAGACAGACCGATTGCGGAATCAAGCGCTGCTCGTGCTCCCGCGTAGTCCTTCAATTTCATGAGCGTATTGCCCAATTCAAGGAAGGCAGCTGGATCTGTTCCGTCTATGCTCAAGCCTTGTCTGTAAAATTCGACGGCTTGCGGGAGATTGCCGCCGAGCAGATAGTTCCTGCCCAAGTTGATCATGGCTGTGCCGTCGTTGGGATTAGCCGCAATCACAGCTTTGAACTCGTTTTCCGCATCACCCAATTTCCCTTGCTTCTGTCTGATGATGCCCAGGTTGTAGTGTGCGTTTACGAAGTCGGGTTTGATGCGCACTACCTGGGTAAATGCATCCGCCGCGCCTTCGAGGTCGCCGGTCAATTGCATGATGTAGCCCATGCTGTAGGCGCTGTCAGAATCGGAGGGATTGATTCTAATGGCTGTGCGATATTGATCGACTGCTTTATTGAACTCTTTCAGTTTGGTGTAAACGTCACCGAGTTGCGCGTGCCACTCTCCTTTGTTGCCGTTCAGCTGGAGTGCGGCATTTAGCTCATTTGCAGCTTCGTTGTATTTGCCGCGCATAGACAAAGTGCTGGCCAGCATTGCGTGCACGTCCGGAACCTTGGGATCGATCTTGACTGCGCGAGCGAATGCGTCGGTCGCACCATCAATGTCTTTCTGAGCCAATAGGCAGTTTGCAAGGTTGTATTGCATGGAGAAGTTGTTTGGCTCGTGCGCCAAGATACGCTTATATTCCTGCGATGCTGCGGCGAATTGTCCTTTGTCCTGGAGCGAAGCGGCCAGTTGCGAGCGAGCCCTGAGATGATCGGGGTAATTTTCGACTACACGGCGCAGCTCGTTAATGGCGCTGTCGAGATTGCCTTGAATACGGTGAGCGATACCGAGGTTGAGGTAAAAAAGCGGGATATCCGGGCGCAATTTGATTGCTTCTTCGTACTGTTGTATGGCTTCGTCCATCTCTCCCTGGCTCTGCAAAAGCGATCCAAGCGATTCGCGAGCGAAAGCATCATAAGGACGAAGAGAAATTGCGCGCCTGTATTCAGCGATTGCATCGTCGACATCGCCATGCTGATGAAGTACTGCAGCCAGGCTCAGGTGAACGAGAGGATCTTGGGGACAATTGAGAGCCAGACTTTTGAAAGCGCTCAGAGCATTGTCCAGGTCACCCTTTTTGAAGAAGGAAACACCTTGATAGTACTGGTCCAGCAGTGCCTTCGGCATGCCGCCGTTGTCTTTATCCGCCGCTAGTGCAGCGTTGCATCCAAGTGCTATAGAGATTGCCAGAAGGACTGATAACTGCCTCACCATTTCTCTCCTTAGTGCTATTTGACAACGTCAAATGCAAATCAAATTCAGTCGAGACGCCACTCAGGCTCACAAGCTCATTATTATGACCGATGCTTCTTGGCTAGAAAACCCATCATATCTATATAAGAGAACATCTGATAAGGCTCTCATCAGCTTTCCTCGTTTGGACACTTTGTCGATTTGGGATGCGCAAAAGTCAAGATGTGCTTTCTAGTAAGTCCCCATAAGCAAGTAATGATGGGTTCTACGGGGATTTGTTCCCGCGAAAAGCGAGCAAAAGCGTGATTTTATCCAGCTTTTCGAAATAAATATTTCGCTGGAGGGGCTTATGAAACCCGCATAATCGGCTTCCCAAAAAACAGCATGTATATCTTGGATATCCTGCGCCCGGCAAGGCTTTTGGGCTGTGAGATGTCAAGGTTCCGTAATCTTTCTTAGACAGGTTGGCTAATAACTGAGGTCATTTTTTGGACAGGTTGCACATTGTCGGCAATGCGCCATCGGGTGTACATTTAGAGTAGATAACGGAAGTGAACCGGCATCCAGCGCGCAGTTTTGTGCGTCCGCATGCGTGTTCTTTCGTTTGTCTCTCGGTGACCTGGACCCATCCTCGTTAGGAAGCAGTCCTTTTATGCGTAAGCTGCGTAAGATCAAAACACCATTCAGTTAGCGTAGCCCGATGGCGTGGGGCGGCATTACTGCGCCCGGACTTGGATCTACAACACAACAATGGAGAGAGAGCTCTAAGAGGCTTTCTCCGGAGTTACACACACCAAATACGGTAGCAAGCACAGCTTGTGACCGAGTTTCAGGAAGGTTTTTTATGGCTCTGTATCAGAAAGACACCACCGTTAAGAGATTTCCGGTTGTCGATCGTGGCCCCAATCACTATGAAGAGATCGCCGGACGTGCGCTCGAAAATTCCATCAATCACTTGAACCCATACTTCGCCAACAAGCTTTGCGGCTCTGAAGGCGCAGTCGAGTTTAGAGATGGTGGCGTTTACACCTATGACACACACGGCAAGCGCTACCTGGACTGCCTCGGCGGCTACGGTATCTTCAACGTCGGTCACCGTCACCCGAAGGTGATTGCCGCTGTAAAAGCGCAGCTCGACCAAGTCTGCCTGCATAGCCAAGACCTGCTCAATCCCTGGGCTGGACACCTTGCAAGCCAGTTGGCTGCTATCGCACCTGGCGATATTCAATATGCTTTCTTCTGCAACAGCGGTACTGAAGCTGTTGAAGGCGCACTAAAACTGGCTCGCCTCTATACAGGCAAGTCCGAGATCATCTCAACGAAAAACGCCTATCACGGCGTCAGCATGGGCGCTCTCTCGGCTACCGGCCGCGATTGCTTCCGCAAGCCGTTCGAGCCGTTGCTCAATGGTTTCACCCATGTTCCGTTCGGCGATATTAAAGCGCTTGAGAAGGCAATCACCAAGAACACGGCAGCGGTAATCCTCGAACCTATTCAAGGAGAAGGCGGTATCAACGTTCCTTCTGAAGGTTACTTGCGCAAAGTTCGCCAGCTGACCAAGAAGAAGGGTGTTTTGCTGATTCTTGACGAAGTGCAAACCGGTCTTGGTAGAACAGGCCGCATGTTCGCTTGCGATCATGAAGGTGTTGTTCCGGACATCATCTGCTTGGCTAAGGCTCTTGGCGGCGGTGTAATGCCGATCGGCGCATTCATGGCGTCTGCCAAAGTATGGAAAGTTTTGGAACCGAACCCTAGCATTCACAATTCCACATTTGGTGGCAACCCACTGGCATGTACAGCTGCTTCGGCCACTATCGAAGTTTTGATGGAAGAACACCTTCCCGCTCGCGCCGCTGTTATGGGCAACCACTTCATGCGCCGCTTGCAAGAGCTGAAGAAGAAATATCCCAAGCACATCATGGAAGCCCGTGGTCGCGGTTTGCTTATCGGCTTGGAATTCACATCGCAAGCGCTGCGTGTCGATGTTCAAACCGAACTGTTCCACCGCGGAGTATTGGTTGCTGCGACGATGAACTCCAACCGCACCATTCGTATCGAACCGCCGCTGATCATCACCGAGTCTCAGATCAATTTCATGATCGATACTCTTGAATCGATCCTCTCCGAAATTACTGAAATTCCTCAGGATGAACCGGAAGTCGTAGTTAAGCCAGTCAAGAAGCTGGTCAAAAAGTTGGTCAAGAAGTCAGTCAAGAAGGCTGTTTCCAAACCAGCGAAGAAAGCAGCTAAGAAACCGGTCAAGTCGAAATCGTCTTCCAAGGCTAAAGCGAAAACAAACGCCAAAGCCAAGAAGTCGAGCACAAAGGCCAAAGCAAAGGCAGGCGCAAAAGCCAAAGGTTCTAACAAAACCAAAGCAAAAACAAAAGTGTCTGCAAAAGCTAAGTCCGCGCCTAAAGCAAAAGCTAAAAAGGCAAAGAAAGCCAAGTAACCGATTGAAGACTGAAAGGACTAAATATGATTATTGCCAATAGTTCCAGCCTGCTCCGGTCTCAAATAGCGAGACTGCAAGAGCTTGGCAAGCACGAGGAAGCGATGTCAGTGTTGCAACGCTTCTTGGAGTTGGAGCGTGAAGCACATGCAAACAGCCTCGCGGAAATAGAAAACGAGCCGAAAAGCACGATTATTGCCTTTCCGCGGTTGAGACCGGTTTCCTAACCACCTGAAACATCACACCTTCAAATTGACCGGCAAGCAATTGCCGGTCTTTTGCTTTGCGACGTCTGCGCGCTTTCCCTGGCGCTTCCACTTGATGCATAATTAGTGCCTTTGGAATCGGCGCGCTCGGAAGGCTTTGGAAAAGTGAAAAGTAGACATTGGAATCTGGGTACTCTTTTTATCACCTGCATATTGGTTGCTTCATGTACTGCAGATGCGCCGCTCATCAACAAAGCCAACGGGTCTGCCTACTGTTCCATTCCCACCCGCTGGAGCACTGTTGAGAAGAGCTATCCTCCGGAAGTAAGGCTGAAGGAAAAAACGATCGAGCATATTGAGCAGTTTTGGAGTGATTTTAAAAAGGACCAGACTACTCTCAACCTGGCATTGGAAAACCTGCACGGTGAGAGCGGAAAAGCGAATGCGGATATTCTTGTCGGTTGGATGAAGGAACATCTTGATTCCATAGATCCGGTCATCGAGTACGAGTTTGGTCCCGCCCGTGGAAAGGAAGGAAAGAAGCTCGACTTTTCCGCTTGTGGACACGATGAAGTTATTCAAATCTGCAAGCTTCTTGTGGCCAAGGCACCAAAACTTCCCAACTGGCAATTTTCTTCATATCGGCAGCCACTGCCTGCCGGCGAGATTGTGGGAGGATTCAAGGGGCGTGCGGGACGTGAACCGATTCAGTTTGAAACTTCTGTCAGTGTCTCACCGCAAAACAAACTGGATGTAATTTTTACGTCTCCGGAATTCCAGAGTGACGAAGCCGACAATGTTCAAGCGTGCCTGATTCTCAGTGACTTGAGCGTCGGAGAAGAAAACGACGATATCTGGCTTGGAGTGATTACGCCTAAGAAGGGTTCGCTGATGGGGCAATTCAATTGCGCGAACAATGCACAGCAATATGCCAAGGCATTTGATGAGAAGAAAAAAGAGCTGCTGGCCTCTTTGCCCGGCACTCCTTACTTCAAACAAGATTTGAGCAAAACGGAAGAAGTGCACTTTTCCGGAAAACGGCGTTTGTCGATGAAAACCGCACTTAAGAAACTTGCTGAAACACTGGGAGCCGGCGGACGTTTTCATGATGTGCAATTCTCCAAGAACGGCGAAAAGTTTGCCTACCTGAAGATCCCGAAGGCAAAAGACTTGCAATCTTTTGAAAAGGTAGAGGCTTTAGCAAAAGAGCTGGATGCAGAACTTCGCAAAGCACAGGCCGGATGCGTTTTCGGTGTCGGAATTGAGTCACCTGATATCGTCTATTTGGACATTGTGCTCGCTGATCTGGCGAAAGCGACTCCTCTTTTGAAGAGCTTTTCCGAATCTCACAAATTGGCGCACGACAGTGCTCTGCGTTTTTATGATTGTGTTTGGCGAAATGAGTGGGTCGGTATGTTCGACGACACGAAGAAGCCGCAAGATCTGAAAAGCCCCTGGTATCTCGTGCAAGAAAATTAGTCGCTACTCGAAGTGACACCAAATAATTTTGTACGGTAGCGAGCAATACGCTTGGGTGATTTGCCGTTGGTAATTTAGAGAAGCCCACTATACTTACGTTTACGAAACACTTGACTGAGCTAACAATGTTTATAAAATTGAAGTTGTGAGCATCGGTATCCTGGAATCTCTTATGGCTATTGAGTAACCCAGGAGAATGTCGTTTATCGAAAATATGGAAAACAATCCGCTGCCTCTCGGCGAAGAGCAGCTTCGTCTTGTCATTGACGCGGCACCAAGCGGAATGATAATGGTCAATCACGCTGGTCAGATAGTCCTGGTCAATACTCAAATAGAGCAATTGTTCGGTTATCAACGAAGTGAATTGATTGGAAAATCAATTGAGGTTTTGGTTCCCCTGAATGCTCGTGAAAAGCATCCGGATTATCGCAGTAATTATTTTGCCGATCCTAAGACAAGAGCCATGGGAATTGGTCGCGACCTGTATGGATTGCGTAAGGATGGAACAGAAATTCCCGTTGAGATCGGATTGAACCCTTTGATGACTGGAGGCAGCAGGTTTGTTCTTGCGTCCGTTGTTGACATAACCGAACGAAAACGCGCCGAAGAACGCATGAGAATAACTATAGAAGCCGCACCCAGCGGCATGATTATGGTCGATCACGAAGGGAAGATAGTTCTCGTCAATACTCAGGTCGAGCGTTTGTTCGGTTACTCCAGAGAGGAGTTGCTTGGTCAATCTATTGAAGTATTGGTGCCGACAAATGTTCGCGATAAGCACCCTGGGCACAGAGAAGGTTTTTTCAAAGAGCCGCATGCACGAGCGATGGGCGTCGGTAGAGATTTGTACGGACTGAGAAAGGATGGATCCGAGATACCGGTAGAAATCGGTCTCAACCCGATCCGGGCAGAGGGCGAGAGTTATGTGTTGGCTTCAATCGTAGATATAACTGAGCGAAAAAAAGCCGAAGAGCATTTGCAAGAGAATCTCCTGGAATTACAGAGATCAAATGAAGAACTTCAACAGTTTGCTTATGTTTGCTCGCACGATCTGCAAGAACCGTTGCGGGTCATTTCTAACTATACGCAGCTATTAGCAAGACGATACAAGGGCAAAGCCCTTGATGAAGAAGCTCACGAGTTTATCGACTTTACTTTGGATGCCACTAAGAGAATGCATCAGTTGATAAACGATCTACTCCTTTACAGTCGTGTCGAGACGCGTGGAAAAGGTTTTGTCGATGTAGACATGAATGAAATTCTTCAGATTGCCGAATCGAATTTGAGCTTGGTAATTCAAGAAACAAATGCAGAAATCACGGCAGATAAGCTTCCTGCACTGAAGGGAGATTATTCCCAATTGGTTCAACTTTTCCAAAACCTGATTGGAAATGCTTTGAAGTTTCGCTCCGTTGAGACGCCCAAGGTCTCGATTAAATTGACTTCTCAAGGAGATCAGTGGCAATTTGTGGTGGCGGACAACGGAATCGGCTTTGATATGAAATACATCGATCGTATCTTCGTAATTTTTCAACGACTTCATTTGCGGGAGGCCTATGAAGGTAGTGGTATCGGGCTGGCGGTTTGCAAGAAAATCGTCGAAAGGCATGGCGGGAGACTTTGGGCCGAGTCTATTCCAGGACAAGGAGCTTCCTTCATATTCACTATTCCAAAACACGCGACCAAGGTATCGAAATGAAGGCAAAAAAGCTTGCTGTACTGCTGGTAGAGGATAGCCTCGCGGATGCACGACTTATACTTGAAGTTTTCAAAGAAGAAAATGTAAATGCCGAAATCTCCGTCGTCAGAGACGGTGAAGAAGCAATGGAGTTTCTAGAGAAGCGAAATGAGTTTGAAAAGGTTGATACGCCGAATCTAATTCTGCTGGATTTGAATCTGCCCAAGAAAGATGGCAGAGAAGTGCTTTCCGAGATTAAGCAAAATCCGCACCTGAACGGAATTCCCGTAATAGTATTGACCACTTCACAGTCAGAAGATGACGTCGCGAATTGCTATAAGCTGCAAGCCAGCTGCTTTGTGACCAAACCCATTGATTTGGATAGGTTTGTTGGTGTAATTCGCTCGCTTGATGAATTCTGGTTTTCAGCGGTTAAATTTCCCCCGGAGCCCAAGACATGCTAAATAAGACAACGGTTTTACTTGTTGAAGATTCGGTTGCTGACGCAAAATATGTTCAGCAGCTTCTTCCAAAGCAAAAGTTCGATATCGTGCATGTCAGATCGCTTGCCGAGGCTTCGAACATAATGGAGACGGAATCATTTGACGTGATTCTTCTTGATCTGTCATTGCCCGATGGAAGCGGTCTTAGTTCTTTCCAATCCATGAAGGAGAAAGGCAGCAGAATACCGGTAGTTATTCTTACCGGGCTAGATGATGATGAAACTGCATTGATGGCTGTAAAGCTCGGGGCTCAGGACTACATTCAAAAGACCGACGTAAATGCAAGCTTTCTTGAACGCAGCATTCACTATGCAATCGAAAGAAAAGATCTTGAAGAGACGGAAAAGAAGTTGGCGACTTATGAGCAGCGCGAGGAGTTTATGGCAACGTTGACTCACGATCTGAAAAATCCGCTGATTGGAACAAACCGCGTTTTGGAATTGTTGGCAGAGCAAGCGATGGGTCAAATCTCACAAGATCATGCGGATTTGCTCCTGCAAATTAGAGATAGCAATAAGATATTGCTGGCGATGATACAGAATTTGCTGGATGTCTACCGATTTGAGAAGGATATGAATGCGGTTGTTCTAACGCGTACTTACCTTAAGGATATTCTTTCTACCTGCTTGAAAGACATTCTTCCGATTGCAGAAAATCGAAAAATTACGATTACTACGGAGTATCCGAGTAACGAAAAACTGGTGCATGCTGATGTTCTGGCAATGCGCAGAGTCTTTCAAAACTTACTGGACAATGCAGTTAAGTTCACACCGGCTGGTGGTGCGATTACTTTGCGAGTGGCACCGCTCGAAAATGAGGTTTGCGTTGAAATACAAGACAGTGGGCCAGGAATGTCCGACGAAGAGAAGTCACGGATCTTTCATAGGTTTTCACAAGGCAGAGCCGGGCGAAAATTCTCACCGGGTACAGGGCTCGGATTGTTTCTCTGCAAAAAAATAATCGACGCCCATAATGGCAAGATCTCTTGCGAAAGCGAAGAAGGTACTGGCACTAAATTCTTAGTCTGTTTGCCTGCTGCTTGAGCTCGTGGCTCGTCTCAAAGCTTAACGGCGGCGCTCCCAGCGAGCTACTCTCGCAGGTGCGAGGCGTTGTTGCCAACTCTCCATTCTCCAGATATGAGCCTTCGTTACTGAATCTCTGGGTTCTGCTGCATTTTGCTTCTCGTATGCGAGGCAGGCGCGTAGCAGGCTGAGCAGCGCATATCTGTTTTGCTTGATTGTCTCTGGTGACTTCAATTCGTCAGACAATCTGCAAGTTTCGACAACCAGATCTCTTACAACGTCATTATGTGTTCTGGCGTATTCAGCCAAATACTTCGTATTGGAGGAGAGAAAATTTGCATAGAGCTTGAGCTTTTCATCTCTTCTGTTGTCCGTTGCGTAGCATTCTCCAAGGAAGGCTGTCATATAGGGATCTTGCGGATCCTTTTCGAGCTCTCTGCGCGCGGCCGTCATGACTTCGCTGCGTGAGTGTGTCGGAGAGAAATCAAATGAAACTTCGTGTGGCTCAAAACTGTTCAAGCCTAATTTGGGTCGGTCGTTATCGTAGAGGTTGTCGAAATGCCAGCGAACCTTGGAGCGGTCTGACGCCATATGCCGTGCGGCGATAATCACATTTTCTTTCGAAAATGGCTTGTGCATTTTTGTTTGAATGTCCGTGACGCCAATCGGTCCTTTCCATACGTCCTTGCTGTACATCACGTAGCGCACATGATGCAGATCGTTTGCTTCGATAAAAGATTTGTATTTCGAATCTTCAATTTGTCCAAATCCGTAGTTCAAAGCAGTGGCCGGGGTCGGCTTGGTTTCGTAGGCGACATCGATGTATTGAGGTTCGCTAAAAGGGAAATGAACGGACCATACAATCCAGCCGGGGCCGGTTTTACTGGGTCCAACTTCTCCCCATTTCGGCTGAAACGCTTTGCGCTTGGATTTCATGCCTTTTCCATTGAGCCAGCCTTCCACCTTGTAAAAGTCTGTTCCACCCAGGTCTCTAGTGGGAAAACCCAAATCCACTGTGATCGGGCGACCAAGATTTGTAATTTGGAATCTGGCAGTTGTGATACAGCGATTGGGAAAAATGTCCATGGTGACGTTTTCTCTGTTCAACGTCAGCATTGACTTCTGCGTATTCGGCGGAATATCTATCGTGATGCCCCCGCTCATCGGAGCCGTAGTTGCTTCTGCAATCGAAGGCTGAGAGCACGCCCCGATGGACAGCGCCACAGTGGCGGCCACGCACATGATTTTTCGATTCAGCATAGTTAACTCCTTGCAGTGGACTATTTCGTCGATTGTTGAAGGGATTCCTCGTATTGCAACTTGAAGTTGTCCATCAGTATTGGCAGCTTTTGAGCGAGGGCGTTGCTGATTGGATACTTGAACAGATAAGCTATAAGCCCTTTTGCTGTGATGGAGAAACGCATGGTGATTTCTCCTGGCGCTTTCTCTTTGAGCTCATGATAGAAAACGAATTTCGACCCCATTACGGACATCTCATCGCTGTAGTTGTCCAGTGGAGTAAAGTCGGTCACTGTTAGCACATAATGGTGTCCGTCTCTCGATTTCATGCGTCCAACGCTGCCTTTTTTCAGGGGACCATCGAAATGCATTTCATCGATAAAGATGTCCCAGGTCGGCATCTGTTTCCAATCAACAAGCTTCTCCCAGGCTGTTTTCAGATCACCTTTGAAGCTGACGCTGTGTTCGACGAAAACCATATGTTTTTCCTCTGGCTGCCTGTTAATACCAATACTGTGTTTGCTTGGTCCAAGCGTTTCCTTTGTACTTGGAGTGAAGCGTGATGAACATCTGTTTGGATAATTTGGTAGTTGCATCATCTGTGGCGCCGTACCGCGTGCACTTGACTCCATAGTGCAAGGCTTCCGGCACTCGTGGATCCGCCGGATGTTTCTGCGCATACGCAAGAACGATTTTAGCTAGATAGTTTGGTGCCGTTTCGACTTTTGCCAGTTTTGCCAACTGCGCTGCCGCCTGCGATTTTTGCGCTGCTGTCAAAAACAAGGGATCGAACGGTTCGTCCTCGGAGGCAGAATCAGAATCGTCATCACTATTATTCTGTGACGGCTTTCTGACCGGACTGCTGCCCCACCACCAACCGCTGGAATCGCCATAATCATCGTCCATCAGTTGACCGCTCGTTGCGTTTGGCTCTGCAGAGGAAAAGTGCAGCATCAAGAGCGCCGCTGCAAATTTCCGATCTTCCGGAGTTGCGGCCGCCAGGTAGGAGGTGAAAAACTTCGATTTCGCTTTATTGAGAGGGGATGCGATCAAGGCAAGATTTCTCGCCTCGGCTTCATCTGCGACAAGAATCGCCCGCACCCATGATGACCAGGCGACGTTATTGCGCAAATTGGCTGGAACTTGCTTATTGGTTGCAATTTGCCGCAAAATGCTCAATGGAAGTTTGTTGGTAAGCACGTTACCCGCGAGTGTTGTGAATGCTGGTGGTGTTTTTCCTTTGCCTTTCAAGTCATCTTCTTCATCCGGCATTTCGGGTATGCCTCCGTCGCTGCAAATTGCCAGAGGTTTTTGTATGCCGAATCTCAAAAACTCATCCAAGTTCGTCGACAAAGGAAGTCTCATGAGTCTGAGGGCATTGAGCGACCCAGCCGGTAAATCAGCCGGCGGGGCGGCGAGAATTTTGTCTAGAGAAGCTTTTACTGCGGCATCCTTGCTCAGTCCGGATTCAATTCTATTTATATGATAGAAAAGCGTCCACTTAGCGTAGGGTGATTTGTCAGCGCGTGCGGCGGCTACCAATTGATTGGCGTGCTGATCTTCCGGATCTACACCTGTAATTGCGGCGACCAGCCAAGCCGTTGATTTAGTCTCTTTCCAGCGGGCTATTGCATGTTTTGCACTGGCTTCGTCGGTCGCCTGGAAGGTCAAGATCCAGTCGATCATTTCATTTTTTTTGAGAGTCTCCGGTACCTTGCTGTAGGTTACTTCCGTGGCAGAATTATCCGGATCCAAATAGTTGTCCAGTGTTTTGGTTATCTCTTCAATGTTTTCTTGATCTAACTTCTCCCCGGCCAGTCTGTTCAAATGTGCGTCCGGAGAGACTCTCACCGCCACGAAGTTTGCCAGCGATTGGAGATCTTCCTTAAGTGTCGCATATGAAGGATTTGCGATTAGGTTTCGGATTTTTTGCGCCGCCTGTTCCAGCAGATTGCGGTTCATCTCTTTAGCCAATGTGGCTTGCCGTATCATTGATCGCGCCGCCAAATAGCCTGCTATTTCCTTCCACTTCGAGTTCTTGTCAGCGGCAATCGCTTCGAAGTCTTTTCTTGCCGCCTCAAAGTTTTGTGCGTAGAAATTCGCAGCTGCAATCTGGTAGGCGCGTTCTTGTTTGCAGTAAGCATCTGCGCTTTCGGGCAGAGGACCGGGAATTTTGACTTCCGGGACTTTGTCTGAATATCTTGGGCTTCCGCAATTCGCGAAGACCTCGTCTTGCGCATGTACCCAAGTCTTCACTTGCTCGGAACCAACGCCGTATTTGTCGATCATACTCTTGAGAGTTTTGGCGGCAGTCTCAAAAGCATCTGTTTGCGCATTGCAGTAGGACTCGTATGAATTCTCTTTGCTGACTGGTCTTTCCGTATCAATAGTTTCAATTTTGCTGACACCGGGTACGGTGGCGCGAAGTTTTAGCCAGCTCTCTGTATTACCGGCGCAATCCGAGTAAGTTGCTTGTAAACGCTGAGCCCAAACGTGTTGGAATCCTTGCTGCTCATCTGCCGCCAGTGGCTTGTTGGTCAAGTAGCGGTATGCGACCAACAGGTATGAGCGCGCGTATGTGTTTTTCAAAATGCCCAGCTGACCCGACGCATACTTATCCATTGGGAAATCAGGATGCAATGTATAAGTCCAGTATGGGGCGCTGCCAAACGCACATGTTCTACCAGGCAACGTGCTTACATTGAACATGAACGCCAGCGACAGAGCAATTGCGATTGTTTTTTTCATAGTTTGCCCAGCAAAAATTTGACTGCTCGAATCTTTTTCTCAGTCCAGGCCGTCCTGGTGAAAACATAGACCCGCAGAGGAATTTTACGCTTCTGCACGATAGGGATCATTAGTTCGTTAACGCTGGTATCTTCCAATGACAAGCCAAGCGAACGATTAGCGCGCTCGTCCAAAAAGTCATGGTGTTTCTGAAGGTACAGTAAGACCTTCTTGCGATCTCGCCCAAGGCTGAACATCATGGGCACTGACTCATCAACTGGCAAATCTTTGATCCAGTTGTCAAAGAGACACCAGGATGCTAAAGCCGTGATCGAGATCGGCATTGTGGACGGAAGTGTCTTTCTTAAATGTTGAATTAGTGCTCGATAAAATCCCCGCTCGGTTGCAAGGGCGTCGAAATCGATTTGAATGGCTGCGGAGTTTTGCCCACCGGCAGCTTTTAGAATGTGCCAGGAGATTTTCTCGATCTGCTCTTTCGACAGAGTTGGTTTTTCGCGCCGGACAATATCTATTCGCACTGTCGGAACGACTGCTGTGTGCGGGGGAATCTTCAGGGGCTGATTTCTGGTTTCCCACTTCACCTTGTCGCCGTCGATAAAGATGTGACAGGCCAGGTATGCCACTCCGAATTCATGCGGATCTATGCCGGAAAGGTCTTCCGCGCGTTTCCATGCCCACAGGACTTTGTTTGGTAGTTTCGGTTTCGTGCTTGTCGATGGAGCGTCGTCCGCTGCTGCAGAGGCTTGCGCTGTGCTGATGACTGCTATGGAGAATAAGGTTGCAAGAACAATTTGGATGAGCATGCTGGTTGGCGAATAATCCGCAGCGAGTACGATAACCGAACATTTTGACTTAAAAGGAGAGCATTTAACACATTTGTTGAAGAGGCATTCTCAACGGTCTGCGTTTTGCTTGTAAAGATAACGAGTTAAGGCCGTTGCTCTGCGGGATTTAGAAGTCCATGGGGCTGCGGCAACAGAATCCGACTCACTCGAAAGCGGGATTCCCTTGTCTGAGAAAAGTGGCCGGAGAGGTATAGGTGACATTTCCAGTCACACTGGGGGAATCCATAGAGGAATTCCTTCTAAACCATAGATTGCAATTCGGCATATCTATACTATAGTTTCTTCAGTATCGACGTCAGTCGTCCTTATCGAGTGAAGAGGGGCTGCCGCGACTTTCGCGTGGGGAAAAATTAGCAGGCGATGAGAAAGGCGATAGGGGTTATTTGGGATCCTCTTGTTGATGCTGTTGTTGATGCCAGCTGGAATAACAGACATGGCAAGGCGGCAAAGGTCGTTAAGACTTTGCTGAAGGCTATGCGCGATACGCGCAGTGCGACTAATTCTCACGCAGAACTGATGAAAGCATTTTATCGTTTGATTGACTTCTATTGCATGGAAAATGACTACGAAAAGGCTTATGGACTGTGCGAAACGCTGTTGAAGGCACAGCAGGAGATGTTCGGAACAAATGATCCGAGACTCATGGATACTTTGATCAGAATTGCCAAAATCAATCAATTACGCAAAGAGAATTACGGCAATTCGACAAAACCGATAGCTGTAGATTTGAGCGCGCAGCCTCTATCTGCCTAGATTTCGTAAAGGTTTCTTGACCCCCACAAAGCTCGCATTGCCATCACTGGTGGTGCGAGCTTTTATTTGCAGGCGCGAAATATGTGCCTTGACGGTAGCTGCCAAGTGGGGGTGTTCAGTATAAGTGTCGAGAGCAACAGTTATTCTGTTGCCGGCCTGTGGCAGTAATTGAATATGACGCAAGTGTCGCGAATCGCCGTGGAGGTCAAAAAATGCGCGTAAGTCTGGCAGTGGCAGTCCTTAGCAGCTTTTTCTTCTTTTCGGGGAATCCTTTACTAGCGGCTGATAAAGATGTTGCGGCGGGCTCGGCTGCGGCGGTGAGTGTGGATAAGGCGGACGACAGCGCAGCCAATCCAGCTCTTCCGGCTTCGACCGTAGCACCTGAAGGTTTGCCTGCGGGGGGAACTCCCAGCAATCCCCCGGCAAATTCGACCGGGGCGCCTGCTGCAGGAACACCAGAAGCTGCTGAATCTGCTTCGGTTACACCTAGTGCTGCTTCCCTGGAGCCACATAAACGACCGGTTCCGGACGGATATGCCGCGGCAGCGGAACTCTTCAAACAGAGAAAGTTTGCACAATCACAGAAAGCATTCGAGCAGATTGTTGCCAGCGGCACTGCCGACATCAATACTCACCTCTGTCTAGCGCACTGCTACTTGCAGCAGAAAATCTATTCAAAAGCCGTCAAAGAGTTCGAGATACTCAGCAAATACGCGAAGAACAGTATGAGTTTGCAGAAGAGTTGCGCTGCAACTGCTACCTCTCTGCGCAATGCCATGAGAGGCATCTGTCCGGCCAACTGTTTGAAGGGACATGATCCTCGCTGGACTTTAAAGGCCGGCAACAAAGTAATCCAGGTTCCCCACAATGGCGGCGGATACGACACGCTGACACCAAATGACATAGGCCATCTGATTGCACAGGAACACGGCAATTCGATAGTTAAGGGAATTTGTCCCGTTTGCGAGGGTACGACGCAAGTTCCTGTTCTGAAGGACGGCGGACCTATGCCCAAGCTGTAATTCGAGTTGAATGCCGCTATGAGCTTCCTTGCAAGAAAATCTGTCTTGCGTCTACAGCGAAAATTCAATAATCACGGGAAAATGATCTGAGGAATTCGGAATTCCTAGTTCGCGTTTTTTCACTGTTATGTCGTCCGACACAAAGAAGTGATCGATTGCCAGGAGTGGAAAAAGTCCATAGCGCCAGTAGAAGGGTGTCGGCCACGTCATGCGTATACCTCGCCCCTGCTGCGTATCTACAAGTCCGGAGTTCCTGATGAAGTCGCTAAGCAAATAAGTCCATGCGTTTGAATTCATGTCTCCACTCACAACCAGCGGGCGTGGAAGCTGTTTTACTTCGTTTTCCATACTGAGGAACTGTCCCTCGTGCCATCTAAAAAACTCTTTCTTCACTGGTCCTTGTACATGGGTATGGAGGATGCAAACCGGCTTTTCTAATCCTTGGAGTTCGGCGACAATGCTCGGATGTCCCGATTCTCCGAGATAAACAATACGACTGTTTTTCGGTGCGGCCTTGCAATACATTCCAATTCCATACGTGTCCAAGCGAGTTTCAGTGATTGCGAACGGATGGGTCTTTAGATTCGCCTCAAAGTAGTTTTTCCACTCCGGAGTCAATTCTTCGAATAGGACAACATCCGGATTGTTCTTTTTGACGTATGATGTGACCGCCTCGTACTGCTTGTTTTTGACGTTTAGGTTGATCTGCATGAGTTTCATCGTCTTGTCGGAGTCCATTAAGGATTGCGAGTGCCAGACGTAGTAGGGAAGCAGATGGCTGTAGTTGATCAGCGCGCACAAAGATGCACAGATAGCAAGGGGCGTCGAACCTCTGAATGCCGCCAACCCAATGGCTGTTAGAGCTGAAAGAGCAAAGATCTCGACTCTGAATTGTGCGACCAAATATGCACGCCACCATAGTCGCTCAGATTCCGCAAGAATTGTGGCAAAAATGCAAAGAGCTACTATTGCTACCGAAAGGATGCATGCCAAACGTGCAATGTTGGAGGGCGATACGATTTTTTGCGTTGTCCCTGGCATTAATTAAGTATATCTCTTCGCTGTTCTGCTGTATTTTTGTTTCCAGCGAAGGCAGGGCACGGGATTTCGAGGGACATATGAAGAGTGAAGCTGCAGTAAAGAGTAGTGTGCAGAAAATACCTGGACTGGTTTTGATTAGTCATTATTTTGAAGTGCCGCTGGACTACGACAAACCTTCCGGCAGGA
Source organism: Candidatus Obscuribacterales bacterium (assembly GCA_019745505.1). Taxonomy (GTDB): domain Bacteria; phylum Cyanobacteriota; class Vampirovibrionia; order Obscuribacterales; family Obscuribacteraceae; genus QKMZ01. Next base: position 3,721 of record JAIETE010000273.1, on the reverse strand, counting down.
AGATTTCAATCTTTGCTCGCGAGGTTCGCTCGACTGAGAATGCTGACAAAGATGAGATGCCGTTTCTCGTCTATCTGCAAGGTGGACCGGGTTTTCAATCTCCGCGCCCCGAGAGCAATAGCGGCTGGCTGAAACGTGCACTGAAAGAATATCGAGTACTGCTTCTCGACCAAAGAGGTACGGGATTAAGTACGCCTGTTACCCACCAAACAATGAATGAGGTGGCAGACGCGGATGCACAATTTGAGTATCTGAAGCATTTTCGCGCCGACAACATTGTTCGTGACTGTGAGTTGATCCGCAAGTCACTGAATAAAGGAAAAAAATGGTCCGTGATTGGTCAAAGCTACGGCGGATTCTGCATCACGACTTATTTGTCGTTTCATTCCGAAGGGCTCGAAGCAGCGATTATTACCGGTGGTTTTGCACCATTGGTTGATGATCCAGATGCTGTCTATCGGGCCTGCTATGAGCGACTGATCGAAAAGAACGAAGAGTTTTACAGGCGCTTTCCAGGTGATGCGGAAATTGTTTCACGCATAGTAGAACATTTGCAGTCAAACGAAGTGCATTTGCCGTGTGGTGAATTGTTGAGTGCCAGGCGGTTTCTCGAACTCGGTATCACTTTTGGATTTAAGTGCTCGGGGCATTCGATGAATACGATTCATTATCTGTTGGAGACGGCTTTTGTTCCAAACACGGCAAAGGAAACACTGTCTTTCGTGTTTTTGCGCGGTATTGAAAATCTCATGGATTTCAATACTAACCCGATCTACTCACTTTTGCACGAAGCAATCTACTGTCAGGGGGCCGCATCCAAGTGGTCCGCAGACCGCATACTCAAAGAGTTTCCGCAGTTTGACTTTAACTCTCGAAAGAAAGATCCAATCTTTTTTACTGGCGAAATGATTTATTCGTGGATGTTCGATGAATACAGTTGTCTGAAACAGTTTAGACAGGTGGCGGACAAAATTGCGGCGTATTCTGGCTGGCCTGCGCTCTATGACAGGGAAGCGTTGAAATCCTGCACCGTCCCATGCGTTGGAACTATTTATCATGGTGACCTCTACGTCGATCGTGTTATGGCTGAAGAGACTGCAAAGACTATTTCCGGCTGCCAGTACTGGCTAACCAATGAGTTTGAGCATGACGGATTGAGAGAGGATGGCGAGAAAGTGCTGGATCGCTTGCTCGCCTTGCTCAAGGGTGAATGTTCTTAACGAGTCGACCAGGGATGGCGAGTCGGGGGATAATTGTTTCGCTCGGCCGTTCCTGATGCGCTGCCGCTGTGTTTCGCAGAACCTTCCGCCTCTTTGAGCGTTTTTGGGCCCACTTCCACTGGCAGTCCCCACTCTCTACCGGTTGGGGGCGGCATTATCGGTGTAATGGGCGGAATGTCGGACCCGCCGCTTGTGGGTCGAAAGATTGGAAACTTCGGAGTTGCTTCTAAACCTTGCGTGTCGCCCGGGTCTTGAGGGCGTGGCGTGAATTGAGGCGTATCGCATCGGGCTCGATCCGCTTCGACCGCCGGTCCTACTCTTCCTGCTGTATTTGCCTGGTTGCCGGCGCCGCTGTCGATGAAATCACAGCACGGAAGGCAATCCGGTGAGGGTGAGGCGGTGCGGCCGCTGTTTCGCTCAGACCATAAATTTGCAACTTGAAAGTCCGGTGTCCGAAGGGCTGCATTTGGGGCTACTTCATTGAATGTCTCTGTCATCGCTTCTCCTCTTCGCGAAGGGTTCGCGTGTTCGATAAGGGGGGCAGGCTAACTTGCTGCTAATTTGTCGGAGCACCGCTAGTAAAAAAGGCATGCGGTGGTGTGAATGCACGTTAGCGAAACAACCGTGCGAATTTCGTGAGTGGAAGAATAGGCAACAAAAATTTGGGCGATGAGGGATTTGAACCCCCGACCTTCACGGTGTGATGGTGATGGCGGATGTCACGGTAATCTACGGGGGTAAATTTCAATCCCGTCAAAAACCAGGCTGGTGCCTTGATCTGTGTCGCTGTGTAAATTTACCTCTGTTCCCTGAAATGCCTAAGTGTAGAATGGAGTTGCACTTACGTTTCACTTACGGTAGGGCATAGGTTTGAAACGTCCGTCCAATCCCTCACCCAGCAGAGACTTCACATGAAGACCAGCATTACTAATGAACTAGTACGCCGCACAAAGCCCAGCGACAAGCCTTTTCGGATACGGGACAGCCGTCTGAAGGGATTGATCTTTCGAGTGCAACCAACCGGGGCAATGTCCTATTACATTGAATGTGCTCGCGGATCGCGCGAAAGGATCGGCCCAGCAGATGCGCTGACACCTGACCAGGCAAGAGAGGCGGCTTTCTGTTGCACGGCTCAGCCAGCGTGACAGCGGGTCCACTTCGGTTGCGATTTTGTTTGAGGGCGAGCCAAATGGTCCTGTTGTAATAGAATGACAAAAGCTGAGGCTACTGTAGTGCGCGCGATTTGAGTTTCGGTGATACCGTTAACGGTGCTGAATTGATAACAACTTCTTGCATTCGTATTCGTTTTGTTGATGTGTGAATGTTCAATCGGGCAGAGAGAAAAAGATAAACACCCGGCACTCATCTTTGCCGGGAAAGTGTGTCATCATGTATTCAGATCTCCATTGCTTGCTGACTCTTAGTTGTCGTGCACACACAATTCAGTGTGCCGCTTTCGAGGATTTCAAATGGAGTAGAAATAATTTTCAGCACAAGTCCGTATGATTGCTTGATTCTGAGCAAATTCTTTTTGCAAAGTGGCTTCCGGACAGGCTTTTCAGGGTGGCTTTGGAGACCTGTTTTTGTTATTATCCGGATTGAACTTTTTGTTAGGATTTTACGTCTTAAATTAATGTATGAGCTCTAAATATGGGTACAAAGCCAAGACAGGGGTTGTGTTCATGTTAAGCGTTATAGATGCGGCAAATTCACCATCGAGAGATATCGGGCTTAAGTTTCGTAGCCCTAGAAGTGGGCCTGAGCTAGAGTTGGTTGACACGCTGGTTAAACGCACGCACGTCGAAGAAGCCCAGAATTACCAGGTAACGATTTTTCGAGAGCCTAAGATAGCAGGTGGATTTCCTGACTTAGTCATTGTGATTTGGGATAGTTTGGTTGCTGACTCGTGGAACTCTGCTCGTGCAGAGCTTGATTCAAATGACTTCAAGCTGATGCATTATTTGTCCGTCGATAGGCCTGTCTCTAAGGAACACCTGAGGACTTTACCATTCAAGTCGCTAGACCGAAGTTTGGATAAGCTTGAAAGAGCCGAAATGGTTGAACAAGTATTTGATGAATGGATTGCCCGTCCGTATAGTTGCACTTTCGCAGCCAAACACATAGTGGCTGTTGAAGCAAAGATGAGTAATGCCTGGGCTGCATTAGAGCAAGCTACGAAAAACATATGGTTTGCGTCATGTTCTTGCGTCGTAATGCCTAAACTGCCAAGGGATGAAGAGTTAATGCATAGAGCTGCATCCATAGGTGTTTCATTCTTTGCAGAAAGCGATGGTGGATTCTTTGATCATCACCCTCTTGTCTGTGATGAAGACTTTGCTCCATTATCGTATGTGTCTTGGTTGTTCAATGACTGGGCGTGGAGACTGCACCAAAAGGCATAATCTATGACGCAGCAAGTGGACTTACTGGCTCTGGTTGCAACCAACTTTCCGGATCTGACCCAACTTGAAGCACTTCAAGAAGGTGGTCAAAAACTGGTC
>JAIETE010000250.1 GCA_019745505.1 Candidatus Obscuribacterales bacterium | reverse complement strand
GGTTCGTCCATGATCGAAAGCGGCTCATCATCAAGCCTGTCGAGAATGTCTTTGAGACTTTCTTGATTGGACTGCTCGTCTTCTGGGCGGTGACCGCCCGTACCACTGGCGCTCAGAGCCTGGAGCTTGGTAAAAGTGCTTGTACTCTTTCTTTTCTGCGCCTGCAATCTTGTCGCGGTCGCAGATGCCGCCGATTTCCTCTCGTCATCGATTTCTTGAACGAGTGACTTGGCCGGCGGTTCAGGCTTGGCCGGCGGTTTTTCTTCTTCCGCATCCAATTTGTCGAGAATTCCGCGCAGCTTAGTGGAAGATGTAGCGGCTTTGGCTTTGGTCTTTCCTAGTTTGATTGCGCCTTTGGACTCTGATTGATCCTTTACGGACTCTTCTTCTTCTTCCTCAGTCTCTGATCCTGCTGAGTAGACGGAAAGAGGTTCGAGTTTTAAGAGCGCTACGGCTGCACCGACACCAAAAACGGTACTGACTACAATCGGCACCACCGGCAGAGTTAGCTTGATAGGAGCCGCAAAAGCGAAGTGACCGCCGATTGCAATTCCAATAGCCGACAGAAGGAGGATACAGACGAAGCCTACCGCGGCGACCTGGAGCAACTGATTGAGGCGACCGTTTTCAAAACAAATACGGCTGAAGAGCAATGCAGCGCCGAGTTGTGCGAGCAGCAGCGTGGCTGCATTGACGCTGAAGGTCAGATCTTTCCAGGGTGACTGAGTGCCTCCGAAAGTTAGCAGGAGGGCAAGCACGATGGCTGCGCTGAACCAAATCCAATTTCGAACGACCAGTTTGTACATTTAAAAGATCGGTCCTTGAGATCTATATGAAAAACTAAGTTCAATATACCCTGCTACACCGCGTTTACGGTGCAAACTGAACAGGTTTGAAGACATGAAATCGCCCCTTGAAAGCGCCGTTCAGTATTATCTGTCGCTGTCGGTTCTATTCTGTCTCTTGCGAGAAGCTGTGTGACCCGCTGTGAGCACGATCAAGGCTTTGGTGACGGCGATGGCAGAAAAGTTCACGGTCAATAAGAATACCCAATTTATAGTCAAAACGGGCGCCTGCGAGCCAGGTCGCAGTCTCACCGACGAATAGATATTTTCATTGACCAAATGTGCAAGACCTGCAATGGTGCCGGTAATTGCCAAAATGACAAGCGATAATTTTATGACCTGGACCGGGGATGCTTCCCCGTAAAAAAGGACAGCTGCTGCCAGGCTGGCACCCACCTCGATTATTAAAAGTGGAAGCAGAGGCACTTCTAAGCAGTTGGAAGAAAAGAGCTTGGGCAGCCCGTAATTCAGCCCGCAAACACAGAGGACGAGCGCGGCTAGAAGCGGCCAAGAAGTCCGTATACTCAGGCGATGCATCAAAACTCCGCGCAATAGGTGAGTTGTTAGAGCCTGAACGAGGCGCCAAGTCTGGACTGGAGACTTTCTCTGATTTTTGCCAAGCGCTTATCGACTTCTTCAACGGTCAAAGGCTCCTGGTCTCCGGAGAAAAGTAATCGATAGGAGAGGCTCTTCTTTCCATCACTGAGCTGAAAGAGGCTGACAAGATCGACTTGCTTGAGGGTACCGCCTGCGGCCGAGCGAATGCAAGATTCGACCGATGCGTGGTCGAGCGAGAGGTCCACATCCGCTGTCAGGTCGCGCGAGAGCGGTTGGGTAGATGGCAAGGGAGTGAATGCCGCCGGAACGACCAGCTTCTGTATCTGATCGATATCCAGTTCGAATACCGTGGCTCGCTCAGCGAATTTTAGGCTGTCAGTGAAGCCGGGATGCAGTTCGGCGACGAAGCCGAGCCTGACGACTTGAGCCTCGGGCGCGTTGGCCGTCACGTTTGGATTTTTCGACCAGATGATTTCGCAGGCTCTAAATGGATGCAGGCAGCCAGGCAAACGATTGGATTGGAAAAATTTGACTCGACCCAGCTCTACGCCTGCTTGCAATAATAACTGTTCGACGACGCCTTTGGCGCGGAAGAAGTCATGCGCCTCTTCCGAGACCGTCTCGTATTTGGCGGCATCGTTGGCTGAGGCGGTGGGCTTTGATTGCCATAAACTGGATGCCCTTTTGCCCATTAGCAAACCAGCCACTTTGGTGCGCTCTTCCACTCCGGTTTCGCCACGTTCTTGTTTTACGTCTTTCGCGTCTTTTTTCAGATAGATTCGTCCTATTTCGAAAAGAAAAACGTCTTTGTTGCCGTGGTCATAGTTGTAGGCTGCCGTCTGGGCAAGCCCTGGAATCAGGCTCTGACGCAGCACTTCATGATCCTCTGAGAGAGGATTGAGTACTGCTACCAGCCTATCTTCTTTCTCCAGAGTGGCTAAACCATGTGGATTGTCTTCGCCTTTCTTGCTCTCGCTTCGCACTAAGCTGGAGACCCATGCTTCGCTCAAGCCTGATGCCAGGAGTGAGCGCTTGATACGATTTACCGTTTGGTCCGGTGCTTGCGGAGGAATCGTATTGGTCGGCATCGCGCTCGGCAATTTGTCGAATCCGTAGATACGAGCGATTTCTTCAATCACGTCGATTTCCCGTGTCACGTCGGAAGAACGGAAACTTGGTACTTTGACGGACAGATTTTCTCCTTTAGACTCGAACCCGAATCCTAGCGGCTCAATCAGTTTGCCAGCCGCGTCAGCAGTTATGTCAATGTCCAGGAGCTTCTTCACTCTGGGCATGCGAACGGTCAAGACTGTTTTTTCGACCGTTTCTTTTCCGCTCTTTGCCATCTCTGCGTATCCAGCACCGTCCTTAGTGGCGCTGCAATATTGCATTATCAGACTGGAGGCCCGAGCCGAGGCTGCAATAACCGACTCGACATCGACTCCTCGCTCGAATCGCAAACTGCTGTCGCTGGACAGTCCGAGCAATCTGCTGCCGCGGCGCACGCGCGCTTGCGAGAAGGCTGCCGCTTCCAGGGCTATGGCGACAGTGTCGTCCGAGATTTCGGAGCCCTTGCCGCCCATGACGCCGGCTACACCCAGGACTTCTCTTTCTCCGGCAATAACCAGCACTTCTTCGGTCAGCTTTTGTTCCTTTTCGTTGATAGTTACCAGCGTTTCACCGGCTTTGGCGCGCCGCGCTTGAATGAGCCTTCCGTCCAGCCTGGAAACGTCGTAGGCGTGCAAGGGCTGCCCCATCTCGTGCATCACGTAGTTGGTGATATCGACGATGTTGTTGACTGACCGTACGCCGATTGCTTCCAGTTTGCGAACAATCTCGCGAGGGGACGGACCCACTTTCAACCCTTCTATATAACGGATGGTGAGAAGTGGGCAATCCTCTTCATTCTCGATGCTGGTGGTTATGGACTGGTCTGGTTTGATTCGCTTGCCGTGTCTTTCCAGGTCGGAGGGAGTCACTTTCATCGGACGACCCGTCAATGCGGCCACCTCGCGCGCCAGTCCGATAACCGATAAAGCATCGCCCCTGTTCGAGCGCGAGCCGACGTTGAGAACGGAGTCGGAGCTCAGTTCCAAAACTTCTTTGGCATCAGCTCCGATTTTTATGCCGTTTGCTCTGATCGAGATTTGTTCCAGGTCCGAGAGAATGAGAATTCCGTCGACGTCAAAACCTTGCAAGCCGAGCTCGGAAGGAGAGCAGAGCATGCCGTTTGACGTCACGCCACGAATTTCCGACTGTTTGATCGGAAGCGGTGAGCCATCCTTTCTATTGATAACGATCGCACCTGGTAATGCCACTGGAATGATGTGTCCGACCTCGATATTCGAAGCGCCGCAGACAATCTCGACCGGCTCACCGTCTTCTTTCAATAGCACCTTGGTAAGACGAATCTTGTCTGCATTCGGGTGCTGGTGAATCTCGAGGATTTTTCCCACTACCAGCGGCCCGGTGATATTGGCTCCGACGACGTGGATATCCTCCACCTCGAAGGCGTTCATAGTTAGCTTCTCCGCTACCTCTTCAGGCGAAATGCCCGACAGATCGACGAATTCACTCAACCATTTGTATGAAAGCTTCATTGCAGTAACGCCCTTTTTGTCCTTTGAAATCTTGATGTTAAGCCTGTTTTGGAGAGTTTTTCCAGAGACTATGAAAAGCACTCACCTAGAATTGACTGAGAAATCTCACATCGTTGGTGAAGAAATTGCGGATATCCGTGACGCCGTACTTCAGCATCGCCAGCCGCTCTACGCCCATGCCGAATGCAAAACCGCTCCACTTTTCCGGATCGATTCCCGCCCCTTGCAGGACATTCGGATCAACCATGCCGCATCCCAGGAGTTCCAACCATCCGCGGTGACCGCACGTACGGCAACCTCCTCCCATGCAAAACGGGCACTGGCTGTCCATCTCGGCAGAAGGCTCCGTAAAAGGGAAAAAGTCCGGGCGCAGCCGCGTTTTGAGCGGCTTGCCGAAGAGCAGGCGGATAAACTCATTCAGTGTTGCACTCAATTGCCCGAAAGTTACGTCTTCGTCGATGAGCAAGCCTTCCACCTGGTGAAATAGCGGGTATTTTCTGGCGTTTACCTCTTCATTTCGATAGACGCGACCGGGCGAAATGATTTTCAGCGGCGGTTTCTTATTTTCCATGACACGAATTTGCACTGTCGATGTTTGACTGCGCAAGAGCACCTGCGGTCCCACATTGGTGTAGAAGGTGTCTTGCTCGTCTCTGGCCGGGTGGCTGTGGGGAGTATTCAAAGCATCGAAGTTGTAATAATCGGTCTCGACTTCCGGACCTTCGGCAACTTCATAGCCCATACCGTAGAAAATGCTGATGATTTCATCCGTCACTTGAGTGAGAGGATGCAGGTGCCCCTGGGCGATTGCGCGTCCCGGCAAAGTGACGTCAATGCCTTCTTCTTTGAGGCGAGCATCGAGTTCGCTGCGATAAAGAGCGTCTTTTTGTTTGTCGAGAGCGCCTTCCACCTCTTGCTTGATCTCGTTGGCCAACTGACCGACACGCGGGCGATCGGCTTTGTCGATATTGGAAAGGCCGCGCATAATGGTGCTCAACGAGCCCTTTTGCCCGAGATATTGCAGCCTCAACTCTTCCAGTACCTGCGAAGTAGTTGCCTGGCTAAAATCGGCCAGGGCCTTTGCCTTAAGGTCTCTCAGCTCTTTTTCTAAATTTTCGACACTCATCGGATTCTTTACAACCTTCGTCAAGCGCGCAAGCGCTCGGCTATAACTCGCCGCCCACGGGCTCGCCATTCTTGCGGCCCCGGGCAATTCTGCCAGCAGATTTCTAACAGTAACAGAACAGCATATAAGATTCTGAACATTGGTCGGCGGTCTTTGCGTTTCTACACTTCCGGCTCACTGTCAGGCATTGCCCCCGGATTTGTCTGCCAATTCCAACACCTCTCGACCCTTGCGGCGCTAATTTGAAATTCGGCACTTTCCATCTAATGGCGTAAAATTCAATAAGAAATGGCGCTGTAAAGAAAGCTAAATTGAGAATTTAGCTACAAACGCGAAGAAATTCGAAGTTTGCGCTCCAAAAGAATAAACGGAAACCCTAACGACATCAGGTCTAACCGCTTGCCCAGAGCACGTTTCAGGAGAAAACCTGGATACACGATACCGACTACGAGAGTGTCCGTAGTCGTGATTTCGCCGGACAGAAAAATTTTGCTGGTCAGGCACCGAAAAGGCAATCGGCAGTACTGGGTGTTGCCGGGTGGCCGGCTCGAATATGGCGAAACCTTTGAGGAGTGTGCTGTTCGGGAAATCAAGGAAGAGACCGGCCTGGATGTTGAGGTGGTTCGCTTTCTCTTTCTGTCTGAAGCCATCGCTCCCGACCGCTCTCGCCACATTGTCAATGTTTATTTAAAGGCAAAAGAGATTGGCGGCATTATGAAAGTCGGCAATGAGCCGGTTCTTGCCGGCGTCGACTATATCCCGATCGACGATCTGGAGAAGCTCACGCTGTTTCCGCCGGTCGCCGAATACATTCTGAAAAACCTGTCACTCGGCGACCCAGAAGGCATCGAGTACCTTGGCAATCTCTGGGTGTAGTAGAATATTGCGTCTATATGTCGGGACCGACGTACTGTTTTGATGCAATTAGCATCCAGCTCTGGTTCCCGGTGGCTATGCGCCAACGAAGAGACCTATCGACGCGCGCATTATGAGTTTTGTCTCAAATTGTCGCTTCACCGCCTGGAGGAAAAAATGGCACAGCAACGTGGAATGAAGCGAGCTGAAAAAGTACTGGCTCGCAAGCAAAAGAAAAGAGTTCAAACAAAGGCAGCAAATATCCGCCGTACTGAAAGACTGGCTGACGGTGCTGGAAAAGAAGAAGCCAAAGCGGAAGGCTAAGCTTCAACTCAAACAGTCCGTTTGAAACCGTCCTGACAGGGCGGTTTTTTGTTGCGTTGTGGAACTGGGACCGCTGGCTTCCAGCCAACATTCGACTTTCAAGGGCGCATGCAATGCGCCTCCAAGGCAGTCAGACTTACATGTGGTCGCCGAAGGAGAACGTTATTCCGTTGACGACGATTTCAGAACCTTGCGATGCGCCTGCTTGAAGCAAGGCATCAATCACACCCATGGCTCTCAGAACATTGAACATATGTGCCAGCGATTCGGGTTCTTTGAGGTTGGTCACTTCGACAATTTTTTCCGCTCGATGCCCTGTGAGGAAGAAAACATTCTTCTTGCGCATCACGGAGAAAGAATCGTCGGGTCGCTCCGAAGCCGCCTCATCGCTGATCACAATGGCTGGATCGACCACAGGGTCGGGCGATTTGAACTCTTCCAGCTTGCGGCTTAAGACGGATATCAATTCTCTTACGCCGATCTGTCCTTGCGCCGATATAAGATGAACGCCTTGAAGTCTTTCTTCCTTTCCTTTGTATTGCTTCTTGAGAAACTTCTCGACCCTTTGTTTTAGGGCTTCAGCTTCATCGGCATCCATAAGATCGATTTTGTTCAGTGCCACCAAACGCGGTAGCTCCTTCAGTTTGTCGCTGAAAAGTTCGAGTTCGTTGAGGATCGTCTTTATGTCGTCTTCCAGCGTCTCGGAGCTGCTGTCGACCATGTGTACGAGAACTCGAGTACGCTCGATATGACGAAGGAAATCGTGTCCTAATCCGACTCCGCTCGAGGCGCCTTCAACCAAGCCAGGGATGTCGGCCACGACAAAGGCTTTGCCGGATGGATCGTATGCCACACCCAGATTTGGTTCTAGGGTTGTGAACGGATAAGCGGCAATTTTCGGTTTGGCATTGGAGATGACCGATAAAAGTGTCGATTTGCCGGCATTAGGCAAACCAATCAAGCCGACATCGGCCAGCAATTTCAATTCCAGCTCGAGTTGTCTTTCGACGCCGGCTTCTCCGGGCTCGCAGTAATAGGGGGCACGTTTCGTGGGAGTAGCCATCATGCTATTGCCTCGGCCTCCGCGCCCTCCCTGAGCGACCAGCGCTCTTTGCCCGGGGGCGACCAGGTCGGCAATGACGTGCCCGTCGTTGCGGTCCCTGATAAGCGTGCCGACCGGCACCCTTATGACGAGATCCTTGCCCTGTTTGCCGTGCTGGTTTTTGGTGCGGCCGCGCTCACCGTGCTCTGCCTCGAAAATCGCTTTGAAACGAAACTCTACAAGCGTAGTCAGGTCGTTTGTCGCCTCTATATAGACATGAGCCCCTCGCCCTCCATTGCCCCCGGCAGGACCCCCCAGAGGCTCGTATTTCTCCCTGCGCCAGGCGATGGCACCGTTGCCGCCGTCGCCCGACCGTACGCTAATTTGGACGTGATCTATAAATTGGCTCATAAGTTGTAAGTATCAGTGACAGATAAACTAGCAGAGATCTTGACCTAAGATCATGATCCTTATGATTATCAGATCTAGATCTTTTAAAGTAATAGATATACTGAGATCAGTTAAATAATGTCTTTCAAGTGGCAGATTGAAGAAGGAAACAGACCCGTAAAGAAGTCTTGAGTCACCGATAAATCGGTTAAGAACAAAACTCTCAGACTTAGTGGTGAGGAGGAACATCCATTGGAAGAGCGTATCACTGTTCATGAGAAGGCTCGAGGCGAGACGATTAACGTCTACATCGGCGAGTATCGCGGCACCAAATACTTGCACATCCGCGAATGGTATCTCGACAAAGATCAAGAAGAAAAGCCGACCAAGAAAGGTGTGGCACTGCCGGTGGAGAAATGCGAGGCATTGAAAGATGCGATTTCGCAAATCGGTCCTTCGGACGGATCGCTCGACGAGCGAGTGACCGTGCATGAAAAGGCTCGCGGCGAGTCGATCAACGTATACGTTGGTGAATATCGCGGTACCAGATATTTGCACATTCGCGAATGGTATCTCGACAAAGATCAAGAAGAGAAGCCGACCAAGAAGGGCGTCGCAATTCCTATGGAAAAGGTAGACGCGCTTACCGACGCCATTGACCAATTGGTGCCGGCAGAGAAGGCGGAAAAGGCTGAGAAATCAGAGAAGAAAAAGAAATAGTTCGGCTCAGCTCTTCTAGGAATCCCCTCAACTTGACCAATTCGCTAAGAACGAATTCAGTCTTGCGCCGATTGCACGGGATAAGTTTATCCCTGCTCTTTTCCCTGTCTGCATTTTGCGCTGCCGATTGCGCCGAGCTTTCCCTTTCCTCCTCCTCCGCAAAGCAAGGGCAACCGATAGAGGTCATTTACAAGACAGAGACGGCTGAGGACTCTCCGACTTTTACGTTCGCGCGACAGACTTATAAATTGTTTCCGTCGGCTGCCGCTCCCGGTGAAGGAGATGGACAACATATATACAAGGCTATTCTTGCTCCCTCTTTGGAACTGGATCCGGGCACTTATACTCTGAAAAACGACAATGCATCAGTGAAATTGAAAGTCTTGGACGGCAAATTTCAGATGCGGTACTTGACTTTGCCGAAGTCGAAGGACAACTTCAATACTTCGCCCGGTGAAGAAGAGGCGGTGAATGCCGCTAAGGAGACTTGCTCCGCGCAACGGTTTTGGACGCAGGATTTCACAAGACCATCCAGAGCCAGAACCTCGACTCCGTTTGGTGTGAGACGAACGGTCAACGGTAAGTTTCTCAAAGACTATTTCCATTCCGGGCTCGATTTCGCCGGTGCTGCGGGATCACCGGTAGTGGCATGCGCCCCCGGGGTTGTAGTCCTGGCGAGAACCGGCTTTAAGCTCCACGGCAATTGTGTGGCCATCGATCATGGGCAGGGAATTGTTTCCTTTTACATCCATTTGCAGAAATTGCACGTGACCAAAGGACAACAAGTCAAAGCCGGAGAGCTGATTGGACGCATCGGTCAGACCGGTCGTGCCAATGGTCCCCATCTGCACTTCAGCATCTATTGCAATAAGGCTGCCAGCAATCCGGGCAACTGGTTTGCCAACGCTATTAAATAGGTTGGCGAAGTTTCAATTTGATGAAACATAATCATTTGGCATCACGGGTGATGCCATCCAATTTCCTAATCCTTTATATGGATCGGGGCGACTTTTCAATCGAGCGAGTTTGCCGTTGATGAAACATAATCGCATATAAAAGAGCCGCCTTTTGGGCGGCTCTTCGCTGATTCCGTAGGATGTCCGTTGATTGCCTAGATGGTTGTTGCCTTATTCCAGAAAGCGTCCTTGATTGCCTTGGAGGACGTCGATTCGGATTGGATTACCACTGAGGATGGTGCGAACAGGAATACACCTTCGCCGATGCGTTGCTGATGCCCGTCGATTGCGTGGCAAGCGCCGGAGAGGAAATCGACCACGCGCTGGCTGTTTTCGTTGTCCAGCATGTGGAGATTGAGCAATACGGATTTGCGTCCGCGAAGATGCTCAACGATGTCGATCGACTCTTCAAATTGACGAGGCTCTATGACCAGCACTTCACTGGCTGCTTGAGCACTCGGGTGCGTCACGACTTGACTGCCGTAATTGTTTGAAGGCTGTCTGACTGGCGGTTTGACCGCGTCCATCGGTGCCTTGTCCAATGCCAGCTGCCCGTTGGTGGCATAAACTTCGTCAGTCGTATCGAACAAATCTTCGAAATCTTCTCTGTCGTAGTTGTCTGCCGGTCCGAACCAAAAACTTTTTAGCTTTGTAACTATGCTCACTGCGTCCCTCCTTACCCTCTCGCCGAAATAACTTTGCTTTCCCTTCCCTTATCCAAAATCCGCTTGTAGCGGGGTTCAAACTTGAAATATTGCTCTGCCGAGACGGACCATTGTTGATCCTGCTTCCACTGCTTCCAGCCAGTCTGCTGACATACCCATCGAAAGTTCTTTCAATTCGACTGAGTGTTTTTGCGCCAGCTCATCTCGCAGATTTCTTAGTCCGTTGAAGCACTCGAACCATGTCTCACGGTCTTCGATCAGAGGCGAGATGGTCATCAATCCTTCGATTTTGATGTTGCTCAGTTTAAGCAAATCAGCCATCTCTTCTTTCAACGTCTCTGGGGTGTAACCAGATTTAGTATCATCAGTAAGTATCTTAACTTGAATTAGTACTGATTGCACCATATTTTTTTTACTAGCTTCTAAAGAAATTTCGGAAGCTAGTCGAAGCGAATCAACCGAGTGGATAAGCTGGAAATATCCAACCGCCTTCTTCACCTTGTTGGTCTGCAGATGACCGATAAAATGCCAGTTGCAGTTGGTGGCAATTCGCTCGGGCAATTTGTTGCGCCGATCGATGGCATCCTGGATCCTGTTTTCACCAAATTCGGTGACACCATTCTCGAATGCTTCTTCGATTTGTGTAAGCGAGGCGCTTTTCGCTACTGCGATCAGGGTGACTTTGTTGCCGCCCATTGCACCTCGGATACGAGCTAGGTTGCTAGCCACACTCATGCCTTCCCGGAGAAGCAAAGCGAATTGCGTAAACCCGCTCTGCTCAGCTTTGACTGACATTTAAAAACGCCTACTATTAAGCCTCGCAACACACTGCTTTGTCAAGTCAAACAGGGAATTTTTCTGGAAATTCTGCTCATCGTAAACGAGTGTTTTGATACCACGGGCGCACTATTTCCAAGCAGTACCCTGTGTTCGAAAACAGCCGAGCAGTAAGCGTTTTCGTTAATGCGTATAGCTAAAGTATTGCTGCCGCATATGCGTTTGTCGGTGGTATCTCCAGTGGTGCGCATTAATGGTGGTATCACTGGTATCTTTTGATCTCTAATCGATGTTTTTTAGATCGCGCATAGCACTAATAATGGCTGCAGCAGCTACGGCAGCTGTCTCCGATCTCAAAATCAATTTTCCTAGAGATGCGAAAGTAAGATTTGCTTCAGCTGCCAGAGAAAGCTCGGCATCAGTAAAGCCCCCTTCGGGGCCAAAGCAGATTGAGATGTTTTTGTCCAAGCCGCCGGCGCTTCTCTCCTTGAAAAGGTGCATGGACAGATGGAGGCATTTGTTGCGCTCGGCGAATATGTATTGCAGATCTTTTGTCTGTTCGTCCGATTGATTGGCTCTGGTTAGTTCATTTAGATAGTCGCTGAAATTTTGTGGTGCAACCACCTTTGGTATCGCAGTTCTTTCCGATTGCTCCGCCGCTTCTCTGACGATTGAATTCCAGCGCTCTTTCTTGACATTGCCGCCCTTGCCGTTCTTCTTCTTGCCATCTTCGTTGTCCGAAGGTTTCTGAACGGTTCTATGTGTTACAAGCGGAATGATGGTTGTAGCGCCTAATTCGGTTAGTTTTTCCAGGGCCCATTCGAAGCGGGCTGGTTTTATAAGCGGCATGGCCACCGTTAATCCGACGGAATTCTCACTTAATTCCCTTTCTTTTTGCTCAATGACAAGCTCGATATAGCCCTTCTGCTGCCGCTCTATGCGGCAATGAAAGATACCGCCCTCGCCGTTAAGCAAGATTACGCGCGCCCCGACGCCAAGGCGAAGCACTCGTCCTATCTGATGAACCAGGGCGGCGTCCTCGATGCGCACGGCTGAGAGATTCTCGTCTATTTGCTCCGGTTGTATGAAAAACCTGGGTATTTGCATCTATTTGATATAATCACTGACTGCTTGCATAGCATAAGCCCTATACCACCCCCCTGGGTAGTTTTCAGGGGCAGTGCCTTGGCAAGACGGGTGTTGGAAGTAAAGTCAAACTGGGTTTCGCTGCATGGACTTGAAAGAATGGTTTGCGTCGCGCAAGAAGCAACGCGAAGCCGAAGAAGTCAAATTACCACTGGCGACAGACGAGTATTGCGCTCTCTGGACGCAATGCTTTCAGTGCCGCGAGCTCTTATACACCAGCCAATTGCGGCATAACCTCCATGTCTGCCCGAAGTGTCAATATCACTTCCGCATCGGCGCAATGCAACGCATCGAGCAACTCGTCGACCACGGCACATTTCACGAATTGGATGCAAATCTCGAGTCGGCCGATCCGCTCAAATTTGTCGACACCGATTCTTATGTTAAGCGCCAGACCGAGGCTTCTCGCAAGTCCGGGCTGAGAGAAGCCGTCATTACGGGTGAAGGGCAGATTGCCGGCGAGAATGCCTGCCTGGGAGTGATGGACTTCGGACACTTCGGCGGTTCGATGGGGTCGGTAGTAGGCGAGAAAGTCGCTCGCATCACCGAATATGCCACCGAGAAGCGGATGCCTCTAATCCTTGTATCCTCTTCCGGCGGCGCACGCATGCAGGAAGGCATCTTTTCGCTTATGCAATTGGCGAAGACCAGCTCCGCTTTGAAGAGCTTTTCTGATGCCGGTCTTCTCTATATCTCGATTTTGTCTGAACCTACATATGGTGGCGTTACAGCCAGCTTCGCCATGCTCGGCGACATACAGATAGCCGAGCCCGGTGCTCGCATAGGCTTTGCCGGAAGGCGTGTTATCGAACAAACGATCAGGCAGAAATTGCCGGCCGATTTCCAGACCGCGGAATATCTGCTCAAACACGGTCAAGTGGACATGGTTGTTGAGCGAGCCAAACTGAAAGAAAAACTCGCCTACCTGATCAAGTTCCATACCAGCGCGAAAAAAACTCAATCGGCCCCACCCCGGCCCAAAGCGGTTACTAGATAGAAGAACGCTCGCTCAGAGCAAACAGCAGAGGTGTATTTTGACGGACAAGAAAGCGATTCCCCTGGAATTTGAAAAGCCCTTGGAATTGCTGGCCCAGCAAATAGAGGCTTTGCAAAAACAGCTTGTCGATCACCCCGAGCTGGAAAGCGACATCACGCATCTTAAGAAGCAGTATGAAAATCTGCGCCGCTCACTCTACTCGAATCTGAGCGCCAGCGATCACCTGGCAATTGCCCGCCACCCGCAAAGACCTTATACAAGGGATTACTTCACCCGTTGGGATCCCAACTGGATGGAACTGCACGGCGACCGCAAGGGCATGGACGATCCGGCGATGGTGACCGGTCTGCTGCACCTTGGTGATTACAAGGTAGTGGCGGTCGGAACCGAGAAGGGGCGCTCTCTGCGCGACAAACAACAGTGCAATTTTGGTATGCCTCAGCCCGAAGGTTACAGAAAGGCTCTGCGTCTTTTCAAACACGCTGAAAAATTCGGACTGCCGGTCGTCACTCTAATCGACACACCCGGCGCTTACCCGGGCATGGCGGCCGAAGAGCATAACCAGGCCGAAGCGATCGCCGTCAATTTATTCGAACTGGCAGGCTTGAAGGTGCCTGTAATAGCCATCGTCACCGGTGAAGGCGGCTCCGGCGGAGCGCTTGCCGTTGGTGTCGCCAACCGCATTTTGATGTTGGAACATTCGGTCTACTCGGTAATTTCGCCTGAGGGTTGTGCATCGATTCTCTGGCGCTCGGCCGACAAGCGTGACGATGCGGCCAAAGCGATGAAGATCACAGCCAGGGAAATTCTCGATCTCGGCGTCATCGATGAAGTGATTGAGGAGCCTTTGGGTGGAGCGCATCATGATTACGATGTGGCTGCTCAGAACGCGAAGAAAGCCGTTATAAAACAGCTGGAAAAATTGCTGGCTATGTCCGGTGATGATGTTCGTGCAGACCGCCAGAAGAAGTTCCGCGACATGGGACGATTCAAAGAAGCGGCTGTCTAAGGCATCGCGTTTCTGAAAATAGGCGGCAGATTGCGCTCTTCCGGCTGGAAATCGGCGTGCCCGCCTTAATCCTGCTCTAAGAAGGCGTCCTCAGAGTTCCGGCTACTGAGTCTTAGCTACTTTTTTTTTACGACATCCTGCTGGGCGCGGCGATATTGCCGGAGCAATTTCTTGATCTCTTTGGCGTCCTGGGTCTTCGGCGGTATCTTATTGAGCAGGGCAATCGCTTCTGAATAGCGCTCGTCACCGGCATATGCCTTGGCGATTTTCAAATAGAGACTGTTGATTTTGTCCATCTGAGCTTTGGGCAATTTGCCTTTGGCGTCCTTTTTGATGAACTCGATAATAGGAATAGCATCGTCTTCTTTGCCGCTTTTAACCAGGTTTTCCGCATCGGCAATCGTCTGAGGCTTGCGAACCGGTGTTACTTTGCTGCTCATTGCGCCATTTGCGTAGAACAATGCCACCGTCACTAAAACGAGGCCGATAACTACCGGTACGCCAATGCGCAAAATGCCGGCGAGATCGAGCCCGATACCTTTTGGTGCACTCTTATAAACGGCTTGTGATGAGTGTTTTGCCGATGAATGCTTGGGAGCGGTCAACTTCTGATGAGCTTGAGTCGTCTTGATTTGAGCAGGACTCAGTTCGGCAAATTCTCCCGATGATCTTTGCTGCAATTCTTCCAAAGCGCGGGTAGCCAGATCTTTTGTGTTTGGCTTGGGCTGAATAAATTCGCGGCTGTCTTTGTCGACTTCTTGTGTCTTTTGGCGAGCTACCGTTCCGCCGATGTCTTCACTGGCGGCCAGTGGTCCCGGTTGCAGCACCGGCAGTGGTTGCGATACGGCGAGCGGATTAGGCGCCGGTTGTTTGGCTGCTTCGGTAATGGCCGATGCCAGATCGTCCATATCCTGGAAGCGATCGTCGGGGTTTTTGGAAAGCGCTTTCGAAACCACGCGCTCCAGCATTTCAGGGAATTGCAGGTCCGGACGAACTTTGTTGATAGGGGTAGGCGGGTCGGTCAAATGCATAGCCATGACTTTCGCCAATTCGTCGGACATGAAAGGCACAGTGCCGGTCAATGTTTCATAAATAACGATGCCGACCGAATAAATGTCGCTTCGGTGGTCGACCTTGCTGGAAGTGCACTGTTCCGGACTCATATATGTCGGGCTGCCGCAGACGGTTCCTGTGCGAGTGATTTTGGCTACGTCCGATTCTTCCTGCACCAGTCGCGCGATGCCGAAGTCCACTACGATGGGGAACATCTTCTGACCGCTGCGTTCCACAAGAACGATGTTTTCAGGCTTGACGTCGCGGTGAACAACGCCCTGGCGATGCGCCTCGGCAAGCGCGGCACAGACTTGCGACAAAATCGGAATACCTTCTTCCATCGGCAAATAGCCGCGATCGGCAATCATCTCGGAAAGAGGAGTGCCGCGCAACAAGTCCATCGCGATATACGGGCGCCCGGTCTTGGGCAGAACGCCGAAATCGTAGATAGTGATGATATTGGGGTGGCTGAGCCGGCTGGATGCTTTTGCTTCCTGCCTGAATCGCTTGATAAATTCCTCATCGGATACCAAGTAGTCGTGAAGCACTTTGATGGCAACTTCACGTCCGATAAGTTCCTGGATTGCCTTATAAACAGTACCTGCCGAACCTTGTCCGATTACCGACTCGATTCGATATCGACCTTCGACAACCAGACCCAAAAGCGGGTCTTCGCCGACGGTGACCATAGACGAGCCGTCACGCGGGCAAATATCTTGCCCGTCGGTAGCTGTCTGGAAATTGCAGATCAGACAAAGCTTCATGCTTAGGTCCGAAAGGGGATGCCGGGTTTGGGGGTGCCGTGGTAAAGGGGCGCGGGCGCCAAATTGCTGGGCACAAGGGACGCAGCCCTTATATTACTTTTAATTACCACAGATACATGGTCACAAACCTAAGATGGCAATTCGTCTTAATATCATGACTTGTTCTTTCGGATTATCAGAAGGCGCGAACACGACGCGCGCGATTTACTAGCAAGAAATTGGAAATCAAATTGGCAAACACGAAATCTATGAACCCTGGGGCACAGCCGAATCAAGCTAATTCACAAGCGCCGGAAAGCGCCGCGTCCAAGGACGCCGAGACCGGGGCGCAAAGCGCCGACGGCAAGCAAAAGAAGGCAGGTAAGGCGGCTTTGCTGCTGATCTTCTTCACTGTGTTCATAGACCTGGTCGGCTTCGGTTTGATCATTCCGGTTCTGCCGACTTATGCACAACAGCTGCACGCCGATGATTTTGCGGTCGGCTGTGTGATTGCAACCTATTCGGTCTTTCAGTTCTTCTTCACGCCAATCTGGGGCAGGATGTCGGACAAAGTGGGCAGGCGTCCCATTCTGCTCTTCAGCCTTGCCGCTTCGGCACTTGGATATCTCATTTGGGGCTTTTCCGGCTCGCTCGCTCTGCTGTTTGTCTCTCGCGCTGTTGCCGGTGCCGGCAACGCGAATATCGCCGTCGCTCAGGCCTATGTCAGCGACGTGACCACCAAAGAGAATCGCGCCAAAGGCATGGGCTTGGTGGGAGCAGCCTTCGGTCTGGGCTTTGTGCTCGGACCCGCCATCGGCGGTGGTTGCGTGAGCATGGGCTTCAACCTGCAGACAATCGGCTTTGTTGCCGCTTCCTTGAGCATCATTGATCTGGTCCTCACGTTTTTCCTTCTGCCCGAACCGCAGCAACGCAGCAATGCAGGCAGCGAGCGTTTCACCAAAGAGAAGAACTTCTTTTTCAACACTGTCAGCGATCCCAAGCTGCGTACATCGCTGCTGATTTTTTTCATTGCTACTTTCGCTTTCGCCAACATGGAAGCGACAATCGTTTTGCTGACCACCAAGAAATTGAATTTCGGCAGCTTCGAAAACACGATGATGTTCCTCTACATCGGATTGCTTATCGTTTTTGTCCAGGGCGGCATGATCCACCGGCTCAACAAGAAATACGGCGAGAAGAAGTTGATCGGTATCGGCAGCGTCATGGTTGCATTGGGTCTTGTGCTCACGCCCGTTTCATCCAATCTCTATGTGCTTGGAGCGGCTCTCTTTCTGCTGGCTGTCGGCAGTGGTTTGAACAATCCCGCCAATCAGAGCTTGCTTTCCAAGTTGGCGCCCGAAGATAAGACCGGTGGCGTGCTGGGCGTCGGTCAATCGCTCTCCACTCTCGGACGCATTGCAGGACCGGTGGTGGGCGGATTTGCCTTCCAGTATCTTGGCATGTCCAGTCCCTATTTCATCGGTGCGGTAGCAATGGCGGTGGCATTCATCTTGAGTATGAAATTGCCGGATGCCGCAGCCTGAGAACCCTGACAGCGAGCCGGCTTGAGCTTTGGATAAAGAATTCGCCTCTTTCGTGTTCGGAAAAACCCATCAGCTTTAGGCTTTGACATTTATTAAAACGTGTTATAGTCTTGTGTAGACGTATTTGATGTTCGGGCGAAGCAGGCGCCAAGCATCAGGTAATCGGTGTGCCGTTCGGACCTATGACCACACGGGAACCATTTCGACGCTCACCGGTCCTATTACGAAAAGCTTTAGAGCTAAGCTGCTTCTGAATCGCAAGATTGACGTTTGAAACCGTTAGTAATCCGAAAGTTCAAAAACATGCAGTGGGGCTCGCGGAATCCGCGTCAGACCAACACGAATCTTGATCAATTTAGCTTTTGACACCAAGATTTTAAAAAATAGAGATTAGAAGAAGATGGAAAGAGAATACAAAACCAGTCCCAGCTCGACGAGCAAGAATTTTCAAGAAGTTCAAAAGCGTTACAAGCAAGAACTCAGTCGCTATCAGAAGCAGATCGAAAAGTCTAAGAGAAAAGTCGAAACCGCACGCAAATAGCTCCGTCTTTTGCCTTTGAAGTCGATATTTCGTCCGATTTCGGTTTAAATAGAACGTCAATCTAGATGGACTTTCGGACCCGATTTCATGAGGCAGGAACAAGACATAAGAGATGAGAGAGCGAAAGCTCGCAATAACGGTTCTGCAGATGATCCTTTGCAGTTGCCGAATGCGCGCCGCCTGTGGCAAAGTCCACGCATCGAAGCAATGCTGCTTCCGTTCACGCTCCAGTCCACCCAGGCGCACTTGCGTATGCTGGGCGACTGTTCGCTGATTGATTCGGACATCGCATCGCAGCTCGCTCATGCCGTGGGCGAGCTAAGAAAACGCGTAGATGCCGGAGAGAATATCCTCGACAAAAAAGACGAGGACGTACTCTCGTCCGTAGAAAGGCATCTGAGTGAAGAGTTTGGCGTTAATGCGGGCGCTGTGAGGCTGTTCAGCACTCCTCGCGAACAGCTCTCCGTCGACACACGCCTTTGGATGCGTGATACTGCCCTGGCGACCGCAGAGGGCATTGCAAAATTGCGACTCTGTCTATTGCATCTTGCCGATCAACATGCAGAAATTCATCTGCCGACCTACGTGCATTTGAAGAAGTCACGCTCGATTATGGTTGCCGACTTCTGGCTGACTTACGAGTTGCGTTTTGCGCGTGATTTCAAACGTCTGGAGGAGATTCGCAAAAAACTCGACACGTTGCCTCTTTCCGAAAACGTGCAACTCTCCAACGGAAAAGTCGTCGATCGCCAGAAAATGGGGCAGTATCTCGGCTTTTACACGATTTTGGAGAATGGTCTGGACGCCACAACCGATCGCGATTATCTTCTCGAGTTTGCTGCATTCGCCTCAATCCTGAGCGTGCATATCTCGCAATTGTCCTCCGACCTGATGACCTGGTCCACGCAGGAGTTCGGCTTTGTCCGCCAGACAAGACCTTTCAATTTTTACGATCAAGAAGTTTCCCAGAAGCGCAACCAGGAAGTGCTGGCAGTGCTTCGCACGAGACCGGCTGCCGTTTTCGGTGATATGCAAGAAACCCTTTCGGCGATGAAAGGACTTTCCATAAATTACAGCCAGGACTTTGAAGAATGTGTGCCTGCAGCTATCGATATTTCCGACAACATCAATTTCCTGATCGATTTATTGATCGCCTATTTGCCCAATCTCGAGTTCGACATCGATGCGCTGAAAGATGCTTCCAACCCGGTCATTGTTTCCGGTGAGTCGGCGATTCAATTTCTTGTAGATCGCGGCGTTGACAGAAAGAAAGCCGAAAGAGCAGTCGAAGAGCTTGTCGAATACTGCAAGCAAAGACGCAAATCGCCTTCCGATATGACTCTCAATGAGTGGACTCAATTCTCGATGGCTTTCGATTCAGATATATACGATGCAATTGCCAATTCCGAAATGGAGCAAACGACCAGCCATGGCAATGAATGGTTGGCTCTCGATATCGCCAGAAAAATAAAAGAGAGGGTGCAAAGTGCGCGCCTGCTCGTCGAGGACGATATGACCACTCTTGCAGCTCCCGATCTGCACATTTGAGTTTTGTTTGAAACAAAGCCTGTATGTAAGTCTTGCAAGCTAAGTCGAGGCGCATCCTTGCTGAACTGAATTTCACCGTCAGAGAAACTCCGCGGCCGGCGCTATTTGCTGGAATTTGAGAGTACGCAAAGGTCGCAGGAGGTAAACAAGAGCTACTGTTTACCTGTAGACTATTGGGGTTTACCAGGTTCTACTCTTGTGGGAGGGCTTGCTGATGCAGGTCAGGTTTAGTTGAAGGCAATGCTGCTGGCGGCAGGCGTGGGTTCTCGCCTCGAGCCTTTGACTACTCAGGTTCCCAAACCGCTTGTGCCGATCGCCAATGTGCCAGTTATGGAGCACATGATGCGCCTTCTTAAAGCGCACGGCATCACGGAAGTCTATGCAAACTTGCACTATTTGCCGCACAAGATCACCGAGTATTTCGGCGACGGCGCACAGCTAGGCATGAAGCTGACTTGTCGATATGAAGAACAGCTTTCAGGCGATGCCGGCGGTGTCCGCTCGATGAAAGAGCACCTGAGTGACGGCACATTCATAGTCGTGATGGGCGATTTGCTCACCGATGCCGATCTGACGAATATCATCAAGGAGCATAAGGACAAAAAAGCTCTCGCTTCGATTGCCGTGAAGCGGGTTGATGATGTAACACGTTTTGGCATAGTCGTTCAGAACGAACAGGGCTTCATCACAGGGTTTCAAGAGAAGCCGAAAGTGGAAGACGCTCTTTCCGATCTGGCATCTACCGGCATATATATTCTGGAGCCGGAAGTTTTTTCACACATTCCGGCTACCGGTGAATTTGGTTTTGGCAGACAATTGTTCCCGCAACTAGTCGCAAAAGGCTTGCCTGTATTGGGAATCGAGATGGCGAAAGGAACCTATTGGTCCGACGTCGGTGCGATCCCTCAATATCTAGAATCGAATTTCGACGCGCTCGATGGTGTCGTGAAACTGCATGGTTGTGTTTCCGAGGCGCAATCGTCAAACGGCAAGTCGGCTGCAGAGCCTGTTATTGGGCGTGTTGTAGGCGAGGGAACAACGATAAGCCAGAGCGCAAAAATTGACGCAATTTTGATGACAGGAAAAAATTGCCAGATTGCCGCGGACGCAAAACTCTCCGGGCATGTGGTTTTGGGCGACAATTGCGTCGTGGAAGAAGGTGCTTCTCTGACCGATTGTCTCGTCTGGGCAAATGCCAAAATCGGCAAGGGCAGTTGTTTGCAAAACACCGTTGTGGCTGGAAATACTGTAGTAGAGCCGAATTCGAGTCACGATAGGGCAGCCCTTGTTCCGCAGAAAGTGGAACCCAAAAAGCTCGCATCCAACGGCGTGAAATAAAGAAGTAAAAGTAGTGGCAGGGCTGCATTGCATGCGCCACTTAAAGAAAAAGGGACGCATGTAATGCGCCCCTGCGAACTTAGAATCGGTAACTCAGGTGGCTACTGACTATGCTGCATTCTGCTCTGTTTGAGCCGCCTTCCAAATTTCCATCCACAACCAATAGTGGAAGGGATTGATATCGTGTGCGTCGGTCGGTTCGTCCGGCTGCAGCAACGAGAGCCAGGTGTGCGGATTTGGAAAGCGCTTCGCGAGAGAATAGCAGTCCGCCATCCAGAGAACTTGTTCTGTTTCTGTTGTATTCTGCTGAGTGACCATAGAGGCGTTCCCCGTAGAAGCGAGCCAACTGGGACAAATTCCCGTTGATTTTCCTTTGCAGGGATCGCATCAGCTGTGATGCCCCTGCAATTAAGTAATACCCAGTTCCCAAGCAACCGAAACCGGGTCTATTTTGTCATTACACTACAAAATCGGCGTGGGATAACACTTTCGAGTGATGCCACAGCGTAATACTAGCCTGGCGGCCAGCTCATCGCCCGCCCACCCAAAATATGAATATGCAAGTGGTGAACTGTTTGTCCGCCGTCATCGCCAGTATTTACGATCAGACGAAAACCGTTCTGCAACTGCTCTTTCACAGCGATCTCACCGGCTTTAGAAAATAGATGTCCGACCAGTGAAGTATCTGCAACTTCCAATAGGTTTTTCGCATGTTTGCGCGGAATCACGAGAATATGGGTCGGCGCCTGCGCATTGATATCGCGAAAAGCAATCAAATGCTCGTCTTCAGCCACCAATTTTGCTGGTATTTCGCCGGCTACGATTTTGCAAAAAATGCAATTAGGTTCTCTATTCTCACTCACTTATCTGGCTTCTCCAAAGGTCGCGCCAATTATGGCTTAGTTTGTCCGAAATGTTCGCCAGTAATGAATGTCAGGTGGAATTTGTTACTGCACGAAAAGTAAAAGTCCAAATCGAACATAAAATAGCAATTTAAGGCCTTGGTTTATGGTAAATACGTGTAACTATTCGGGGCATAATGCCAAAACTGGGTAGCATCCCTATATAAGTGCTTTGGGGCGTGCGTTCATAAAGGGGAGAGTAAATGACCACTGAAACCAACCTTCTGCCGCGTATGGTCAACATGCAGAAGGCTTTGTTGGCGTCGTTGCGATTGAAAGATGTGCTGGATGCAGCAGTCTTGCAATTTGCCGAACTACTGGGCGGCGCCAAGGTGGCGATTTTTCTTTCCGATAATGAGAGTCTTGCGCTAAAACTAATGGCGGCGAAGGGTTATTCCGATGCCTCGCTCGAGCAAATGAAGGTTCTGCCTTTCTCGGCTGAAAGCTTACTCAAGTATGTAGTCCAGAAGCGCACTCCCATTGGTGTTCAAAACATTCAGCAGGCCCCGGAGATAAGCAATCAGATCATGCGCCGGGAAGGCAGCAACGGTCAGATCGCTCTGCCCCTCATTTCGGCGAATCTGCTCGTCGGTGGCGTTCTAATCGAAGTCCACAATCAAACCTTCCTCAACTACATCGATTTCCTCAAGGACATCGCCGACATCGTGGCGCTGGCCATCGCCAATTCCATCCTGTTTGGGCGCAGCGAGTACGAAAGAGAGAGGCTGAGCACGTTGTACAAGACGTCCTGCGCACTTTCCGGCAGCGTTTTGGAAGTTGGCGACGTACTGCAAATAGCCGCCGATACGGCGCTCATCCTTGGCAACACGACCACCTGCGCCATTCTCTTGCTCGATTCCAACAAACAGGGTTTCCACCTGGCGGCCTTCAAAGGTCTGGACGGCAGCAGCCTGGGCGACTTTGAGTTGGGCAGCCAAAACACAATCGCCGGCAACTGCATTCGCAGCGGCAAGACTGAATATATCGGAGACGGTGCACGCGAGCCTTTTGGCTTGCCCCGTGCGATGGGCGGCGCTCCTTTTATGTCCGTAGTCGCCTTGCCGATGGTTTACGACGGTCAACCAGTGGGAGTTCTGGAGGTCTTCTCGACCGATTCCAGAGCTTTCCATCGCGAGCAGATCGACTTGCTGGAATCGCTGACCAGTCAGGTAGCGACCGCCATGCACGTCGCCTTGACTCACGAGTCAACCGCTTCTCAATCGATTTTGGATGCCCACACCGGGCTCTATAATCGCCGCCATTTTGAAGAGTCTCTCGCCAAAGAAACCGAGCGCGCGGGCAGGC
The DNA here is from genome assembly GCA_019745505.1 of Candidatus Obscuribacterales bacterium. Classification (GTDB taxonomy): domain Bacteria; phylum Cyanobacteriota; class Vampirovibrionia; order Obscuribacterales; family Obscuribacteraceae; genus QKMZ01. The sequence goes on along the minus strand of JAIETE010000250.1, from coordinate 10,966 downwards.
ACAAGCATGAATTCGGCCTGCTCCTCATCGACCTCGACCACTTCGCCCAGGTCAATGATCACCTCGGCCAGGACAAAGGTGACGAGGCAATCAAACACGTTGCTAAGGTAATCAAAAACGCGCTGCGCGATATAGATATTGCCTGCCGCTATGGCGGAGAAGAGTTCGCCGTTATCCTTCCGGAAACACCGAGAAGCAGCGCCGGCGAAGTTGCCGAGCGTTTAAGGCAAACCATTCGCAATGCGACCGCTCCTGGTGTCGGCACGATTACAGTCTCTATCGGCGTATCTACATATCCGGGCAATTCCGAGAATCCTCAGGAGTTGACGAAGTGCGCAGAGCAGGCTCTGGACATCGCCAAATACGAAGGTCGTGACCGCATTAAGGAAGCGGAGACTGGCACCTATGTGGCCAGCGGACCGATTCCATGGGAAGAGATCGCCAATCAGGCGAAAATGTCAGTGGTCAACGAACGCCAATCACGCTTGCAGAGCCGATTGACGGTAGCTCCTGAATACGCCTCTTGGATGACCAAGCAGCCTCAACTGGTGAAGAAGAAAGGGCAAGGCGAGCAATAGGGGTAAAACTACCTCTTTGAATGTAGCTCTTTGGCGATGCGATGATTCGCCTGGCCGTATGATGTCGCGCGCGTGATCATCTACTTTTGTAATTGCGGTTCTGGCAGTAACCATCAGCCGAGCGGCCCCGCACAGCCGGATGAGCAGCCTGCCGGACGGGCGCAGCGAGCTCGGAGAAAAGATTAAGAAAAGAGCAAAACCGGGAACCGGGCTTGATCCCATAGTTAAACTTCCAAGTAGCAAGGGTGTATGTGCTTCTCTCTGAGAAGTGCGTGACAACCCTTTTGAGCACACTAAGTGAGTGTTTACTCGCGATTAGGAGGATATACCATTGGGCACTGCATCTCAATTGAAGGTTCAATTGAAACCGCTGGCAGACCGCGTTGTGGTCAAGAAGCTTGAAGCTGAAGAGAAAACAGCGGGTGGAATAGTCCTGCCTGACACGGCTAAAGAAAAGCCCCAGCAAGGCGAAATCCTGGCTGTAGGCGCCGGCGCTCTGGACGAAAAGGGTGGTCGTAAACCGATGGAAGTAAAAGTCGGCGACAAAGTTCTTTTCGCTAAGTACTCGGGCACCGAAGTCAAAATCGACGGCGTCGAATACTTGATTCTTGCTGAGCGCGACATACTCGCAGTAATCGGCTAATAGCCGCTTGCGAATCTTTAGTTCAACGTCAAGCAACTAAGTCTACTTAGAAAAACTTTTCCAATCAGGAGAGGAAATCCACAAATGGCAAAGCAAATCGTATACGCGGAACAAGCACGTCGCGCTCTCGAGCGTGGTGTTGACCAAGTCGCCAATACCGTAAAAATCACGCTCGGACCGTCCGGACGTAACGTAGTTCTCGAAAAGAAATTCGGTTCGCCGCAAATCATCAATGATGGCGTTTCGATCGCAAAAGAAATCGAACTCGAAGATCATTTGGAAAATGCTGGCGCACAATTGGTGCGTGAAGTTTGCTCCAGAACCAACGACAACGCAGGCGATGGCACCACCACCGCAGCAGTCTTGGCGCAAGCAATGATCAAAGAAGGTTTGAAGAACGTAGCTGCAGGCGCCAACCCGATGGTTCTCCGTCGTGGTATCCAAAAAGCTGCTGAAGCTGCAGTCGAAGAAATCAAAAAGATCGCTAAGCCGGTCGAGTCCAAGAAAGAAATCACTCAAGTTGCCACCATCTCGGCTGGTAACGACGAGCCTGTCGGCGCAATCATCGCTGATGCAATGGACAAAGTAGGCAAAGACGGCGTAATCACCGTTGAAGAATCCAAATCCCTCACCACCGAACTCGAAGTGGTTGAAGGTATGCAATTCGACAAAGGCTACGTATCCGCTTACTTCGTGACCGACCCCGAGAAGATGGAAGCCGTCCTCGACGAGCCATTCATCCTCTGCGTCGACAAGAAAGTAAACCTGCTCGCCGACCTCGTTCCAGTTTTGGAAAAGGTTGCTCGCTCGGGACGTCCTTTCGTTCTCGTAGCTGAAGATATCGAAGGTGAAGCGTTGGCAACCTTGGTTGTTAACCACCTGCGCAAAGTTCTTCCTTGCTGCGCAGTCAAGGCTCCTGGCTTTGGCGATCGCAGAAAAGAAATGCTCAAAGACATCGCCATCTTGTGCGGTGGTCAAGTTGTTTCTGAAGAAGCCGGCACCAAGCTCGAAAACGTAACCATCGAAATGCTCGGCAAGGCTCGTCAAGTCAGAGTCAACAAAGACAAGACCACCATCGTTGCAGGCAACGAAAACAAGGCCGAAGTCGACAAGCGTGTCGCTGTAATCAAGCGTCAAATCGAAGAGTCGGATTCCGAGTTTGACAAAGAGAAGCTCCAAGAGCGTCTCGCCAAGCTCTCCGGCGGCGTTGCCGTAATCAAAGTCGGCGCTGCTACCGAAACCGAACTCAAAGACAGAAAGCTCCGCTTCGAAGATGCTCTCAATGCCACCCGCGCAGCCGTTGAAGAAGGCTACGTACCTGGCGGCGGTGCAACTCTCTTGGCTGTAGCTAAGAAGCTCGAAAAACAAAAAGAGTCGCTCCATGGTGATGAACTCACCGGTTTTGCGATCGTTGTTAAGTCCTTCGAAGCTCCTGTTCGCCAAATCGCTGACAACGCCGGCTTGTCCGGTGACGTTGTCGTCGACAAAGTGAAAGAGCAAAAAGAAGGCTGGGGCTTCAACGCCATGAACTTCGAATACGTAGACATGGTCAAGTCCGGCATCATCGATCCGGCTAAAGTAGAGCGTTGCGCTGTACAAAACGCAGCCTCTGTAGCTGGTATGTTCCTCACAACCGAAGCATTGGTTGTTGATGTACCGGATGAGAAGAAATCCGCTGGTATGCCTGCAGGCGCCGGCATGGGTGACTTCTAAGAGCGCTAATTCATTCGTGGGGGCGCGTTGCACGCGCCCAAACAAAAGGAATTAGAAGCAAATGAAACGGTAGGGGCGGCAATCCCGCCCCTGCAAACAGAATTAGAAGAGGGGAAACGGAGATCTTTGGATCTCCGTTTTTCTCTTTAACCCAACTTCGTGGGGGCGCGTTGCACGCGCTCGAGTCTTAGAATTTCACTTTTGGGTCGCATGCAATGCGACCCCACGCTCTCCTTCAAACGCAAAAAAAAGGAGCTGTACGCAACTCCCTTTTTTGTGCCATTACGGTGTGGCGAATGGATTTATTGTTCTGCGAATCGAGCGTTAAGCGCTTCGAGTCTGTTGTGTGTGATGTCGCGGCGCGACGGCGTCGGATAGATATTCGTTATTTCACGAGTCTTGTCCATCACACTTTTATGTACTGTGCCTTCATCACCCGCCGGGGGGAGGTTGAGGTTCTTGATCGCCCTTAATTTCGTCGACGACTGCTTAGCTGATTCAAGGCGCTGTTGTTCGCGTTCAAAGTCACCCACGAACATGTTCTTCACACCGGTTAGCCAAACTCTCAAGACTTCCATCAACCTCGAGCCCCCTGCTGATTCCTGTTACCATCCTCATCCAGGCTTATGAAAGTTGTGTGAAAACGCCTCTGGTTGCCTTTTGCCCACTCCTGTGCGGCTCTTGCTGGCAAAAACGGCGGATTTGGGCATAAGATAGAAGGTCTGGACTGAGGTCGCGATCGATGTCGGATTTTCGCAAAGTTTGTCCTCAATGCCAGAAAGTCTTTCACGAACAAGACGCGCTGGAGATTTTGACTGAGTGTCCGGATGACGGCGCAGTTCTCGATTTCGAGGTCATTGATCCGCTGATCGGCACATTGTTGGCCGACCGGTATCAAGTCGAGGCGTTAATTGGCAGGGGCGCGACAAGCACTGTCTACCAGGCTATAGATGTAGAGGAAAGGATGAAGGCGGCGGGCAAGTCATCCGTTTTGGAAACATCCGGTTCAGAATCGACGATAGTTGCCGAGCCGTCGACCACCGGGACAACTTGGTCGGTGGCAATCAAAGTTCTCCATCCCCACCTTTCCGGTGATGCAGCAGTGGTAAAGCGCCTCAGCCAGGAAGCCAAATCTCTGCGCGACTTCCGGCATAAGAACGTCGTGGGCGTTCAGAGTATGGGTGTAACCAGGCAAGGTCAACCGTTTTTGGTGATGGAACTTGTTGAAGGTCAGAGTTTGCTCGAGCACCTTCGACAGAACGGTGCACTCAACAAGTTCGCCTGTATGTCGATTTTCGACCAGTTACTTGATGCGATTGGTTCGGCTCACGCTCGAGGAATTTTGCACAGAGACCTCAAGCCCGGCAATATCATGCTCTCTTCAAAGGAAGATGGCGGTTTTCTCGTGAAAATTCTGGATTTCGGCATTGCCAAAATAGTGCCGATGCAGGGTGATACTTTCTTTCGTCTTACTCAGACCGGCGAGATGATGGGAAGTCTTCTATATATGAGTCCAGAGCAGTGCCTGGAGCAAGACTGGGACCAGCGCGGCGACATCTACTCGCTGGGATGTGTGTTTTACGAGGCATTGACTGCGCGTGCTCCGCTGATTGGTCGCACCGCATTCGAGACCATGAATAAGCATCTGAGCGAAATGCCTCCGCCACTATCGGTGGTTCGTCCTGATATTCAGTTTGCGCCTGGCATGGAATACATAATTACTCGTATGCTGGCAAAAGATCCGCAAGCGCGCTACCAAACGGCTGCCGAAGTGCTTAAGGACTTGGGTCAAGTGAATGAAGGGAAAGGGCGGAGTCTTGGTGTGAAGGATGCCGGGGGCAGGACTTGCGGAACCTATCAGTTGTACCTGGCTAATAAGCAGAAGAAGGAGAGAGAGGAAATAGAAAAGATTGTTGGCAGCGCCGATCAATACGTGCGCAGCGACATTCTTGCGGAGAAGTTGCGGCAATTCTCACGTCAGCGCGTAATCGAGATCTGTCTTTTTCTAGCTTTGACTGTGATCTGGGCTGTACCGCTTCTGATGGCTTTCGCGTCCAGTCCGAACGCTCTCATAGCGGCCTGTCTGTTTGGTGTTTTACTTCCATTTCTTGCCGCCGTAGCTGCCATGGTATTTGTGCGTATTCCAAAGATTCGTACCTACAACGGGCCGGCTACAACGATAGGTATGTCGCCCGTCGCGTTGCTTAATCCACTGAATCCGGCGGTTCGCACGCAGCAACGGGTGGAAGATGGCGCGCTGCTCTTGGGTACGGAGAGCACTCCTTTGTCGTGGGCGTTTGGCACCGGCGCCAAAAGAATGATTGACTCGTTTCAGCGCGTGCAGTCGCTTCCACTTCTTGTGCTGGGCAAACAAGGAACAGGAAAGACAAGGTTGCTTGCTTCCCTTGCCAGTAATGATCTCGATGACGCCAGACGTGCGCAGCTGATACTTAGTCCTGATGGTAAGTTGTCAGCCCTCATTGCCCGTTGGATTGCTGCTCATCCCCAGGGCAGTGTTATGGCGCGCAGAGTGCTGCTGCTTGACCTCGATCATGAAATCTCGAACGGTTTCGGTGATATCGATTCTGTCCATAACATACTGGAATTATCTGAACGCATCGTGGAAGCGATGCAAGACGGCGAGAGTGGCGGGCACAGAGAAGTTTTGACAAGCGAGCAGGCTTATGTTTTGCAGTCTTCCATTTCAGTGCTTCTTTCCTCTGATGAAGATTTGACCAACCTGCCAGCTTTCCTGACGCAGGAGTCAAAGCGGCAGGAAGTATTCAGAAAACTGTCCCTGCTGCACATTCCCAACAATGGAAAAGACCCTCTTGTGCCGATGCGCAAACTCATTGAAGAGCGAGCGGAGGGAGATTGGGAGAATTTGACGAAACCGCTGCTGGCGATTTGCTATCGTTTTCCGCTCGAGTCTAGTACTACTTTATTGCGCCTCTTCTGGCAAAAGGCTTCGCTGATTCGCGAGGTAGTCGCCAAAAAGCGAGTCATGATACTCAAAGGCTCGAAGACCCCCTGTACATTATTCTTCAGGCTTGTTTTCAACGAAATCTTGAAAGAACGTCGCCCCTCTGCCAGATTGTCTGACACTGAAGGTTGCCCGGTCGTATATATAGACGATGTGGACAGTTGTGGAATCGCTGACAAATTCGCGCATATATTGGGCACGCCAACGGAGATAGGCATTGAGTTTCTGCTTTCGACCAATACTCTTGCCGACTTCTCCGGCGATGAAGCTGCCAAAATCTTGACGGAGGTAGGAGGTCTTGCCGTCTTCGCTGTCAGTGACGCCGATGCACAGATGATAAAGCCTCTGTATGAGTCCTATTCCCGGGCTAACTCCAACAGCCTGTTAGGCAATTTGGAAAAGGAAATTCATACTATTGTGAGTTCCAATAGCTTGCTGGACTATTTTGAAAATGACAAAGCGGCGAGCTTGGGCACCCCTGCGTCAAGCCAGGGAATGTCACCTACTTTGTTTAAGGGGCTGAGTCCAATGATTTTCTACTACCTTCCAAAAGCCCCAGGAGCTAAGCCCAAGCGTCTGCTTGCGCCTTTCTTTCAAGAGATACGCATAACAGAGGTAGAATGGTCGATTGTTGAGTCTATGCGTACCGGTTGGATTTTCAACTTGTGAGTAAGGGGTTGTGAGAAAGCGGTTGTGAGAAAGTGGTTTTGAAACTGAACCTTGTCCAGAAATTTTGTGCCGTCCTTATTTGCGCAAGTTCTTTGTGCGTGGCACCGACTTTTTCGACTCCTTCTGAAAACAATTACGGTGCCGCTAATGCTCAGGGTATGAACCAGGCGCAGCGACAAGCCGCTCGTGAAGCGAGGCAGGTTGCTGATTCTGAATTGTACGAGCAGATGGAACGTGTTTCGCGCTGGATGGATCAGTATGCTACCTGGAATCAAAAGTTTCCCGATCCAGGTGATGAAACTAACTGGGCTCGCGAGCAGATGAATGCGCTTGTTCCGAACAATCCGTACTCCGGCGACAAATTACAGCTGATGGCCGGTCTCGATGCGGAGCCAGAGTACGCTGATCCGACCAATTCTCCAGGCTCATACGACACGCCTCCCGGAATGAGCGGTGCGGCATTGCAAGAGTCAACTTCTGCTAATCAAGTCAACGAGAATGCAGATGATGGACAAGTCGATACTGATACCAGTGCTGATTTGAACCGCGTTTGGCTGACTTATGACCCGTCTCTCAACGAAAACATGGCACAGGAATATCTCACGCAGCCGCCGCAAGATTGGACCGGCAATCCAGGTTCTATCAATGTAGTCAGCAACAATCAAAATCTCATCTTAATCTGGGGAGCCGGCGCGAACGGGCGTCCGATCAAATTTCCCGGTTCCAACAAAACCCGATTGATTATTGGTAGATACAAACTCTTGTACGGTCAATCTTCTTATTAGAAAGCACGAAGTAGGAACAAAAGGCGCATTCAGACTGGCTAGAGCAATTGCTGCTGTCGCATTTTCTGTTGCCACTAGTTTGGCTATCGGAATTTTGGAAGGTTCAAACTTAGCTGCTGTGGCGATGGAACTGCAGCCAGCGATATCCAGATCTGGCGAAGGCTTGGTTCGAAGCATAAACGAAGCGTTGCGCAGTGCGACCTATTGGGATGGTGCAGACGGCGCCATGACTGTCGAATTATCTCCAACTAAAACTTTATGGCTGTTCGGTGATACCTTGATTGCCGGAGGTCCAAAGCAAGGTCATCCGCATCGAAAGATGATCAACAATTCGGTCGCTATACAAGATTCAAGCTGTGACTCTGCCGAAGGCAATACGCAGTCTTTCGACAATGTATGTATTGATTCCACTTGCTGGAGCTTCTGGCACAGAGGCAAGCTTCATCACCCAGAGAGCGTGTTTGCGGCAGAACCAGCAGATTCATACTACTGGCCTGGTTGTGGCACCGTATATGATGGCAAGCTTTATTTGCTAATGAAGAAGATTCGGAAAAAGGATAATCCCGATCCACTATTTCAATTCGATTGGTATGCAGACGATTTGCTGATTGTTTCCAACCCTCAAGACCCGCCAAATAAGTGGGTTTATACTGCATATCCTCTTGCGACTTTGAATCATGAAGTTGAGTACGGATTGGCGTGTACTAAAGACAAGGATTATTTTTATTCTCTGTGTTTTTTGAGTGATTTGCCGAAAAAAGAAAAGAAGGCGATTTTGGCTCGCATCTCCTGGAAAGATCTATTGGCGAAAAACACTAACAACTGGCAATACTGGTCGGATTCTGAAAAACAGCCTCAAGGCTTATGGGAAGCCAGTTATCGAAATGCGAAAAACATTATTCCTGATTGCGGACCAGAAGCAAGCTTGTTTTTTCACAGAGGGCTAAACTGTTTTGTTGCCGTCTATCAACCCCCGCTGTCTCCGGAAGTGAAGTTGAGAGTTGCTAGAAAAATTGAAGGGCCATGGAGCGAAACATTTGAAATCTACAAGGTTCCTGCAAGGCTGCTGAAAGACGGAAAGAGTGCACTGTCATATGCCGGCAAAGCGCATGAGAGTTTGTCGAGCGGAAACACGATTGGGTTTAGTTACTGTGAAAATCCCGGTGGTCTGGAGCAGCATGTAGACAATCCTGGAATTTACTTTCCAACGGTTCGCTCATACACAATTGAACCTCAGACAGTTCGTGAAATGCTTGATGGCGCTGGTTCTGCGAAGCCTAAACCATAGGCAATGTTCCGAAATTCCACTAGTGGTAGACTGAACAGACTGAGTGTTGGCTTGATTCCGAGGTTTCGATGAATAGAAATTTGCTGATTGCTTTGACGGCGCTGATTTTCGGCGGTGGAAGTACGGCTGTAATGGCGGCGGATGCTGGTAAAGGCACCGTAAAGGAAACCGTCAAAAACGTAGCAAAAGGGTCTGCCTCGGATACGAAAGCGGCTGATTCGAAAGCGGCTGATTCGAAAGCTTCTGACTCGAAAGCTTCTGATACGAACGCCGCGGATACAAAAGCAGTAGATTCGAAAGCTTCTGAATCCAAGCCTGGGGCTGCAAGCTCGGACAACGCGCAAAACATGCTGATTGAAGAGGAGCCGCTGGCTAAGGTTGTTCCTGACACAGCTGCAATCGAAAAGAAAATTCCGTTGATTGGTGAATTGATTGCGCGCACTCCAAATGATGACAAGCTTTACGCCGAGCGCGGTGAGTGCTACGCGAAGTTAGGCAAGGATGACAAAGCCGTAGAAGATTACAACAAATCGATTGAGCTGAATCCTGGCTTTCAAGAGACATACAGGCTGAGGGGGCTGTCGCTCGCCAAATTAAACCGGATTGCCGATGCTGTTGCCGATTATTCGCAAGCGATAAAGTTGGGACCGGTCACTTATGAACTCCTAGTGCGCCGTGCCGCCGGAAAAGGCTTACTGGGCGACCATCAAGCGGCAATCGACGACGCCACTGAAGCGTTGAAATTGAAGCCGAACAGCGTCGAGGGATTGGTTGTTCTGGCCAATCACGAAGCGGCTTTGGGCAAATTGCAGGATGCATTGAGCAATTTGAATAAGGTCCTTGAGTTGGACATGAAGAAAGGCGACGCGTACCTCCTGCGCGGGTTCGTGAACAAGTCCTTAGGCAATTTGAAAGCCAGTGAAGCCGACTTGAAGATGGCTGCTGAACTCGGCGTAAAAGTGCCGGAAACCGCTACTAAGTAGGATTCTGGTTCCTCAAACTCGCAACTGGGTGGCGTTTTGCTTCACTCACATATTTCGCACGGTTGATCGCCTATAACCGTACGCAAGAAAACCGCCCCCTCCGAAACACCCAAGGCAACCCGCCAACCCAGCGGGAATGCCTTCTCACGCTCCTCCTGGCACGCCAACCAGCCGGGGCAACCATGCACTCCCAGTTCTTTTGAGAAGCTCATAAGTAACCGTTTTTAGGAAGGAACAATTATGTCCAATCCTCAAACTTTGGAAAACCCATGTCGATCACAAGAACAGCCAGAGCAAACTGTAGGTGCCCATGCATCAACAAATTGCTACAAAGATGCTGATATGTCACGTCCGGAAAGCCTCTTACCAAGTAATTCTTCCTCGACTGCCGCCGATATACTTCCTCAACTCGATTTCGCACCAGAAACAAACGATGAGAAGCCGCGGGGTGAACCATCTGTAAGAAGTGCTCTTTCTGACCGTATTTACGATACAGCCAGACCTGGTCCGTCTGGTTTGACCTTTAACTCGCAGCGTGTTGTTGCTGCTGTAGAGAGCATGCTTCCTGAGGATGCACGCCGCTATTCGACAGATGATAATTTCCGGAGGTCGATTGATGCTGCTGTGAGCACTCTGGATGTTCCAACTCAGAGATATGTATCCGCGCTTCTCAGTCAGGTTGCGGAGACTGGAGAACGCCCCAAGGTAGATTTGCCGGAAACGATTCTCAGAAATGGAATGGTAAATGCCTCTATCGATCAATCAATGCCGGTCATAGAATCACTCTTCGCCCGCAATCCCGAACTTCGCGATAGACTGCGTAATGCTGATCCAGCAAGTTTGACTGCGCAAGAAAGAGCGCTGAAGGAAACCATCGGTGAAGTAGTGAATACCGCTTTGTTCGCTGCCTATGGTCTCAGGGGTCCTAACGAAGCTATCAACTTAGAAAGAACACTTGCGGAAAATAGTTTCTGGAGCACTGGCGCCTTTTCCCTTGATATGAAAGCGAGGCTCCAGCAGAAGACAATTTCCTTCTTTGAACAAGCAGCGGTTGCTAGCCCTCAAGAGTTACAAGCGTTGGTTAGGTCCGGCGGAATTTCAACTGGCGAGAGAAACCTAATCAAATCAATTGCAGACAATGGTGGTGTTATGACTCCGGAGCACAGGTATATGGCAACGCTATTTAAGGCTTTGAATCGCACCGACCCCAATTTTATAGAGTGGCGCACTCGTCACTGAGGTCAATAAAAGGTCTGATGAGAGAGGGAATGCACCTCGCAATCTTTGCGAGGCAAGAAGGTGTATGACTCAGTATTCAGGCGGC
>JAIETE010000230.1 GCA_019745505.1 Candidatus Obscuribacterales bacterium | reverse complement strand
CCGTCGATCACACAGTGCCCTGGTCACATTACGAACATGCCAACGTTTATGTTCACAGCCCCAATGCAATCAGTTGGACAATTTCTTTGCCCTCGGACCTGATTACTGCGAAGTTGAAGAGTGCCTATTCGATTGGTTATCCAAACAAGAACTCGAAACCGACCATCACTGATGGTGTCACAGGAAAGGTAATTGCTGTTGTTGAAAACAATTCCGACCCGTCTGCTGCCGGAACGCACTTGTTTGAAAAGAACGCGATGAAGGCTGGAGAATGGCACGGTATCGATGTCGATCTTTCTTCATATAAAGGAAAGACGATAACGCTTTTGTTCACATCGAACGGTAATAAGTTTGGTGGCGACGACCTCTCTGTATTCAAATATCCCTCTATCGATGTAAAACTTCGAAGACGAAGCGACGCTGAAAATCAGGCAATGGCACTGCGTTTGCAGGAAGACAAAGTTCTTTGGCGTCCGGTCAATACCGATTTGAATGACTCGTTTGGAAAAAACTTCGATCAGAGCAAACAGCTTGTCCTTCCCTCGCTCTCTTCTTCGCAATGGCGCAGTGCGCCCCTTGTCGTTGACGTGCCGAGGGATGTTCGCGGCTCGAAGAAAGGCCGCTCGGACTACTGGGCAATGTATTTCACTCCGCAAAAACCTATCGCTGCCGATGATTTCAGTCATCTGGTCGTATCGATGTCCGCGGGCAGAATGTATGGACGTTCACTGAAAGTATCCATTGTGCCTGACAGAGGAAAGCCGCAAACGATGAGTATTCCGTTGCCGGATGACAGTAAAACCCACTCGTGCAGCTATGAATTGAAACTCTGCGAACTGCCGCCCGGATGCCGTATAAAGCAATTGGTACTTTATCCGGCTGCCCCTGCCAACGGTGAGACAAAAAGCACCATAACCGTAAACAGTGTGTCGCTTGCGAAGGAGAAAACTCCTGCCTGGTGGGGAGGATTGAGCCGATGAATTCATCAGGAAAGCGACTAAGCGTTTCAATCCTGGTTGCAGCAATTTCGCTGTCTTCCATCGTCGTATCGCCTGCTCATTCGGCGGAAGTTTCTGCCACCAAATCCGATGCTGCTGCTCCATCACCTGCTAAGAAGCCTGAAGAAAATCAGCCGCCTTTCAAGGTTGCCGGAAAAATCTCGCGGACGCTGCAAACCGTGACTGGGCTGAATCTTTTGGGATCTGTCGTGGCTGGTCAGACGGCCAAGATGGTTCTCAAAAAGAAGCTTGGCGGCGATGTAAAAGTGAAAGTGAAGCTATATAGTTTTACTGATCTTCTTGCAGGCAAAGTCAAAGGCGTCGATTGCAAGCTTATCGGCGCGAATATCAAAGGTGTCAATGTAGGCACGGTAGATGCCTCCACCAGGCAGCCAATCTGGGTTGATTTGCACGACAAACGCCATATTCAGCTTAAGGCGCCTGTCCTTGTAAGCGTGAAGGCTGCGATAACAAAGGATGAAATTACCAGCGCTCTGAAAAGCGAAAACGTCGCGAAATCTTTGCGTGGTCTGAATTTGGATTTGCCCGGGCTGGGCGCGCAGCAATTACAAGTAGTGAATCCGAAAGTCGATATTGTCGAAGATAACGTTCGTATCGAGGCACTTCTGAAGGCTGAAGGGGCTGATGATTCAACCGGAGTGCCGTTCAAGATCACCGGCAAGCTCAAACTCAAAGGGGACGACAGAGTCGAGATTGCCGATATGAAAGTGGAAAGCAACGACATTATTGAGCCGGAAAAGTTTGCCGCTTTTGCAGAAGAACTGCTCAATCCGCTCATCGATTTGAGGAGAATGGACCGCCGCGATCACGCTTTTCGCTTGAGTGCGCTCGACATAAATCAGAACGGACTGACAGGTGAGGGCCGGCTCATTCTTGCGCCGAAAAATCCACCCGTTTCAGGCTCGACAAATACTCAAACAAATTCATCGGGAATTGCCGGCATTGGGCTGAAGACCCGCTAAAGTGTAGACAGTAGCGAAAAGAAAGAGGAATCGATGGTTGTCAAACCTGGAGCGATAAGACTTGTTCAGCTTGCCGTGGGCGTTTTTGCATGCTCAGCTGTTCTTCTCACCGGTTGCGCGGAGCGCAAGATTTTGACTGGTTCAGCCGATCCGCAGCAAATGCATGCCGAACCAACTGTTCAAGCAGAACTGGTGGGCAATACAGCCGAAGTATGGTTTGTAAAACCTGGCTCTGAGACACTTGATTTGGTCAAAGTAAGTCGTAAGTTATCCGGCAAGGATAAGCTCGAGGCTGCTCTGATTGAGCTCTTGCATGGTCCGACGGGAGAGGAAGAGGCACAGGGGCTGGCTACCGAGATTCCCAAAGGAACTATCCTTCTTGGAGTGCGGGCAATAGACGATGACTACGAGATTGATTTGTCGCGCCGATTTGCCGCCAGTGGTGGGGGCGCGTCCATGGAAACCCGCATGGAGCAACTGAAGAGAACCGTTGTCTCTGTCGTGGGGGAGCACAAAGTCTTCCTCAATGTCGAAGGTAAACGCCTGGTGGCATCTTCGGACGGTCTGGAAATACAGCAGCCGATCAACTACTGAACCTGCGGCCAGTTGTGTTCAACGTCAGACGGGGCGGCAGCTCGCCTCCCGTGGTCGGCGAGCCGCCGGCCACCGGCGAAACATCGCCTTAACGCCCATTTGCAATCCGTATTAACAAAGAATGTTCGTTTGAGCGTATATTAAATGCGGTCTGCTATCATAAACATTCGCTATGCGCTGCCACCGTTCTGGTCCGGGGCATAGTCGACCCGTCATCAACAGACCGGGTTAACTGCAAGAGACCACGTTGCTCTTTCGGGGCCCACACAACCTGAGTTGAAATAAAAGATATGAAAGAAGGCATTCATCCTAAGTACCAAGAAATCAAAGCGTCCTGCGTTTGCGGCGCCGAGGTTCTTACCGGTTCAACCAAACCGAATATCCGTGTAGAAATTTGCAGCTCTTGCCACCCGTTCTACACCGGACAACAAAAGATTGTTGACACCGAAGGACGCGTAGACAGGTTTGTCAAGCGCTACGCCAAGCAAGGCGCCAAATCTGGCAGCTAAAAGCTAGTGGCGTTCTGAATCAAGACATTGAGACTTGGCAATCATTTTGCCAAGTCTTTTTTGTTTGCATCAATTACCCTTTAGCTGTCGGCCGTATTGTGAGGTTGATGACAATCCAACTGCAGGGAAGCTACTAGCGTCTCCCGAAGCCGGTAAGAGACCGGCAACCCAGGTCCGTGCAAAATAGGAAGAAACCCAAGTGCAGAAAGTAGAAGCAGCGAAAATGACTGAATTGAAAGGTAAAGACAGGCTTATCGTGGCGCTCGACGTGCCGACCATGTTCGACGCGCTCAAGTTGGTCGACGAACTGAACGAAGAGGTCGGCATGTTTAAAGTCGGTCTTGAGCTTTTCACACACTGCGGCACAAAACTCTTAGACGAGTTGAAGAAGCTCGAAGCGCCGGTTTTCTTCGATGGAAAGTTTCACGATATACCCAACACAGTAGCGGCTGCATCCAGAGAGATTGGTGGACGCGGCGTGCAGATGTTCAACGTGCATGCGCAGGGCGGCAGTGAGATGATCAAAGCCGCGCAGAAAGCTGCCCATGAAGCGGCTGACACGGCAAAAGTGCAGCGACCTATCCTCTTAGCCGTGACTGTTCTGACAAGTATTTCGCAAGAGATTTTGACCAACGATCTGGGAATTTCCGACAAAGTAGATGAAGTCGTGGCTCGCTATGCGTCTCTTGCAAAAGCTTCGGGCGCGGACGGTGTGGTCGCATCGGCAAAGGAAGTTCCAATTATCAGAGAGAAGGTCGGCAAGGACTTTATTATCGTTACGCCTGGAATTCGTCCTACGTGGGCTTCCGAAGACGATCAAAAACGCATCGTTACTCCTAAGGATGCCGTGGCGATGGGCACAGATTATGTAGTAGTCGGCCGTCCAATTACCCGTGCCAGTGACAAGCGTGATGCCGCCAGGCGCATTGCTGAAGAATTGAATGGTTAGTCACACAGGTTTCGGCAGCGAGTAATGAATCGGCAACTCGAGCGTTCTGAAAAAATGGCGCAATCACTGAGAAGCAGTGAAATTTATCAGCGCAAGATTTCGGTGAATTGGACGGGCGATAGCGCCTGGCGAAAAAATCGAGACAAACTTGTAAATGCAGTTTTTGCATTTTTGCTTGCGCTGTGTGCCTGCTTCAGCACGATGATGTTCTCACTTGCACAGATTTTATTGCCTGCTGCTCTGCTTCTGGCACCGGTGCTGGCTCCTTCTGCCGCGCTGGCAGCGCAAGAGCGAGAGCGACCGGTCAATTTCATTTTCCTTGTCGATGTATCCGGCAGCATGGTGCTCAAATCGACAATGGTGAAAGGACCGGACGGCAAGGACATTACACTCTTCGAAGCGCTGCGTTCGGCTTTGAAGCAGATGGTCCAAGACAGCCGTCTCATAGGTCCAGCGAGCCAGGTTTCGTTTATAACATTTGGCACTGCGATCACCGAGAAAGCTGATTGGCCGGCAAAACTTGCCGACCAAACTCAACGTACAGTGTTGATCGATAAAATAGTTTCTCCTGAAACTCTTTCTGCCGACAAGCACGGCGATACTTATATGGGCGGCGCGTTGCATGCAGCCGTTGAAAAAGCTCGTGCAATGGCAAAAGAGGGCGATGCTTGCACGATGACATTCATTGTCATGTTCACAGACGGTTGGGACGAGCCGCCGGCAGGGGCACCACATAAAGTGCGCGATGTCTCGAAGCAGATTTTGCTGGAAAAACGAATTTCCAAAGAGAAAGTAGGCGTCGATACCTGGCAGACACGTGTTGTCGGATTGCAAAGATTGCCTGACAGCAAAGCTGGAACAACTACGGCTAAAGAATTGGCGACTCTCATTGGGGGCGAGTTTATCGACGTCAATTCTCAGTCTGGTGGCACTGTCTCAGACAGAATTTTCGCCGCGCTCAAGAGAACGGTGGAGAGTCTGAAGGGCGAAATTGTATTGGCTTCGTCTTCGAACGCTGCTGCCGCAGGCGATGCGGCGCCCAATCAGAAAGGGATGAAAGCGGGCGTCATAAATTTCGGCAATGTCGATGGGAATGGAATGTCCGACTGCTCGTTTCCTGTGGAGCTCAGATCGTGTTATGCCGAGGAAGTCGGCAGAGTGGAAGAGTGTTCCCAATCCGTCGATTCCGGGACCCGCTCTCGAGAGTTGAGCAAACTGGCGGCATCATCCGCGCTCGGTAGCGGCATCCGATTGGTTGCCAGTCTTCCTTCCGATGCAGTGACAGTGTCCATGACGCAGCCGGATGTCGTTCTTGCACCGATTATTCCAGGTCGAAAGTATGAGGGAGATAAGCCAACCAACCTCGTGCCGGTGACTGTTCAAGCGCACAGCAATTGCCCTGCCGGACACTTCCTCGGCTTCCTGAAAATGGCATCTACTGCGCGCGTGCCTCAGTATGTTCCTTTTGTCGTTTCCGTACCGAGCCGATTGGTCGTAACGCCTGAGAGCATCAAGGTCAAAGTAAAAAAGCCCGGCTTCTTTTGGCCTGAACCAACGGCTGTAGAGATTGCCAGCACCATCGGCCAATCGCAGGGGGCAAAACGCCAAACTGCCGTCAATGTGGAGGTGATTCCGGAGTCTGCTCTGATGAAAGCAGAACCGGGTAAGTCGGCTGCGACCGTCTATCAGAACGAGAAAATCGATGTCGCTAATATCAATGACGGCAATCCTCTGAAATTTACCTATGATGCTTCCAAGGGCGAAAAGCAAGCGATAAAGATGAACATTGCGATTCCCGCAAAGCAAAAGCCTGGTCTTTACGCGGGCAAGCTGGCGGTGAAAGTCAGTGGAGATTCGGAGACCATGGCGCCGAGTCAAATTCCTTTTGAAGTGGCCGTCGATCCGAGTCCATGGGAGGAGGTGGCACCGGTTGCTGTTCCTCTCATCATAGTTTGCATAATCGTCTGCGGATTGGGTATTTTCCTCTGGCTCTCAACCTTGAAACGCAGCCGGCAATAGACTTTCAAATCCTTGTCATTTAAATCCGTAAACCCAATAGGGACGCCAATTCTTGTGAGATTCTTAAGAGTTGTATTTAGGCGTTTAGGAAATATTCCCAGCGGGCTAATGCCTATTAATTAGAAGACGAAAAACACAATCACAATTGACCTGACAAGGGGAAGGACGTTAAAGAGCATGGACACTACGTGGTGGTATGGAATTCTTGCAATCGTTAGCATTCTCATCGCTGTTGCTCTCAGGTTCGGCATTTACACAATTCTCGTGAAATTCAATCGCTGGTTGCCGGAGAAGGCGACCAAGGTAGCAAATGTTTCCAGCATGGCGGCCGGCGGCGTTGCGCTGGTGGCACTGGTAGGAAACTTTCTGCTTTCCAAGCACTGAGTCAGTTGATTGGCGGCTCGCAACCTGAGACAGAGCGCTCAGGGCGTGCACGTAGCAAGTTTTGTTTGGTTTGAATTGGTTGGTCCGGTGGTCGTCAGCAAAGGCAAACTTTAGAGGACTCGAAAGTCATGGCAATTAGAACAATCCCGTCGCTGGTAGTTGGACTCGGTGGAACAGGGAAGCGAGCGCTGACGCACCTGAAAAGGCGCATCTTCGATACTTATGGGGTCGAGGAGCTGCCATGGATACGTATGCTCTCGATCGACACAGATAGTGCTGGGGTCAACAATCCTCCAGTTATCAGTCAGACGACCGGCGAGTATATCAATCTCGGCAATACTGAGATGCGAGTGATCGACCAGAGCGATACGCCGCAGGTGATTAGCAACCTGACTGCGCCTGAAAACAAGCACATTCTTGATTGGTATCCTGACCCGGATTTGAAAGTCGATTTCCCGAAAGCGGCGCGCGGCTCCGGACAGGTGCGTATGTTCGGAAAAATCGGTCTGTACAAGGGTGACAATCTCCACACTACATATCGCTGGTTACAGCAGGCTGCGCACGATGTGTCCGACCCTGCCTCCTGGGAGTCTTTCCCTGGCTTTGATGTGGACCAAAATCTCCAGTTCGTCTATGTCATTTGTTCGATCTGTGGTGGCACCGGCAGTGGCATGTTCTTGGATGTTGCATATATGCTGCGAAAAATTTGCGGCGTAGATCCTTCAACAAGAAGATTCATCGGTATGTTTGTCATGCCTGAAGTATATGAACCGGTGGTGGAGAATGCTCACATCAAGCGCATTTACGCTAACGGTTATGCAGCGTTGCGCGAGCTCGATTATCTATTGAACAGCAATAAGCGCTCATACAAAATTCGCGGCAAAGATCATACCTTTGTAGATTTTTCCGGTGACGTGACGCCGTTCGATTTCACCTTCCTTTTCAGCAACAAAAACCGACGTGGAGCCGTTATTTCACAGCGTCAAGTCTCAGGCGATAAACCGGTTGCCGTTGATGACAGAGTCGCTCAGTATATGTCGGAAGCGATCGTCACTGATGTTCTTTCACCTCTGACCGAACGCAGCGAGTCAATCCTCAGCAATATCTTCACGTCCATCTCCGACCCGGAAACAGTCGAAGATAGAACCTTCTACAAGTCTTATTCTGCCGTCGGTGTCTCTTCCGTCAAGGTTCCACCGATAAGCCACTTTTCGGACATGATTGAATCTCGCCTGTGTAATACGGCAATCGATTTTCTTCTCAGACCTGATCCGGAAGTTACCGAAAAAGCTCTGGCAAAGCAATTCTTCGCCGATTATCTGTCGAAAGTTGAAGATGATTTGACGTTGAAAAACAGCCTCAGTATGGATCCGGCTTATGGTCGTTTCCTTTCTCGTCCATTTCATGAAGAGTTTCGCATCAATCGACCTGCTTGTGTCAACAAGCTGAAACAGTGGGTCGATGCTGCTCTCAGTGAAAGCATAGACATTAACAGCCCACTTGAAGGGGAGCAACACGCGCTAACCAGCCGCAAGAATACACTCGAAGTTGTTGCAGCGGAGTTGGAGAAATCGTTCAAGGCTTTTGCCGACGATCCCGAACGCGGCTATGTCTTCCTCTATGAGTGGCTTGAGGAGCTGATGGCCAATTGCAAGTCGAAACTGCAGCAAGTTACATCGGTGCCGCAGGTGGAAGGTGATCCGACCCGCCAGGTCAAAGAAGCCCTCGACTCGCTTCAGCGCGTCGGCAATGACGTTCAGCTTCCGATTCTTCGCGACACTATTGAAGTGCTGCTAGAGCGCTTGTCTGAGTATTACGACAGCCGCGGTCGTTCGTTGCGAGCGCACAGACTGATGGTTGGCTTCTATGATGAACTGAACAAAGTTTTTGAGAAGCAGTATGCGAAGGTGAAAGGACTGGTCGACAACATCAAACAACTGGATGACCACCTGGGAGCAGAGTTTGACCAGACCGTCGCGGATCTAGGCGACATGACTCAAGAGCGTATTCTCATCGATAAGAATCTGATCGGGCGCAAAGAAGTTGAAAAGTTTGTCGATAGCCTGCTTGCTCCGCTATGGCACAAGGGCGACTGGAAAGCAGTGGTGCCCACTTTCTCCAGCGAAGTAAAGGCATTGATAGAAGCAGAATTGAGCTATAAGCTGCTGCAGATTCAGTTTGATCACTCGCTCACAGATCAAGTGCGCAAAGAAAAAATGGAATCCGAATTGCGCAATTTCGTTAAGACTAAGCTTTTGCCGCGTGTCTTCAACATCAACCCAGAAACCGGCAAGTGGAAAGAGCCAGCATATACGACAGCCGATGGACGCAGCTTGCTGCTCGACTTCGGCTCTGAGAATTTGTTGAATCTTATGGTTCAACATTCGAACCCGCTCTGGTTCGTTCAGACCCATCAAATCGGCTCGGCCAGCCAGCCGGTGACATTCCTGGGACTGAACGGTATTAAGCTGCCGGAAAACATCGTTGGTGATGTGCAAAAACACATTCCCAATTTCCGCACCACAGACATTGTATTGTCTGATGTTGAGCCGCGTGTGGTCGTGAAACAGTACGATCCGCTCTATTCGCTGGCTTCGTATGCGACGATCGGCGATTACGAAAATTATTACAAAAATACTGATCGTAAGTTGAATCCCATGCACACAGACGTGAAGTTTGTGCCTGAACCCAACCCGTATCTGCAGTGGCTGTCATACAAGTCGCCCGACCGTGTCACTATCAAAGTATGCGATCGTGGACACGATATCGGTGGCTGCGATGACGATACGCAATTTTGCCCGCATTGCTCGCTGGACGGCGTCAAGACGCTTATCGTCAAAGGCAAAATGCTCTGTCCTCTGTGCACGCAGATAATCGATAAAGGCTCGCGCAAGTGCCCTGAATGCCGCGGCGTGATTGACGGAGTGGAGGAGAAGTCTGCCCAGAGAAAAACGATTCCACCCGGCACCGTCGTCGATCAAAAGAAGACTTTGTGTCCCGGATGCGTTACCCTTGGCAAGGAAAATCCTGAAACAATGGTCGTGAAGCAGGGCAAAGAAAGCACGGGTAAAACTTTCTGCCCGGACTGCGGCTCAATTTGGACAAACCTCTGCCCATATTGCAGCGCCGCTCTGGAAAAGTTGACCATGTGCACCAAAGGCAGCGACTCCTGTATTTTCGAATCACCGGAAATTCTTCTTTGCTGCGGTTGCAATTGCCCGGTCACGCCGGACACTGGTAAATGCCCCCGTTGCTTGAAAGAGCTGGAAGAGTGCGCTCAGTGCAAAGCGGCCGGCAAAGAAAAACGCATGGTGCCGAAGGACGGGAAATGTCCCGAACGGCATGGTGAGAAGGACAAAGTAACAGCCGCAGTCGGCGCATCATAGTCTATATAAAGGGGTCGCGCATGGCGCTTACATTTCATTTGCGGGATTTGAATCCTGAGGTCGTGAAAGCCTGGCAGCAGTTTTTCAGCCGAGGAGGAAGAGTCGAGATCAGTGAGGGCGACGTCATGGAGCTTGACGCGACCGCCATCGTGACCCCTGCAAACAGCTTCGGAATCATGGAAGGCGGTCTCGGAGACTGCCTCAATAAAGTCAGTCAGGGTAAGCTGGAAAACCGCATCCGCAAAATGATTCAGGACAAACACGCAGGTGAGTTGCCTGTTGGTCAAGCTGAGATCATCAAGTCCGGAATGGACAAGCCTCAGTTTGTTGTGGTGGCTCCTACGGTGCGTGTTCCGATTCGCCAGACGAATACCAACGTCAATACCTATCTGGCTACGCGAGCGGCTTTACGGGCTATTGCCGCGCATATACGCGAAGCTAATGAGAACGGCGGCACGAAGATTGAGTCTGTAGTGTTTGTCGGAATGGGGACAGGCGGAGCGAAGTATCCACCCGCAGTTTGTGCATTCCAAATGTACGAGGCCTACTGCCAGGTCGTTTTAGGGCAGGAGCCCAATTTCGCGACAATCGAAACAGCAACGGCTCACGATACCGAACTTCGCAAAGCTAGATTTATTTAGAACCCTGGAGAGGGCAAACAACAAAAGGGAAGAACGATCATGGTTTCATTGATTCCAAGATTTTTGGAGTCTTCCGACTGCTTCTGCTCCGACAAGTTTTGATAGCTTTTCTTTCCCCTGTTCTAAAGAATTGGTTAGAAAGCCCTTTGTGAAACCTGTGGATTTATGCTTTGAACGCTCGGTTTCTAATTTGACCAGAGTCAAATGAGTTTCCTTCAAGTTCATGTAGCTGCTTATCAAATCAGCAACACCTTCCGAAATTACGACTAGTTGAATATCCCCTTCATGTAACTGTACTTTGGACTGTTTACAGTAAGGGGCATATCTTGGGTTGTCGCCGAGTAAGAGTCCAAACCCCGCTGGTCTTACTGTAGGCAAGTTTGAGAGCCAATCTCTGTCTTCCTCTTCAAGTGTTATAGCCACTTCCCAATTTGATTCTTCTATGGATTGGGGAAACCTTTCTTTCATAGATTTCAGAGCCGTTTGAATTTCATAATTCCTATCCACCATGTCTTGCCAAAGATGGTCAAGCACCTTCGCGTCAGAAGCGCTTGCTGTATCGCTAAAGTGCCTTAACGTTGAAACGGCTTTTGCTTCATTGAGTACAAAGTTTAGAGAGGACAATTCTTCAGTCCTAAGTTTTTTGAGGTGCTGATGAGTCAACTTTAGTAATTTGTCTCCACCTTCCACATAGTCATCTTCCATTGCTTGGACTGCGGCTTCACCGGCATGGTTAGTCAAGTCCTCGCGGAGCAAAGTCGAACGCTCGGCAAAAGCGCCTTTTTCTTTGATAGGGCGGTAATACTGGCTGTAGGAGCGTACGAGCTTCACGGCTTCTTCGTATAGGGTTTGTTCTGTTTTCTTGTTGAAGCGCGGTGACAGCGTTAATCTTGAATCTGCAGATTCGGATTTGCTCTGGTTAGCCCACCCCAGAACCTTCAGAATGCTTAGGTAGTGACTGATTTCGGATGAATTGATGCGTTCTCGGTCTTGCTCGCAATTCTCGACTCGCTCTTTATCTTGATAGCGAGATAATTTCGAAATCCACAGCAGACCCAGTGTTTCGATGTCGTAGATGCCAATCAATTCTGGCTTCTCACAATATTGCTTTATTTCTAGTAAGCCATTGCGCCAAGGTTCCTTTTCTAAGGAAGCGTAGCTGTTCTCTAGAAGCCCTGGCCTGAGGTAGAGATCGTATGAAGTGTCGGCAATTGCCAATGACTGTGAGCAAATTGCGATTGCAAAAGCGCAAAATGTTGCTAAAGCTGTTCGTTCCGTACTCATGCTTTGAAAGAATTAGTGCACGCCTTCGGGTTCTTCGAAGGGCATCGGCGAAGGCAAGTCGGTGGTGCGTCTTTCTTGTTTGCGTTTTTCTTTGCCACTGAATGTAGTGCGCGGCTTGATTTCATTTGCCGGAGGCAGCGTATCTACCTCGCTAGAGCCTTTGTGTGCGGGCTGAACATCGCCTACGGCAGGAAGTTCGGATATGACTGGTGGTTCGTCTTTGTACTCAGAGATGTTTTCGGATGTATCTTCGGTCGCTTGCTCTGTCTTGCTCGCTAGCTTTTCTTTTTTCGCTGGAGAGTCGCTAGCGCTTTCTGTCACGCTTCCATCGGAAGTTTCAGGTCTCGGCGAGCCGCCGGTGCTCCTGGTGTCAGTGGACTTCACCACAGGTTCCGGAACGGTGGGCATGGAATCGGTGAAGTGGTGAATTTCTGTCAGGTCCTGAGTGGATTCATTGCCCTTCTTGAACATGCTCAGGAAGGACTGCCACGGCGTGGTTGCTTTATCGCTCTGTTCGGGCGTGTGATAGAGGTATTCGATCGGGTCTGCCAGTTCGTCGGCGTTTTGATAACGGACCAACATGCCCCGGCTGGCTGCAGAGATTGATCCTGTTTCTTCCGAGACGACAATGCAAAGCCCATCATAGACCTCGGAAAGACCGATAGCTGCACGGTGGCGAGTACCGTACCTGTAGCTGAGCTTCGGATTCGAGGTCATAGGAAGGATCACGCCTGCAGCGACGATTTTGTCGTTTCTGATAACTACAGCCCCATCGTGCAGTGGTGACTTGTGGAAGAAAATCGTCAGCAGAAGATTCATCGAAATATCTGCTTTTACCGGTGTTCCGGGGCTGACGTAATCGCGCTCACCCTCGGGCGGTTCGATGACAATCAGCGCGCCTGTCTTGCTGCGCGAAAGTTCTTTGACTGCGGCGATAATCTGTTCGATATCACGCTTTAGCTTTTCCTGCTCGCTGTCTGCCAGCGATAGGTCGGTTCTAATGGTTTTCACCCGACCCAAATAGCCCAGTCCACGTCGGATCTCCGGCTGGAAGACCACGACCATCGCCATCGCCGCAACAGGGATCAAGTGTTGCAGCAAGGAGGTAATGATAGTAAAGCCGGCGAAATAGGACGCCAGGAAAATGAGCGAGATGATAATGACGCCTTTGACGAGCCTTTCCGCCTGAGTACCGATAATGCGGCTCCAGACCCAAAGCACGGCATAGACAATAATGAATAGCTGGACTATGGTTTTGGCTACTACAACGCCATCGAGGTGAGAAATCAATCTTTCCAGATCCATTTTGATCTCGCTCCCCGTTCGACTCGCGTTGTCTGCCTCTGGCTCTAGCGTTTAATCTTTGAGCCTGTCCGGCACCCTGTCCTTACTGATTAAATCGTCGTTGTTTTCCCGCTCTATGATTATTTCCGCCTGTCCCTGGCTGACCAACACGCAGGCTGGGCGTCCGGTGCGGTTGTAATTGGAGGCCATGCTGTAGTTGTACGCACCGGTAGCGAACACGGCGATTAGATCACCAGTCTGCGCAGTTAGATAAGCCTCCTCTACGATTATATCTCCCGATTCGCAGTAACGGCCGACAATTGCCGCCGGAGTTTTGCTGGAGCCACTATTCATGCGGTTTGCGACCGCAGGAGTGTATTTTGCGCCGTAGGTTATCGGTCTCGGATTATCAGCCATGCCGCCGTCCACGGCGATGTAGTCGGTGCCGTCGGGCAATTTTTTCGTATGACCGACCGTATATATCGTTGTGCCGGCCGGGCCTATAACGGAGCGACCAGGCTCGACCAGCAGCTCCGGCAACGTGAGCTGGCGTGCTTTGAAGGCGCAGAGGGTTTGCTCGGCGACCTGGCGCGCCCATTCATATATCGGTGCGGGCTTGTCCGCCTCGATGTATGTGATGCCCAATCCCCCGCCCACATCCAGGAGCGGAAATTCAAGCCCGTGTTTGTCTTTGGCGTTCTTATACAAGTCAGCCAGAATGTCCACTGTTTCCAAAAACGGTTCTACTTCTTTCGACTGGCTGCCGATATGCGCGTGCAATCCCAATAGCTCGATTTGCTTGCTCTTTGACTTTGCCAGCTCCAGCACGGCGTCCAGCTTATCCAGAGGTACACCGAATTTGCTTGTTGCATGACCAGTGACAATATGATGGTGTGTATCTGGTTCTACATCTGGTATCACTCTTATTAAGACTTTTGCCCGTGCATTCAATTCGGCGGCTACTTTTGCGCACATTTCCAGCTCGGAGACGCTGTCCACGACAATCTTTGGCCCGTCCATTCGAATGGCTTTGCGAATCTCCTGCTCTGATTTATTGTTGCCGTGGACATAAATCAGATCTTTTGGGAACCCGGCTTTTTCCGCCGTGTACATTTCGCCTTCCGAAACCACGTCCAGCCCCATTCCCATTCGGCGAACCAGATGGCACATGGCCATGCAGAGGAATGCCTTGCCGGCGTAGAGTCCCCGGGCGTTTGGATAGACGGAAAGTCCCTCCTTGAGCGCCCTGCCTGCTTGCAAGATGGTTTCTTCATCCATTATCCAGAGTGGGGTTCCGAAGCGCTTCGCCAGGTCGACGGTATCGCAGCCGCCGATGTTCAAATGTCCGCTGGAGTCCACTTTCGCGGTCTGGGGCATGATTGAGGTGTTAGGTGAAACCGGCATTTCCAAAAATTTCCCAATTCGTATAGATAATGAAGTCGCGTAAGTTTTGGTAGGCACGCTAATGCCAAGAAAATACCAAAACTGAAGTCTAAGCTAATTACGTACCCGCCTGAAGGCACACCTTCTCAGCATTAAGGCGGAAACGACCAGAAAGCGCACCAAAAGGCGTTTTATGTGTCGTTAACAATTTTGGCTTAATCTTGCAGCCAAACCCCCTTCGTCTTCCCCTTTTTCGGGTCTAGAACAATGTCAGATGCTTGGTCTTTGGGGCCTCCGCCCAGAACAATGTCCATCCCTTTCTCCCCGCCAGTCGGTAATGGACCCAACTCGGGCGGCAATGCGTCAGCCGCCGGAGCCGTTGGGGCGAATGTCGGCGGGCGAACAGCACATGAAAAGGTCGCCGGTGCCGATGTAATTCTCAATCCGGACGGCAGCGTCACGGTTACCAACTTGAAAGACGGGCGCGGTCAGCCGCACACTGTTTACCTTCCTTACCAACGTCAAGTCGTTCCTGGTCACAATTTGCGAGTCTACATCGATGGACTGCCGCTCAACCCTATCAGCCATGAGCACCTCTGGCTGGCGCAGCGGGCAAGAGCGATCGGCTGCGACACTCAGTTGCGCTCTGAGTTGAAGGGGCTGGCCAGGCACGAGCTGGAAACTCTAGAAGCGCTCGCTGATGCGCTTGTGGCTGGACGAGAACAGGAAGCGCGCAATATCTTCAGGCGTTTTCGACACTCACAGCATGAGAGCAACAACAACTTCTTCAAGTTGGCGCGCCCTTTGAGAACTCTTCTGATGATTCGCAGAACACCGGAAGGTTGCCTGATCGACAATTTGCTTTCGCAATTGCACATGACTTATACGGTAAACAGTCAGGGGGCTGTGTTGTCCGTTTACTTTGACAAAAGAGGCATCCATATCTGGGATCGCTAGAATGAGCCATCTGTGCGTGATAGAGTTTTTCTAGTGTTGCCCCAAGGAAACCTATGAATTCCTCTAACGATTCCAAAGGATTGCTCAGTCCGGCGTGCGAGCTTTTCTTCCTTAGTTTGACATCCTTGTATCTGGAGCTTTTTGTCATTCGCTGGATGGGGGGAGACATCGAGGCGTTTTCAATTTTCAAGACCTTCCCACTTGTGACCTGTTATGTGGGACTTGGTGTTGGTTGCGCGCTGGGCAATACTAAGCATTTTCGTCTCTTGCCGGTGGCTCTTGTAGTAATGGCTTTCATGATGAAAGTACCGGACTTGATGGACAAGTGGGAAGCTTTTGCCTTTCCCACCACGAGTGGTTTTTCCGATTGGGGGTCGGCCACTATCGGTGCTCAACTGGTTTGGCTTCAACTGGCACTTTTCGCCCCCTTGATTATTCTTCTGTTGTGCGGTCCTTTCGCTGTTATGGCGGCATTGGGCGCCAGGCTCGGACAGATGTTCGATTCGCTGAACACCTTGAAGGCGTACTCGATCAATATTGCCGGTGCGATTGCCGGCAGTCTCATGTTCGCCTTGTTTTCATTTTTAGGTTTGCCACCATGGGCGATGCTGATTCCGGCGCTCGTGATTCTGCTTCCCTATTTACTGCGTGGCGATAAAAAGGCAAAACTAGCATGTTTGCTTCTTCCCGTGGCTGTCGGATGCGCAGCCTTTGCCCCCGCGCACAATTTTGAAGGCGCCACCATATGCTACCCGCAAGACAAAAAATATGATATTCCAAAGGTAAAAACTTGGACTTTCTGGTCACCATACCAACGCCTGGATGTCGTCAATCAGCGGTTTGTTTACTCCGAATCCGGAAAGGTCATCGAAGCTCCTCTGGGCGTCAATATTTTCTCCAATCGGCGCGGTTATCAGAACGCCATGGACTTCTCTCCCGAGCGCTATTCCGAATACAAAATTCCTGCTCTCCACGCTTTTCTCAATGAGTTTCGCAAGCGCTATCAGTTTCCATTTCAGCTGGCTAATCCCGGTGATTGCCTTGTCGTGGGAGCTGGTAGCGGAACAGACGTAAAAGAAGCGCTTACTGCCGGAGCGTCACACGTCGATGCCGTCGACATTGATCCCAGAATCATTCAAATAGGACGTGAATTCAATCCAGGGCAGCCCTATTCCAGTGACAAAGTGACAACTATCTGTGACGATGCACGGCACTATTTCAATCATTGCAAGAAAAAATATGACATGGTGCTTTTCTCGCACCTTGACTCAATATCCTCGATTGGGCAAGGCGGCTCAGTGCGCGTGGACAATTATGTGTACACCACGGAGAGTTTTCGTCAGGCAATGCAACTTTTGAAGCCTGAAGGTGTCATGGTCATTTCCTTTTGCACGAAGAAGGACTGGTTCAAGGACAGGATATTCGCCACTCTGAAGGAAGCGGCTGGATATACGCCATTGATGGTCAACGATTTGCGCAGCAATTGGCTGATTCCGAACACCTTCTTCGCCGTCGGAAAGAAAGTTCAGGAGAAAACGCTCGATCTGCCGAGCTTGGATGTTAAGGCTTTTTCGATTGTCAAAAACTACGAACCGGTAAATGTGCGAGTCCTTACCGATGATTGGCCCTATCTCTACGTGACGCCGGAGAAGGTCGATTTACCGTACCTGACGGTTGTTCTGGAAGTGATTCTCATCAGTCTGTTTGCCGGTCGAAAGGTTGTTTTTGGCAGGTCCAGTAAGCGCGATTGGCAGCTCTTCTTCATGGGTGCGGCGTTTTTGCTTCTAGAATTGCAATCGATATCTCGCCTTTCTCTGCTGTATGGCTCCACCTGGCTTACATCCGCAATCGTTATTAACGCTGTTTTGCTGATGATCTGGTTCTCAAACTTTTTCGTCATGAAGAAGAGCGACTGGCTGGCTAGTCGCGTGAGTTTGCTTTATGCAGGCCTTTTCATAACTCTATTGATCAGCTGGTTGATACCGGTTGCCAGCCTCGTGTCTGGCGACTCCGGAGCAATCAATTACTTACTGGTGACGACAGTTACAAGCCTGCCTATGTTTATGGCCGGCTTGATTTTCTCAACCTGCTTCAATCAGTCTGAAAGCGCCAGGCGCAGCTTGGCCTTCAACTTGTTAGGTGCGGTATTCGGCGCCTTGCTGGAGTATCTGTCGACTTACATCGGCGTAAGCGGTTTGGTGGTCGTTGCGGCCATACTCTATTTCTGTTCATGGCTCTTCTATGTCGGCTCGACGGCAAAGAGCGGTCAAGCAGTTGAAGTCACCGAATCCTAGATATCTCTTCTCAGCGAGCGTACATGTGCACCGGGCTCAAGCCCACGGCTACCATGGCGTTGTCCGGCACCTTGTTGTGCGAACCGGAATTCGACTGCGCTCTTCTACTATCATCTTTGGCGAGCAGCGCGTTGCGCAGAGCTTCATTCTCAGGCACGCTGCAGTCCATCAGCAGTTCGTCGATGCTCTTCGGTCTTTCAAGGCCTTCGAATTGCTGAGCCGATCGGTCGGCCAGTCCCGAAAGGCTGATGGAGAGCTGCATTACTTCCTCGACGTTATGGCACGGCAGCATACTCGCCATGACCTTTCCGCCGCGATTTTGCGCAAGATATCTCAGACCTGACTCGAAGCTGGTTTCTACCCAACCGTCTTGGAACGAGTACACACCGACGATATGTCCGCCGAAAATGTAGACCATGCAGACAGCCATGTCCTGATGATTGTTGACGACAATGCATCCGGGCATATTGCTTCTCATCAGCATTTCGCATGAAGATTCGAAAGTTTGCTCGGCTGTCAGGTCCGGCGCAAACATCAGCGAATTACCGTGGAAAAGTGCGCCCGCTGCCAGGACGAGGTCTTCGGGCAGCATGTACGCGTCGAGCAGGCTTTCCGGATGTCCAAGGTCGGCGACTGCTCTTTCCAGTGCTTCCGCGCCGAAGAGCTGATGCCCGAGCCTCTTATTGCCGTACAGGCAGCCAATAACGCGTCCACGGAAAACCATAATCGCTGCGCGTGATTTATGAAATGGCGAAATCACTCGCAGGCAGCAAGTCTGATGGTTTCCTTCAATGGATACTAAGAGCTGCTGATGTTTCAGTCCGTTCGACTGATTGACGTCATTAACTTCACGGTTTTGAGGAACCGGTACCAGTCCGATCGCGCGGCGATTGACTCCCGGTGTTTCCTCATGTCCAGACAAGATCTTGGCGATCTTGGTTCTGGTGTCACGTTTTTCTTTCCAAGCGAACATTATCACTCCAGTGGGGCGGTGGGCTGGATTGGATGGTTTCGGATTTTGGTCTGGGAAGACACTGTCAGATTAACAAAATGGAAGGCGCAATGTAATTCGTGGAATTACGCAAAAGTCTCCCGCGTATTCGTATAAATACGTAGGCCAAGATTAGAATCCACCGATGGCGTGTTCGACATGAGTAACTACTGGGTTTTGCAGCTTCCCGGAGTCGGGATTGTCGATTTGGAAGGGATTGCTCGAGAAGGCGACAACCACAATGTCAAATCTGTATTGGGTTTTGAGCAAACCGCGCTGGGCCAGATAACATCGTGCTGATGTTACGATCTTTTTCTTCTTCCCCTTTGTGATTGCGTCGAATCCGGCTGTTTGAAACCCCATTTCGGCTCTTGGATAGAAGCGAGTTTTTACCTCTAAGAAGACGTATATGTCTTGTGTATCTCGTGTGTCTCGGGCGATTATGTCGATTTCGCCGCATCTTCCATTGCGCCAATTCCTGGCTTCGATTTCCCAGCCGAGTTCTCTGAGCCTTTCAGCGACAATCTGTTCGCCAAGTTTTCCCAGGCGTTTTTTCCAAAGATCGGCATCGTTGGGCGATTTCACTCTACCAACCTTCTTGCTCTGAGGAATTCGACTGATCTCTTAGACGCTGCCTGCAGCAAAAAAGTTCAACCCGGCACTAAGACACGGCTGGAATTTCGCACACGCTGCAGAGCACGCTCTTAGAACTGGAAATAGACAAAAGGTTTGAAGTCGCCGCTGGACAATATCCAACATAAGAGGGCGGCACAGGTTGCCGTCTGCGCTTTGACAAAGACAGGCAATGGCGTAAAGCAAGCATTATAGATGCGCACAAGTTGCGGACTGGAATAGCCTATGAGGGCAAGCGCAAAGACACTGGCAAGTGCGGAACATTGATTGGTCGTGAAAGCAAATTCCAATTGTTCAAAGAGCTTATCAACACGCGCTAAGTGCTTGATCAGAATGAAGGCGGTCTTGAGATTCGGCGAGCCGAAAATGACCAGGCTGAAAATTACTATGCTCTGGGTCAAAACGAGAGAAAACAAGTTGTAGAGCTTCGAGTGATCGAGGTATCTCTTCACTGCCGGAAATTTGTGTCCGACATCCAGATAGAGACGTCGGTACGCATGATAGAAAGCGAGCAGGCAGCCGTGGAAGAACCCCCAGAGCATGAAGGTCCAACCGGCGCCGTGCCAGAGCCCTGCCAGAGTCATAACGATAATGAGGACGAATGCCAATTGCATTGGTGTAGATGTGAGGCTGCCTAGAGGCACAAAAAGGTAATCGCGAATCCAGCGAGACAAGGAGATATGCCAGCGCGACCAGAATTCTCGAATATTGCCGGCTGCTATCGGATGATTGAAGTTGAGAGGCAGCTCGATATTGAAGAGCAGTGAAACTCCGCGCGCAATATGTGTGTATCCCATTAAATCGAAATAGACCCGGCTGCCGAAGGCGAGCGCACCACAGTAGGTATCAAGCACCGAAGTTCCACCGGGATTGATAAACATGGGATCGCAGATTCGAGCGGCGCCGTCGGCGATGATTACTTTGAAGATATAGCCGAGCAGGATCAATTCAAATGCTTTCGCGAAGCGCTCTTTCGATGCCATCTGCAATGGTGCTTCGTATTGCCGGTACAGCTCCTTGAAGCGAACAATGGGACCGGACAGCAAGTGCGGAAAGTACATGATGAAGAAGTTGTACTTGATCCACGAAGGCGCCGGTGGTGAGCCGCGATAGACGTCCACCAGATAGCTGATGGCTTCGAATGTATAGAAAGAAATTCCCAGCGGCAGAATGATGTTGAGGCCGTCCGGCAAGTTTTGGTGCAGTCCGATTTTTTCGAAAAGTGGTTTGACGCTGGTTAGTAAAAAGGTCGAATACTTGAATGTGCCAAGTATGGCGAGGTTCAATGCAATCGCTGCAAACATTGCAAATTTGCGGTGCGCTTTTGATGTGCTGTTGGCGACAAATTTGCTCGCGGCATAATCAACGCTCGTGGTGAATAGAATCACGGCGATGAATGGAATGCTCCAGTATGCGTAGAAGAGATAGCTTGCCGCCAGCAGGATATAAGCTCTAAAACGCGCCGGCACCAAGGCATATGCGACCCAAGTAGTGACAAGAAATGCTATGAAATCGCACGATACAAAATTCATTTCTGTGTTCTAGCCTTACCGTACTGGTTGGCAAATTTCGTCGTCGTAATCCAATCTGCGATGGTTTCCGAATTGTGCAATGCGCCTAAGGCATTGTGGTGATTCCATGTCGAAAAGTGTGTAGGTTCGCTGTCTGACTTGTGCAGATCAAGCAGCTCGGCACCATTGCTCTTCGTCCACGGCACTATCCTCTCGAGGCACTTTTCCGGCGTTGAATGTTTGACACGGTATAAAAATGTCTTGTCTGAAAGCTCCGGCATCCACATCAATGTCAGAGGCAGATGGTGTTCCTTGCAATAATCGCTCAGCATCCGGATTCTGCTGAAATCCCATTTCCATTCCTGTGCCGGCAATTTGCCTGTGCGCGCGTGAAATTCGCGCAATCCGGTTTGAGTGTACATGTCGAGATCGGCATCGGAAGCGAATCCGTACCAGGGGCTCCAGCCTTTGAGCGAACATTGCGAGTGAACGGAGGGCAAGGGCCCGCGCGAGCGAAATGCCTCCGGGTTGGTTATGTAGCCGAATGCGTAGTGCAGGTTTTGGCACCAGTATTTGCGGTACCTGGACAAGTACGAATATTGGTCCAGAGTATCGAATGCCTTGTCCCAAAAGCTTCTTTGCTTTGAAGCCGGTCTGTATTTTGAATTTCTTCCCACGTAGCTCGCGAAAAATTCTTCGCTCGGGTCTGAGATGAGCGCCAGTTCTTCTTCAAACTCTGCTGGAGAAACTTGAAATACAAGAGAGCGAGGACCGGCATTAGGGCCGCAGGCGGCATCCAGCAAGTGCAGCTTCTCTTGCATGCAGGAGCCCGTCGTGCCCAGGTTGAGAACTTTTAGGTTGAAACCCCTTTGCTTCAGACGTTCTTGAATAAGGTCCGCATACACGCCCTGGTTCGTTATGCTGTTGCCGATAAAGATGAATGCCGGGTCTTTATCGTTTGCGATCTTGTTTGCAAGCTGCATTTTCGCGTCAAATGCTCTGTCTTTGCCGTCTGCAGGAACAGTCATGCAGGCGAGCATGCGGGCGAGGCATTCTGCACCTGCGCAGGCAAGAACGATTGCGGCAATAACGGTTAAAAACGGGCGAGAATCAAACTTTAGCGGCGGGGCGGGAGTTTTGTTCTGTTTTTGTTTGCCGGAATTAGTCGTCGAAAACGGACTTTCAACAAGTTCTTTGCTTGGTTCTAATTCGGTAACCAGTGACATGGCAATTGTCTGAAAACGGCGCTCAGATTGAGGAAAAGCTGAAATATATCACCGGTGAATGAGGTCTTCAAGAAGTGCCTGCTAATGATCGGCTTCGTTACGCTGGCGATGGTTTTGCTGTTCCTTCTCAAGATGTACCTTTATAATGGAATTTCCGACCAGTTTTGCTGGTCGGTTTGTTTGTTCACGGGGTTTCGCCGAATCCCGGTGGAGACGCCCGGAATCGCTGTGAACGGCTTTGATTTAGACGTACATATGGAGAAAGTACAGTCATGTTAGACCTTAGATTAATTAGAGAAGATATGGAGAAAGTAGAGAAAGCTCTAGCTCGCCGGAACGGTGGGTTCTCCACTCGATCTCTTGTCGAGGTCGACGGACAATTTCGCAAGAAGCTTGCAGAGTGGGAAGGCTTGCGCGCCCGCAGCAATCAGATTTCCGGTGAATTCAAAACCGGCAAGGTGGCAAAAGAAGACATCGAGAAGCTGAGAGCTGAATCGAAGGAACTCAAAGCCAATCTCGAAACTCTGGACAAAGAGAAGAGCGAGCTGGAAACCAAGCTCGATGAGCTTTTGCTGGCGATACCCAATATGCCTGATCCAAGCGTGCCGGACGGCAAGGATGAAACAGGCAATGTTGAGCAAAAACGCTGGGGAGAAATTCCCAAGATCGCCAATCCGAAAGAACACTGGGAATTGGGAACAGCGCTCCGATGCTTTGACTTCGAGCGTGGCGTCAAGCTTGCTGAATCTCGCTTTACGGTGCTCATGGAAATGGGCGCCAAGATGGAACGCGCATTGATGAATTTCATGCTCGATTTCCACTCTCAGCGCGGATACAGCGAAGTGTTTCCTCCAATTCTCGTCAACCGCACTTGCATGCAAGGCACAGGGCAATTGCCTAAATTCGAAGGTGACTTCTATAAATGTGCTGATGATGAGCTTTATCTTGTTCCGACATCGGAAGTTTCGGTGACCAATCTTTATCGCGATGACGTGATCGAAGAGGCCGATTTGCCGATTTTTCACACTGCTTATTCGCCAAACTTCAGGCGTGAAGCGGGAAGCGCCGGTAAGGATACGCGCGGTTATATCCGCCAGCATCAGTTCAACAAAGTTGAGCTGGTCAAATTTTGCTTGCCGGAAAAATCGGAAGAGGAGCATGAAAAGCTGACCTCGGATGCGGAGGCTATACTGGAAGCATTGAATCTTCCTTATCGCCGCATGCTTCTTTGCGCCGGCGATATGGGCTTCTCTGCGAAGAAGTGCTTTGACCTCGAAGTATGGTTCCCCGGTCAAGATAAGTATCGGGAAATCAGTTCGTGCAGTAATTTTGGTGATTTCCAAGCGCGTCGGACTAATTTGCGTTACCGTCCGGCGGACGGCGGAAAGCCACGTTATTTGCACACTTTGAACGGCTCTGGATTGGCGATCGGGCGTACACTGGCTGCAATATTGGAAAATTTCCAGCAGCCCGACGGCTCCGTCATCATTCCGAAAGTGCTCAGTCCCTACTTGCATGGGCTGGAAGTACTTGAGCCAAAGCGCTAACACAGAAATAAACTTCGACGAAGAGTCCGGACTGATCCAGCCCGGCCGGGCGCACTTTCGCCTGGTCGGCTGGTTTTGTGTAGCCTCTGCGATCGTCAGTGTCTTTGCTTTGCTTATGTCACTACAGGTGGTGCGGGTTGGTGACTTGCTCGCTTTCTCTCCTGTAAAGCTGATGCGTTTTATCGCCGATCATCAATTGATCTGGCGGCTAGATTGCTTGTTGAATGCGGTTTCGTCTGTTTCTAAGGTTCTGGTTTTCTTGATGCTCAACATCATCGTTGACAGGAAAGCTCGCTTGCTGACCCGAATCGGATTGATCCTTTCAATCATTGGCGTGTCCGTAGATTTGAATGCTCAAGTTTCGCTGCTCGTGGTTTTGTCTGACCTTGCAGTTCAGCTGAAATTGAATTCCAGCTATCTGAAACAAGATCTCCTTCAGCATTCCTGGATTGTGATCAACCAGGCGCTTGGACAACTCATTCTCGTTTCCAACCTTATGTATTCGATTGGTGGGCTTACGTCGACTATTGGTTTGCTAATGACAAAGTCCTTGCCTAAGTGGCTCTTTTGGATTGGTATGCCTGTTTGGTTGCTGAGCTTTTCCGGTACTTTCGTCTCCTTCTTCGGACAGCTGTATTTGGCGATTTCCTTGTTATTGGGCTTCTCGCTCGGTTTTGTCGTCTGGGTGGTGGTTTTGGCCATCGTGCTTGATTTGCGCGCCCGCCCGGAGCCTTCCGGCGCATCCAGCCATTCAAGTGAATAACCGTAAATTGGCTGGATTGTCGCGCCAGCCAATTTGATATATCCTTTAATTGGCTGATTGCTGTTCGTCCCCAGGATTAGGGCGTTGTAATCATTGGAACAGCATTTGGTTGAACCTGATTGGTTGAATTGGCTGGGTTGGTCAGCTCAAAACTGAGGTGCGTCTCATGAATTGGCTGGACATTGTATCGCTCGAAAGCAATTCTGATGATTCCCCGAAACGTGGGGACCATCTCTACCTTCAAATAATTCGTTCTATAAAGGATGCGATTCGCTCCGGAAAATTGCCTCTCGAGTCGCGTTTGCCGACCAATCGGGAATTAGCCTCGTTACTGAACATAGATCGCTCCACAGTTTCTCGTGCTTACTTGGAATTGAGTGAAGTCGGCTTAATCGAAAGCCACGTAGGCCGCGGGACCTATGTCAAATCTCTTGTCGAAATGCCCAAGACCGGCAACGCTGAATCTGCTGCAGGGGCTGCGGGCGCATTGGGTGCGGGCGCATTGGGTGCGGGAGGATTGGTTGCGGGAGGATTGAGTGCGGGCGCATTGGGTGGGGCAGGTGGATTGGGCGTTTCAGGCCAGCACAGACCAATGGTTTGGGCCGAGAAATTCTCACGAGCCAGCCAAACGGTTAACGCGATTGTTTCGCGCCAGGCTCCTGCCTCCGGATTGCAAGAAGACACAATTTCGTTTGGAGGTGGAATTCCAACTGAAGAGTTCTATCCCAGCTCTCACTTCCAGCGTATCGTTTCCGAAATGGTCGGACAGGGCGATGTGGATCGCATGTTTGCCTACAGCCCGGCCGAAGGTGATGCCGAACTGCGCGATGAAGTCATAAAGTATCTCGCCGAGCAGTCGATGCCGGTTTTGCATGACGAACTTCTGATTGTGAGCGGCTCGCAGCAGGGCATCGATCTGGTCTCGACAGCGCTTGTCGATGACAACGATGTTGTGATTGTCGAAGACCCCAGTTATTTCTGGGCTATTTGCAACTTTCGGGCCCGCCATGCTCGTCTGATTGGCGTGCCGGTAGACGAAGAAGGCATGCGTATGGACGTTTTGGAGACAGTGCTCAAGCGCCAGAAGGCCAAACTCATATATGTAATGCCGGCCTTTCAAAATCCCACCGGCGCGACGATGTCGCAATCAAGACGGCAGCAGCTTTTAGCGCTGGCACGCGAATATCAAGTGCCGATTTTTGAAGATAATTTCGTCGGCGAGCTGGTTTATGATGGCGAGCGCCGCAAACCGCTGCGTGCCGAGCCTGGGGCGCAGGACATCGTCATTCATCAGGGCACTTTCTCGAAAGCGCTTTGCCCTGGACTTCGCTTGGGCTGGCTGGTCGCACCTCAAGAAGTGATGACAAGATTGCGAGCGGCGAAGCGTTCCAGTGATTTGACCACCAATTCCATGGCCCAAGTCGTATTGTGCAAATACTTGCAGGAAGGTCTATACAAAGATCACCTGGATCACGTGAGAAGCGCATACAGCCAGCGTTTGCATGTGCTGGTCGGCGCATTGGAAAAGTATATTTCTCCGATTACCTTCAACTCTGAAGGTCGTCACCGCGGTCCTCAGCGCTTGACGTGGACGGTTCCGAAGGGCGGGCTTTTCGTCTGGGCGAAGCTTCCGGCGCGGCTTTCGGCTCGTGAGTTTCTAAACTATGCTGAGCGAGAAGGGGTGACTTTCTCTCCCGGCGAACTGTTTTTCGTGGGCGCAGACCAGCCTGAATATCTGCGCCTGTGCTTCATCCAGACGGATGAAGAAACGATCAATGAAGGTGTAAAACGTCTTGCTAAGGCGCTTTCAGCGTTCTTTGCGGATGTTTCGAGGGTGCGCTCGAAAGAAAGCACCTGGAGTAAGAGAGGCAATGAAAGAGTCCTGATTTAACAGTAGGGCGACGCCATGCGTCGCCCGCGGGCGGCAACCATGCCGTCCCTGCAAAGACAGATAGCGCGGAAATCTATTGATACCGCATTTGGTGAATAGAAAATGCCAGCCAGTAGGCAGGAGGAAAAAATGGCAGTCGAAACTAAAGAGAAGAAGGGCAGCGGCGTTCGTACCGGCAGTGACAAGGTAAAGAAAGCGTTGCCGCAAATGCTCAAGGGTGGCGTCATCATGGATGTCGTCAACGCCGAGCAAGCCAAGATTGCCGAAGCAGCCGGTGCAGTAGCGGTAATGGCGCTGGAGCGCGTGCCGGCGGACATCCGGGCTGAAGGCGGCGTCTCTCGTATGAGCGATCCTGAGCTGGTTTCCAAAATCATTGAAGCCGTAAGCATTCCGGTTATGGCGAAAGCCCGCATCGGTCACTTTGTTGAGGCGCAAATTCTGCAATCTCTCGGAGTAGACTGCATTGACGAAAGCGAAGTATTGACGCCCGCCGACGAGGAATATCACATCGACAAATCGAAGTTCGAGATTCCTTTTGTGTGCGGCGCACGTAATCTGGGCGAAGCGCTCAGACGTATCGGTGAAGGCGCAGCCATGATCCGCACGAAAGGCGAAGCCGGTACCGGTGACGTTGTTGAAGCCGTTCGCCACGCGCGCAAGATTCTTGGCGAAATTCGCTCCCTGACTATTATGCCGAGAGAAGAGTTGATGACCTATGCCAAGCAAATTGGCGCGCCTTTCGAGCTGGTAGTTAAGGTTGCCGAAGAGGGCAAACTGCCTGTCGTCAACTTTGCCGCCGGTGGTATTGCTACACCTGCAGACGCTGCACTGATGATGCAAATCGGTGTTGAAGGCGTCTTCGTCGGCTCCGGCATCTTTAAGTCCGGTAATCCGGAAAAGCGTGCACTGGCCATCGTTAAGGCAACCACCTTCTATCAAGATCCGGAAGTGCTGGCTGAGGTCAGCCGCAATTTGGGCGAGCCCATGGTCGGCCGCACTGCAGCAAGCCTGGCAGCAACCGAAACACTGGCCACTCGCGGCTGGTAATTGAAGGCGTGGGGGCGCGGTAGCACGCGCCCTCATCGCAGGCTGTCTCATCGGTTCGGTTGGACAGATAAAAGGCGCCTGCAATGCGCCGCTACAGGGAAGACGCTTAAGGGCGCATACAATGCGCCGCTACAGGGAAGACGCTTAAGGGCGCATACAATGCGCCCCCACGAGGTAACTGATAATGGCATCGACAATCGGGGTTCTTTCACTACAAGGCGACGTCGCCGAGCATTGCCGATCTATAGAAGCCCTTGGCCGTCGTGCCATTCAAATTCGCTATGCACGCCAGATGGATGGTGTAGACGGTTTGATCATTCCTGGCGGCGAGTCAACGACTATCGCGAAACTGACAGCCGACAACCCTGACGCCATATTCGACCGTATTCGCGAGTTCATTGATGCTGGAAAGCCGGTGTATGGAACTTGCATGGGCTCAATATTTCTGGCAAAAGAGATTGAAGGTTCTGCGCAAGGCCGCCTCGCCGCAATGGATATAAAGGTACGCAGAAATGCATTTGGACCACAGCGCTTCAGTTTTGAAACCACCCTTCAGATCCCGGTTTTGGGCGAAGACCCTGTGAATGCCATCTTTATAAGAGGTCCGGTAATTCTTTCGGCCGGCGAAGGCGTTGAAGTAATGGCGCGTGTAGACGCCAACATCGGGCGTCTGGGCAAAACTGCCGGCAGTTTGCCTGATGAAGCTGCGCTCTATGACTCTTACATAGTGATGGCACGCCAAAACAATCTGCTGGTTTCGTCCTTCCACCCTGAATTGACCGACGATTATCGGGTTCACGACTATTTCATCCGAATGGTTGAAGGGCTCGAATTACCTAAGTATTTCGCCCAAACAGCCAAACTGGAGCAGTCAAAAGCCTCATCCCCTGTATCGAATCAGATGGCGTTGGCGTCTGTCTAAAGCCTCCAAACTTGTTCTGTGAGTGCACTTGCATACGCCTGGAAAGGGCAAGTGCAAATGCGTGGAAAGAACGCGCGCGAATGCCTGGAAACAGCGCGTGCGAATGCCAGGAAACAGCGCGTGCAAATGCTTGGAATGAGTACTATCTCGAATTACAGACCCTGTCTTCTGTCCGAAAAACGGTGAGTTTTCGTACTGAAGGCAAGACCCGAAACCCTGACTCTGTCAGGCTTTTACTTTTTGGAACTTGATGACGCGTCCATTTCTGAAGAGGAAACCCACACCAGTTGGGGCTTTTCAGGCACGCCATCAGTCCGAAAAAGCTGGACTTTTCGGACTGATGGGCAGGTGAGGAATGCGCATAGCACGAGGCTTTTAGAAGCACTCAATTAGCGCTTTTTGGTCAGATTCATGAACCAGGCTTGCAGAAATGATTCGCGGATCGCCAGAAATACAGGCGTTCTGTTCGTACCGCTTCGCGTGGCATTGTCGTAAAGCTGAGTTACCATCTTGGCGTAGGCTAATATTTCGTTGCCGTATCTTCGGTTCAGCTCGATTCCGATTTTTGTTTTCGCATCATTCTGTGCTTCGTCCAAAGTTTTTCCTTGCCCGATGAAAGTTTCGCTCAAAAGTTCTTGAGCTTGTCTTTCTGCGGTTTTCTCGGCGTTGCTGTAAATCTCTTCGTAGATCTGGCGGTGTCCATCCTCGTGCTCGCGCAGTCTTCGATTGACAGTGTCTGGCAGCCAGAAAGTGATTGGTAGATTGAGCCTCACTGCAAGCCGCGTTATCTTGAAAGTGTGAGAGTAAATGTCTCCGTTGCGCCGGCTCGAGACTGATTGCAGCCCGATGTCCACCACATAGTCGAAGCTGCAGTGCGTTGTCGCCGCTTCCCGTCCCTTGATAGGTACTTCTGGACCGGGATTTGCATGATCGAATGTCTTTATTTGTACTATTGGCGGCTCTTTTGTTACGGAAATCAAGTCGCTATTAGCCGCAAAAGACATGCTGGCCGGACCAATCAGGGGGGTGCCCAGCAACGCAGCAGCAATCAGTGTTTTCAATTTTTGGACAGCAATCATGGGAAATTTACTAAGAACTAAGTAATTCTACGCATTCCCTTCTCCGGCTGACAACCTTATCATCCTTTCAGAAGTCGCGGTTGCGATCTTCCAACGGGTGGAGTTGCCACCTGCTAGCTGTCTATCCTCATGGATTGTCGTCGCATGTCACACGAAATACATCCTTCATCAGATCCTGTAATCATGAATAACCTATCCAGTGAAAACACAGCGCTGAGTAATGCTGCCGTCAGCGCTAAAACACCTGCTCGCGACAATCAGAAGAAACCGGAGGTGTCGGTTTCGTTGAGCCAACCGCTCAAACGCCCTGTGACCGAAGAACACGATGTTGCCGTATTGTCGGCACAGGCATCGGCGTCTCCGGTAGTCATCGTTGTCGGCAATCGAACGCCCGACCGCGCTGAATTGGCGAAAGAGGAAATGGCGCGCGCACTGCAGGCGGCAGAATTGTCCGTAAAACCATTTTTGCTTCATCGCGAGCTGAAAGCCGCACGGGCTGAACTCGCAAAAGCACCGGGCTCTGAAATGGCCCAACAAAAGGTCTCGAAGCTGGCTGGCGAATTACAAAAGATGGGTCAGGGCAAATATGCTCAAACGACCAAAGCAATTCATACATTTGCGACCGCAGTCGTCAATTTCTTGAATTGCGAGACCGATGAGACCGTAAAGGCAAGCTGCCTGGCTGATTCGGTCAAAAAGATCGAGAACCTGATGTGTGGTCCGGACAATCTATATAAAGGTATTCCGAACAAGACCCCGGACATTCCGAGATTTGCCGATTCTTCCATGTCCTTGAGCGGCAGATTGGAGCAATTGGAAGTCCACATGCGCGAGAAAATCTCCAAAATGGATGGAGACCAGGCGCAGCGGATCAAGAAGGTCGAAGGTATTCCTGTTTTGGTGAATCTCCTCAACCGCACTAGCGTTCCGGCGACTCGCTTTGCAGAAGATGCGGTGTTCTTCTTCAACGAAGATGGAATTCTCATCGATGGTCTTGCAATCCGGCAGGATGCTGATTTCGATCAGTCCAGCCTGGACAAGGTTATGGAGAAGGCTGGCACCGTATGCGGTGCATGTGTCGTGCGTCCCGAACGCACCGAAGCAGGCGAAATGATAGCCCTGCCTGACAGAGCAAATTTCAAGATGTCGCGCCCGGTAATAGCGCGTCGTATCGACAAAGTTTTTGGAAAAGTGCCTGACAATCTTGCTGTCGGCACCATGTTCGACCTCGCCAATGACGCATTTGCGGTCTTTTTCCGCGAAGACGGAACATTGATAATGGATCACGGTACCGAGTTGCCGAAGCCAGTGGACATAGTTCGCTTGAGAAAAGCCGGTGTCGGTCCGGAAGGCGGCGGATTCCACAGATTTATCGATGAGAATATCGCCGGCATGGCGATCGTCATGAAGAAATACACGCCGGACGGCAAACCGTTGCAAATTCGGGGAACCAACGGCCTGATCGCGAAGGAAGTTGTCGAAGTAATTGGAAGAGTGCCATCACGGATGGTGCTATCTCCCACTGGTCAATCCCAAGAAGTTCCACTGGTCAAGCCCGGCACGTCTTACGGCAATTTGCTGAAGACATTCCGCGAGCGCAATAGGCTGATACATCAGCAAAAGAAACACTCCACGTAAGCGAGGTTCGCAGCGCAATACGCGCAAGGAGCAGTGCAGCGGCGCATTCATAGCAAGCGCCAGAAAAGCAAAAGTATTAGGCATCCGGCTAGTGTTGGCGGGATTGGATTCAAAAACAGATCTGATCAACTCCATTGGTGGAAAAACTGCCGGACCCGAAAGCAGCCCAGACAGTCAAGCAATTTCTACACGATAGAGTTGATTCTGCGGAGCTGGGCAGGTATCCCACTCAACAACCGATCATCCAAAAGAGGAAGCGCAAGCTTCCTTCTCTTTTGAGTGCCGGGCATGTTCAGTAACCTGGAGGTGAAAGTCCTCTACACAGCTTGATGGAAGCGAAGTGTTAGTGAACCGCAAGTGCGTAATCGTGAGATTGGGTGCGGAGGAAGCGGGAATCAAAATCGCGATCTGACGAATAGAAACCGAATACTAGGCAGTCACGAGCGGACGAGCGCGCAAATGAGCGCAAAGTCCAGATCCATCAAGGGTCGTTGCTGTAAATTCGGCAGATGTGCGAGGAAGGTGATTGAACTTACCCCGGGAGATCTGCAATCGCTGTGCCGACCGGCACTGGGCAGAATGTGAAAACTGTCGATCGCGTTGCAGAAGTCAGCAGAGGACGTAGTAGGTGGAAACACTGAAGGTCCGAACGGCAGCCGAGCCAGTAGGATGAGAGTTACGTGACCGACAAGCGACGGAAAAAGCGACAACTGTTGACCTTCTGCGAGCCAGAAGCAAGTGAAGCTTGCGAGGCGAAGAAAGAAGGAGTCGAATCGGAAATGGCGACGATCAAACCAGAAAACTCAGCGCTGGATGGTGTGATGAAGGAGGTACTAAATCCGAGGAATTTGAAGAAGGCGCTAAAACAGGTATTACGAAACAAAGGGGCCGCCGGAATCGATGGCATGACCACCGAACAGCTGCCGGAGTACCTGAAAGCAAACTGGTCCCGAATCAAACAGGAGTTGATGCGCGGAGCGTATATGCCGAAAGCGGTAAGAAGAGTCGAAATTCCGAAAGCTACTGGAGGAAAGCGTCAATTGGGCATTCCAACAGTAGTCGACAGATTCATACAGCAAGCGGTGTTGCAGGTCCTGCAAGACAAATGGGATTCAACATTTTCCATGGGTAGCTACGGTTTTCGACCAGGCAAATCAGCACATCAAGCAATTCGACAAGCGCAGAAGCATGTAAGCAGTGGATTGCAAATCGTCGTAGACATTGATTTGGAGCAATTCTTCGACCGAGTCAACCACGACATTTTGATGGGATTGATTGCAAAGCGAGTAGGAGATCGAAGCATCCGAAAACTTCTGCGTTCGTATCTGAATGCAGGGGTTATGGAAAACGGATTGGTAAAGCCGACAGAAGAAGGAACGCCGCAAGGTGGTCCATTATCCCCATTTCTGTCCAATGTGATACTTGATGAATTAGATCGCGAATTAGAGAAACGCAAACTCCACTTCGTTAGATACGCAGATGATTGCAACATCTACGTTAGAAGCCAACGAGCTGGCGAACGAGTGATGACAAGCATCACGAAGTTTCTGAATAGACGACTAAAACTGAAAGTAAACACGAGCAAGAGTGCGGTCGCAGAGCCCTGGAAACGCAAGTTTCTAGGCTTTACCTTTGGTGGACGAAAAGTAGTCAAACGAAGAATAGCGCCGCAAGCAATGACACGCATGAAAGCGAAAGTCAGACTAATCACTCGACGAACGTGCGGAGGAAGTCTTCAAGAGATCGCGAAAGAGCTGGCTATCTACTTAACTGGATGGCGAGGCTATTTTGGATTTTGCGAGACCCCCAGTGTTTTGGCAGCTCTCGACAAGTGGATCAGAAGACGGATTCGTAGCCTAATTTGGAAACGCTGGAAGCGAGGTCGAACTCGCTATCGGGAGCTTCGGGCGCTTGGGCTAACAGAGCACCAAGCTGCACAAGCAGCCTGTACAAACAGTGCATGGAGAGCCAGCAACCACGCAGCTATGCACGCGGCGTTCCCATTGGCGTTCTTCAAGGATTTAGGAATTCCAAATCTGTACCAACCTAGTGCATGACTGCCGAACCGCCGTATGCGGACCCGCTTGTACGGTGGTGTGGCAGGGAGGAGTCCGTGAGGACTCCCCCTATGCCGATTGGAGACTTGCCAAAGTCAAGGTGCAAAAATCTCTAGATTCATTACTAACCTTTTGACCAATTACTAACCTTTCGACCAGAGTTGTGCCCTGCTCAATTAATCGCGGCTTCTGTGAAAAGATTCATCATGATTTTCTCTTGCCTAAGCCGGATTCCCGAGAAGCTTTGCATTCAAGGCGGAGCAACATTTTGTACCGTGTCAACTGTCGTAAAAACGTAGCCGAAATTGCGAAACGGCTGAACTCAATTCGCATCCATGGTGCTGATTTGATATCTCTTCGTATGAATATTTACATGCGATGTTTTTAATAAGTCTTCTTTTTGTTTCCACCTCAAATGACAAAAAACCATTCCAGTTCTTTGGTTACGGACGGGAAAGTGTGCAAAAAAGGTGCATGTCAGGCATTTGGGAGTGGGAGAAATTCGCATATACATCAGAGACTTTCGATGCTAACCTCCTCGAAAGTAACGGAGTCACGCCAACAGGAAATAGAGCCGGCTG
Organism: Candidatus Obscuribacterales bacterium; assembly: GCA_019745505.1. GTDB lineage: Bacteria > Cyanobacteriota > Vampirovibrionia > Obscuribacterales > Obscuribacteraceae > QKMZ01. The sequence continues at coordinate 910 of JAIETE010000230.1, read as the reverse complement.
GTTTGGTTGATTCTTGCTCGCTTAGCGACCGCTGAGTATGCACTGTCATCCGCCAGCCCAAACGCAGATCTGTCGATCTGCGGATTTCGTGTCGCCACATTTAGGAGAACGTACTCACATGAGAACGAAAAACTTATTCAAGAGACTGAACTCAGGTTCTTTCTTGCGAAAGGTTGGCTCGATATTAATGGGTACGGCGCTGATTGCGTCAACGAACTTATCCACCGCGGCTCTGGCAGATAACCAGGGCGGGCGAGGCGCTGCTTTCGAACAATTCAGAATCGAAAATCCTGGTGTCGACAACAAAGAGTTGCGCCAGATGTTCAAGCAAGAATGGCGCCAGATCAACGGAGCCGGTAACGGCGGTGGCGGCGGCCATGAGTCCGTGGTCAACATACAGAATCAAGCTATTCAGAACGTCAATAATAATCACCTGGATAGAAATGACTTCGCGAGCAAAGCTGAGTGGCAAGCTGCAAAACAACAGCTGAAACTCGAGCAGAGAAATATCAACGACACAATCAACCAGACGGTTCAGCAAGGCATCAACAATCACGTCGTGAACGTGAATGCAGGTTTTGCTCTTGATCTGACTTCTGCGGTGCAGAGCATTACGCTCGGAGACAAGCTCTTTAAGAGCCAGGAGTCTGTAACTATCAACATCGGCGGTCAGGAGAAAACTCTTTCTGCCGGTTCGAAAGTAACGGCTGCTGAGTACGTAGCGGCCAAGCAAGCGATGGGCGGCGCACAAACCGTGACCCTGGATGCCGACGGACGCGCGACCGGCGGATCGGTGGACCTCTCCGCAATGACTGCCGGAAACAAGACCATGAAGGTCACCGATTTGACCGTACCTGTTGCCGTGACTGCATCCGGTGACTTCGGCAAGGGCGGTGATGTGAAGATCACC